>JAYVGL010000153.1:0-23502 GCA_043772175.1 Pyrinomonadaceae bacterium | reverse complement strand
GCATTCCGCCGACTGGCAAAACCGCGCCCATTTTTTCGGACTGGCGGCGGAAATGATGCGCCGCATTCTGGTTAATCACGCCGTCAAAAACAACGCCGAAAAGCGTTTCGGCAATCGGACGCGATTGGTTTTAGATGAAATCGTGGATTTTACGAATGGCGCGGATGTAAATTTAATTTTGCTCGATGAAGCCTTAAACAAACTCGCTGAATTTGATCCGAAACAAGCAAAAATCGTCGAATTGAAATTTTTCGGCGGTTTGACGAACGAGGAAATCGCCGAAGTGACGGGCGTTTCCGACTCGACCGTCAAACGCGAATGGCGCATCGCTAAAGCGTGGCTGCACGAACAACTCAAAGGATGAAGGCGAAAGGATGAATGATGAATATGCGCTGTTAAGTTATTCGTCTTTTATTCCTTCGCCTTCATTCTTTCGCCTTCATCCTTTCCTAAAATATGAATCCTGAACGCTGGCAAAAAGTTAAAGAGATTTTCACCGAAGCCGTTGAATTGCCGAAAGAAAATCGCGCAAAGTTTTTGAACGAAGCGTTCAACGGCGACGACGAAATGCGCCTTGAAGTCGAAAAACTACTCGCCTCCGATGCCGATGCCAAAACGCTTTTCAATAATTTTTCGATTATCCCGCCCGAAACCGTCAAAAATGTAATCGGCAATTACCGAATTATCAAAAAAATCGGTGAAGGCGGAATGGGCGCGGTTTATTTAGCCGAACGCGCCGATCTGAAACAGAAAGTCGCGTTGAAAATCATTCGTCACGGCGCGGATTCCGATGTGATTCTGCGGCGTTTCCGGCGCGAACAGGAAATTTTAGCCGCGCTCGAACATCCGAATATCGCCCGGTTGCTCGATGTCGGCGTGGCGGAAGATAACGTGCCGTTTCTGGCGATGGAATACGTCGAAGGCGTTGATTTGACGGCGTTTGCAAACGGCGGAAATTTGTCGGTCGCGGAGAAATTGAATTTGTTTCGCAAAGTCTGCGAAGCGGTCTCCTACGCGCATTCAAGGCTCGTCGTTCATCGTGATTTGAAGCCTTCAAATATCATCGTCAATTCAAAAGGCGAACCGAAACTGCTCGATTTCGGGATTTCAAAATTGATTTCCGAATCCGAATCGCCGGAAGGTAAAGGAACGGTCACATCGCTCGGAATGCTGACTCCGAATTATGCGTCCCCAGAACAATTTCGCGGCGAAACAGTTTTGACTTCGACCGATGTTTACAGTTTGGGCGTGATTTTATACGAGCTTTTAACCGGCGTTCTGCCATATCAAATAACCGGTAAACGCCCCGACGAAGTTGCCCGCGCCGTTATCGAAACGAATCCGCAGAAACCTTCCGAAGCAGTCGGCGGTTGGCAGTCGGCGGCGAGCGGCGACGAGTCAGCGGATAAAAAGTTGACAGAGGAAAATCAAGGTCAAACGAATGAAAACCAAGCGAAAACCAATTCGAGATCAAGAAACCAAAATTTAAAGTTGCTGCGTGGCGATTTGGATAACATTCTGCTGAAAGCACTTCGCAAAGAACCTTCGCGGCGGTATTCGTCGGTCGAGCAATTCAGCGAAGATTTGCGGCGGCATCTGGCAGGTTTACCGGTCGCGGCGCGTCCCGACACTTTTTCGTATCGCGCCGAAAAATTCGTCAAACGGAACGCGGTTTCGGTGGTATCAGCCGCGCTGGTTTTCGTGATTCTGATCGGCGGCATCGGCGGGATTTCCTGGCAATACGTTCGCGCCGAACGCGAGCGGAAACGCGCCGAAAGTCGTTTTAACGATGTCCGCGAACTCGCCCGTAACGTCGTTTTCAAATATCACGATGCCATCAAAGATTTACCCGGCGCGACCGGCGTGCGCGAAATGCTGGTCAAAGATGCGACTGCTTATCTCGACCGTCTGGCAAGCGACACGAACGACGATCCGACGCTCGAACACGAATTGGCGCAGGCTTATTTCAAAATCGGCAATGTGCAGGGCGAAGCCTTTGAATCCAATCTCGGCGATTCGCCCGGAGCGGTCGTCAGCTATCGAAAAAGCGTTTCGCTGCTCGAAAAACTGATTCGCACCCAGCCGTTTAATGCGGTTTTTTATACGGATTTGCAGAAATCGAATTTCAAACTCGTCGCTTTGCAGTCGCGCCGACAGGAATGGAACGAGGCTTACGCAGTTTCGCAGAGAAACCTCGAAATCGGTTTGCAGATGCTCGAACGCGAGCCGGACAACGCCGAGTATCAATTCGGTCTGGCGGTCAATTATTTTAATCACGGCGACGCGGTGGAATTTGCCGAAGGTTATGAAGGTCAGATCAAAATGTTCCGGCAGGCGATAGTGATTATCGAAGAACTGCGCCGCGCCGATCCGTCGAACGAAGGTTATCGCCGCCGTCTGATCGCCGCTTTGCAGCGCATCGGGACGCGGCTCGAATACTGGTGCGACGCGCTGCGCGAACAGAACGCGCCGCCCGCCGAAGTTCAGGCGAAACTCGAAGAAGCCGTTAAACTTCATCGCCGCACGGTCGTTTTATCCGAAGAGTTATTGCGCGATTTCCCCAACAACGAAATTTACCGGCGTTATTTGGCGGCGACGACGAACAATGTCTGCTCGGCGTTAGCCAGAATCGGGAACGCCAGGGAAAGCCTCGCCAACGGGCAGCGGGCGATGAAATTGTTCGCCGAAATCGCCGCCGCCGACCCGAAAAATAACGAAGCGCGGCACGATCTCGGCGAAGTGTATTTGTATCTGGGAATGGCTTACGAAGCGGCGAGCGATTCGACAAAAGCTCTGGAGAATTACCGCCGCGCCGTCGAGTTGTTTGAATCGCTCGCCATCGGCGACCCGACGAACAGCCAGTTTCCGTCGCAGGTGAATTTGCTGCACAACAAAATCGGCAACTTGTTGTTGAAAGAAAATCGCGCCGCCGAAGCGATTGATGAATATCGGCGCGGACTGGAGTTCGCCCAACGCTTTGCGGGAGACGGCAACGCGGCGGTCAACACGGTTTTGCAAAGCAATTCAAACATTCGACTCGGCAAAATTTATTCGCTGCTGGCGGCGAACGCGAATGCGCCGAAAAGCGAACGCGTCGCCAATCTCGACGCGGCGCACGCTTTTTACGAAAAAGCCAACGCCGATCTGCTCGCGCTTCGACAATCGAACTCGCTTAATAAAATTTACTTTTATAAATCAGACTTGCTCGCCGCCGAACTGCGCCGCTGCGAACAGGAAAAAACCGATCTCGGCGCGTAAAAATTTGAACGCCGGAATTTATCTTTTAAAATTTGAAATTCCACGAAGACGGTTGGGTAATGTTGTTCCAGGTATCTTGAAAAGCGTTCCACGCTTCGTGTGCGCCTAAAACTCCCGTCGTAACAATCGGCGTTCCAGACAAAATTGTTACGATGCGTGCGGCGACCAGTCCCGTTCTGCCGCCCGGCGTGCTTCGGTAAGCCGCTCGGTAGACATCTTCGCCGTTCATTCCCCAACGCCGGAAAACCGCCGCCGTAATATCGTGGCAATACCAAGTTCCCCAAGCCGTGCCGTGCCGATAAACTTCGTCCACGCCGTCTAAAACTTTCTGCCACGTCAGCGAAATCGGATTGCCTTCGACTCCGTTCGTGTTTTTGTCTTTGTATAAAGCCGAGCCTAAAATGTCGCCCTGCAAAACGCCGACATATTTGCCGTTGGCATATAAAGTAATCTGCGTGTGTCCGACCGCTTTGCCGATATTCAGTTTTGCTGTCCACTTCGGACTGCTGTTATTAAACGGCGTGATGAACTCGACCGCTTTCGCTTTGGTATTAAATGCGTATGCCATATATCCCTTATCCTTATTTGATTTTTAGAGGTTTGACTTTCCTTTAAGACGTAGCGGCGCGAGCCGTTTTGCCTAAAAAATCGTTGCCGAACAAGAAATAAAAATCCGTGCAGAGCGCAAACGCCTTTATGGTTTGGAAATTCCGCTGCCCGTTCCCGCTCTATATTCTCCCAACGAAATCGGTAGTTTTCCTTTGAAAGGAATCTCGCCGACCAACGCCCGCGCCGTCGCCCTTTGCAAACTCGCCATATCGCCGTAAGCGACAACGTAGGTTTTCATTTCGGGGAAATTGTTCAGCAGATACGGATTGCCAAAACTCAGGCTGACGACTTTTTTGTCGGTTTGCAACAATTCGCGCAGAAGTTTCGCGCCGACTTCGGGAATGCCAACCGAATTTTTCGCGCCCGAACGAACGCGCCCGAAAAGTCCGGCGAGAACGATGTCGGCTTCACCGGCTTTTTTTCGCGCCGCGCTGATTTCCTCGTCGGTCGAGCGTTCGTCTAAAATTACCGCGTCAAATCTGATTCCGGCTTGCCGCAAAGTTCTCTGAAGAGTTCCGGCAGCGAAATTGCGGTCGTCGCCGTTGGTGATTCCCAAAAGGAAAACTTTTTTGTCTTTAGCGAGCGGCAAAACTCCGCTTTCGCTTTTGACCAGAGTAATCGCATTTTCGGCAATTTCGTTTGATAAGCGGCGCGATTCGTCGCTCGAAACCGTTTTATCAATCGCGTCGAGCGGCGTGATTTTTTGTTTGTCCAGACCGAGTTCGTATTTCCACGCGAGAATTTTGCGAACCGATTGATTGAGTCGTTCTTCGGAAATTCTGCCAGAAGCGACAGCGGCTTTTAAACCTTTGACGGTCGCGTCAACGTCCGCCGGTTTTTCCAGAATATCCGCGCCCGCTAAAACGGCACGGACGGCGGCTTCGTCCTGGTCAAAATAAATCGTCAAACCGCTCATACTCATCGCGTCGGTAACAATTAAGCCTTGAAAATTCATTTCTTTCCGCAGCATCTCCGTCTGCACTTTCGCCGAAAGCGTGGCGGGCAGAGTCGCTTTTTCCGTCACGATTTCCGCGCCGTCTTCGGCATCGCCCTGAATAAAACTTTTCAACGGCTTGATTTCCGTCGGATCAATCTGCGGCAGAGCGATGTGCGCGACCATTATCGAAGCGACACCGGCGTTGATCGCCCGCTGAAACGGCGGCAACTCGACTTGATTTAATCGCGTCCGAGGCAAGTTGATAATCGGCAAACCGCGATGCGAGTCAACCGCCGTGTCGCCGTGTCCGGGAAAATGTTTGGCGGTGGCGATAATTTTCTGACTTTGCAAACCTTCGATAAACGCCGCGCCGAAACGTCCGACATCCAACGGATTTTCGCCGTAACTGCGGACGTTAATCACGGGATTCTCGGAATTATTATTGACATCTAAAACCGGCGCGTAAACCTGCAAAATTCCCAAAGCGCGGGCTTCGCGCCCGGTGATTTCGCCGACGCGACGGGCGTATTCAGGATTGCCCGTCGCCGCGACCGCCATATTCCAGGGGAAGTTTTCCGCGTCGTTAAAACGCATTCCGACTCCGGTTTCCGCGTCAATCGCAATCAAAAGCGGAATTTTTGCGGCTTCCTGCATTCGATTGACGAGAAACACGGATTCATAAATCGGCGCGCCGAAAAGCACGATGCCGCCGAGTTTGTTTTCGACGATTTGCCGTTTTAATTCTTTGAATTCGTAGCTGTCCTGATTTTGGTAGCGGGCGTTGATGCCGATGTGGACTATCTGCCCGACTTTTTCGTCAACCGACATTTTTTTCAGTTGTTTGTCAGCCCGTTTGAAAGACTTTTCCGACGGTTGAAACTTGACGGTTTGGGAAAAAACGGACAGCGAATTCGTCCATAAAAGAACGCCGATAAACACGGATAAAATTACGCGAAAACGAGCAAAGAAATTTTGAAAATTCATAAAACTAATCGTTACCTGAGGTTCAGGATAAAAAATTTGGGCAGTTTATCAAAACAAAGTCGAATCGGTTAACCGGACTGTTCGCTGTTCTCTATCAATTGTTGACTAGTTGACGAAGTAATCTTCCGTTTAATAATGAATAGTTGACAGTGAACGGCGAACAGGTCAGTCCGCTCCTTCGCGGAGCGGATTAACTCGAATTCGGGTTAATTATTGATAACTTCCTTCTGAAAAATAAAACTCGCCAGCCACGCCACGAGCAATGTCGTCAAACTGCCGAGCAAAACATACCACGTCCAGGCAAGCGGCGTGAAAAATTTGATATACAGCATCAGCGCGATACTCGCCGCCATTCCGGTTAAAGCGGCGGCTTCATTAGCTTTTTTGATAAATGCGCCGACGAGGAAAACTCCTAAAACCGGACCGTTGAAAAGCGACGCAATTGAAAGTGCGTTGTCGAGAGCGGAACGATTCTGCCGCATCACGACGAGCGCGACGACGATCTGCACGATGCCGATGACGAGCGTCAGCCAGCCGGAAACTTTCAAAAGATGCTTGTCCGATTTATTTTTCGCAAACGGTTTATACAAATCGTTGACGAAGGTGGCGGCGATGGAATTAAGCGACGATGAAAGTGCCGCCGCGAAAATCGCCGCAATCACCAAACCGCTCAATCCCGAAGGCATAAATTTCGTGATAAAGTCGGGGAACACCTTGTCGCCGCCGGAAAACGGAAACGTCGCCGCCACGCCCGAACCGGCAACGCCCGCGCTTTGATATTCGGCGGCGTTATACGGCGCGTAAAAAGCGAACAATAAAACTCCGATGAACAAAAATCCGATAAATTGTCCGAGAACGACCGCGCCGCTCGACAGCAGTGCCAGCGACGCGCTTTTCGGCTTGTCGGTGCAAAGGTATCGCTGAACGAGATATTGATCGGTTCCGTGCGTGGACATCGTAAGAAAACAGCCGCCGATCAAACCCGACCAAAAAGTGTAGGTTTTCGTAAAATCAAGGGTGAAATCGAAAATTTGAAATTTGTTAAATTCTTTTCCGAGTTCGACTGCGCCCGCAAAGCCGCCGTCAATCTGCTGCGCGATGACGACCGCCGCCGCGACCGCACCGCCGATGTAGATTCCGAGTTGGACGACTTCGACCCAAATCACGGCTTCCATTCCGCCGTAATAAGTGAAAATAATCATCACCACGCCGAGCAAAACGATTGAACCGATTATCACCGTCTCGGTCGAAGCCGTCGGCACGAACGCGACATAAACGGCAGCGAGAACAATCGCCGTCAAAAGCAGGCGGATACCGTCGGCGATGTTTCGCATCACGACGAACAAAGCGGACGCGAGCATTTTCACCTTTGAGCCGAAGCGCGTTCCCAAAAGCTGATAAACCGTTTGCAGATCGCCTGTGAAATACATCGGAATAAACAGCAGCGAGATGACGACGCGCCCGCATAAATAACCGAAAACGATTTGCAGGAACTCGAAATTGCCGTTTCTGGCAAACGCGATTCCGGGAACGGAAATAAACGTGATCGTCGAAGTTTCCGTCGCCACAATCGAAGCCGCAATCGCCCACCAAGGCACGTTTCGGCTGCCGACAAAATAATCTTCGGTCGTCGTCTGCTTCGACGAAAACCACACGCCGAATAGCGTTACGCCGATTAAATAACCGAAAATGATGATTAAATCTAAAGTTTGCATTTTGTTTGATTCAAGTATTCCGCCTGTTGGAAAATCGTTTGCAGATTATCACAAAATCACCGCCGATCAACATCGCGCCGTCGGTAAATCAAGTTTAAAGCCGAATCGTGTAGAGTTTTTCACAAAGCACTCCACGGATCGTAAAAAGTTTTACGGCGTTTTTGTCGTCTGTTCAAAGTCCAAACGTGCAGCGCGGCAAAAGAACGCGCTCAAGCGTGGAGTCTGAACGACAGCCGAACGGATGCAAAATTTCTGCTTACCTGTTCGACTCCAAAAAAATGGCAAAGACCGCAAGAAATTGTTCTACACGGTCTTTTGCATCTGAAACTTTTTGTCTCGGTCGAAAACCGATTTAATCGGCGCGTCCTGAGTTCAGCACGAGCAGAATATCAAAGTTCAATTCTTTCGCCGATCAAAAAGTATTGTAGTTGGCAACCGGATAATCGCCGTTTTGCCCGAATTGAAACTGCACCGTCGCGCCGTTGGAACTTCGCACGAAATAGTAAGAGCCGCTGAGCGGGTCAAAGACGGCAAAATCGGTGCGACCGTCGCCGTCGTAATCACGCGCCACTGGCTCGTCGCTCGGCAAACCGAATCGGAAGCTGACAATCGTGTTATCGGAACTGCGCTGCACATAGAAAATGCCGGTGCTGTTGCGGAAAACGGCGACATCGAATTTGCCGTCGCCGTCATAATCGCCCGGCGCAAAAATGTCGTCTCCGGGAATGCCGAATTGAAAGCCGGAAAATGTGCCGTTCGGACGACTGATGTAAACGAAGGCGTTGCCGGATCGAAAATTGACGAAATCAGTCCGGCGGTCGCCGTTAAAATCGAACGTCGCAACAACTTGCAGCCGGGCGGTCAAACTGATCGAGTCAATTTCAAACTGCGCGGGTCCGGTATTCGGTTGCGGAATGTTCTCAAAGAAAAACAGCCGGATGGTTTGTCCGGCATACGCTGAAAGATTTACCGTGTGCGGCAAATAACCCGTATCGCCGGCAGTGGCGGGCGGGGCGGTGAATGAGTAAATCGTTTGCAAAACCGCGCCGGTTGACGGATTGCGAATCTGCACTTGAAAAAGTCTCGGCAGGGTCGAGCCGGGGAAATCGCGCATATTCCAGGAGAGGCGGTCTGTCCATCTCAACTGCGCCGAATTGTTTGCCGGAATAGTTACGTCCTGAAACAGCGTGAATTGCGCGGGAACCGGAGACCCGGCATCGAATCCGTTCCAGGCACTGAAAGTTCCGCTCTGCGGCTGGGTGAGATGAACCGATGGAAAACCGCCGCCCTGACCCGCGCCGGTTACCGCCCAAGGTCGGAAAGGTCGGAAAGGCTCGGTGGTCGTCCAGCCGTTAAAGTTTCCGGTTTCAAAACTGCCGTTGACAACCAACTCGGTTTGCGCCGAAACGGATGTCAAGCCGCATAGAAAACCCAGGCAGACGAGGACGACTGCAAATCCGAAGCGTTTAACCTTCGATAGATAAAACATAACTACTTTACTCTTTGTTGATAAAGTTGAGCGACAATGTAAGAAGCCACCCGACTTTGATTTTTTTTGAATTACTTTTCGTGTGATACGAGGTTTTTGTACTCTATTTTGAAGGAAATTGTCAATAAAATTCGCCTTAATCACGCTTTCTTATTTCTCAGAGCAACGCTGATTTAAGACGATAATTCGATTTCAAAAGATCCCGGCAGCTTTTCGGCAGCGGTTTTTTAATGTGTGTAAGGAAAAAGTTTAGCGGCAGACTTTATTGCTAAGTCTGCCGCCATTATTGCCAAAAGCGATTTCAGGTTAATTCAATCAACCGCAAAGCTGATGTTGACGACCGCCGTTACGTCCTTGTCAATCGAAGATGTATCGCTGATGCCGCCGTCGGAGACATCGGTCGAATCCGCCGCCGTAATCTGCATCACGCCCATCCGTGCCGAGCGCACCGCGCCGATTTTGTTGCCGGTGCTGGCGGCGATTTTTTCGGCGCGAGTCTTGGCATCCTTCGCCGCTTCACCGAGCATTTCGATTTTCAAATCGCCCAACTGTGTGAACGAATACTGCGGCGAACCGGATTCGAGCAGAATTCCCTGGTTGATAAGTTCGGTGGATTCGCGGGCGATTTGCTCGATTTTATTGACTTCGTTCGACCGCACATCAATCGTCTGCCGCAATGAATAACCCGAAATCTCCGACGATTCGCCGCCGTTTTCATTTTGTTTATGCAGTGTCGTCGTCGAAATCGAAGAAACCGTCATCTGATTTTCGTTGATGCCTTTCCCGATCAGATACTGTTTGACGCGCGGCACATTTTCCGACAGCAGCTTATACGCTTCCGAGAGCTGCGGTGCTTGATAGGTAACGCCCGCGCTCCACGTTACCAAATCGGATTTGATGCGTTTTTTCGCCGAACCCGTTACCGTAATCGCCTCGTCGCCCTTTTTCGAGTTGCTGTAAAACCAGCCGAAAATCACTGATGACAAAACCAAACCAATCGCCAATGCGACTCCGCCGTTTAATAAATAATTGTTTTTATGTCCGTTTAGATTCATTGTTGTAGCCTCCGCTGACATAACGAATTTAATCAGACATTTCGCGGCATTTTTACGCCGCAAAGCACACAACAGAGATGTGGCGAACCACAGTCGGCTCAAAACCGTTAAGAAAGCCGCTTTGGAATATCTGATAACTAGCAGGCGGTAACGAATATCTCAAACAGACAACAAAAAATCATCAGCCATTAGTTGTTCGCTCTCAGCTATTTTGAGAAGCCGGTAAAGTGAAAAGACGTTTTTCGCGCGGTTATTTTTTGAGTCGTTCGATTGTTTTCTCGATCACGAAATCGTTTTCCGCCAAACTTCTTTCCGCTGTTTCACGTTTGACGTTCGCTTGGTGCATCACGATGGCGACGCGCAAATCATTGTTTGCCGCATTCAGCAAATCGTTTGCCGCCGTCTCGTTTAAAGCGGTTTCCGCCATCAAAATTCTCACGGAGCGTTCTTTTAATTTGGCGTTCGATGATTTGACGTTCGTCATTCGATTGCCCGTCACGTAGCCGAGTTTTATCATCGCGGCGGTCGAAATCACATTCAAAATTAACTTCTGCGCCGTTCCCGCTTTCATCCGCGAAGAACCGGCGAGAACTTCCGCCCCAACGAGCGGCACGATTGAGATTTCTGCGGCTTTGGTAATTAAAGATTCGGGAACGCAGGTCAGGCAAGCCGTGAAGCAATGCAAACTTTTCGCGTATTCCAACGCGCCGACGGTATAAGGCGTTCTGCCCGAAGCGGCGATGCCAATTACCGCGTCCCTGCTCGTCAAACCGCGTGTCTGCAAATCGTTTTTTCCGGCTTCCGCGTTGTCCTCAGACGCTTCGGTCGCTTTGTAAAGCGCGTCGTAACCACCCGCGATAATACCTTGAATTACATCGTAAGACACGCCGAACGTCGGCGGAATCTCGCTCGCGTCCAAAACGCCGAGCCGTCCGCTCGTTCCCGTGCCGACGTAGAAAAGCCGTCCGCCGTCTTTTAATCGCTCGACGATAACATCAATCGCCGCCGCGATTTCCGGCAGAACTTTTTCGACGGCAAAAGCGACGGTTTTGTCTTCGTCGTTAATCAGGCGAATCGCTTCGAGCGTCGGCAGTTTGTCAATGTCGGCGGTGCGCGGATTTTCCTGCTCGGTAATTGGGATGTTCATCGGTTTCGCAATAGTCTGCCTTCGAGAGTTCCAAACGTCAAACGGAAAATGAGATTTTGCGGCTGCCCGAAATCGGATTTCCAGAAAAAGCCTCAACGAAATTTTCATAAAAGTCTTGCAAACTTGTTAAATTTTGTGTAAAAATGGTTTTTACTTGAGTGAATGTTCGTTTGCTCATAGTTTTTCAATCGCGGAGTTCCAAATAAAAAATGCCAGTAATCTCCCAAATGCCAAACGCTTCTCACAAGTTTCGGCTGTCGCGCCTGTGCGGAAGACTTCGCGCTCGACTTCGATTTCACGATGGCTTTTCAGCCGATCATTGATTTGCAGAACCGGGAAATTTTTGCTCAGGAAGCACTCGTGCGCGGCTTAAATCGTGAATCGGCGGGCGAAATAATCTCGCAGGTCAACGATGACAACCGTTACAAATTCGATCAGATGTGCCGCGTCAAAGCCGTGCGACTGGCGGCGAAGCTGAAAATCAATTCGTTTTTGAGCATCAATTTTCTGCCGAATGCGGTTTACCGTCCCGAAAACTGCATCCGAACGACGATCAAGGCGGCGACCGAAAACAACTTTCCGCTCGACAAAATTATTTTCGAGATTACCGAGGTCGAAAAGGTTTTGGACAACTCGCATCTGAAAAACATCGTTACCGAATATCAAAGACAAGGCTTCAAAACCGCGATTGACGATTTTGGCGCGGGCTATTCGGGTTTGAATTTGCTAACGGTTTTCCAGCCGGATTTTCTCAAACTGGATATGGAGTTAACCCGCGACATTGATACGAGTTTCATCAAACAAACTATTGTCAAAGGGATTATTCACGTCGCGGACGATCTCGGCATTCTGATTGTCGCCGAAGGCATCGAGACGAAAAACGAACTCGACACGCTGCGAGATTTCGGCATCAATTTCGTGCAGGGTTATTACTTCGCCAAACCTTCTTTTGAATCTTTAGCGGAACTGAGACCCGATATCTTCCCGCCGTCTTCCTCGATGACGAAAATAATTTTAGATTCTGGAGTTCAGACGATTTGCGCCGAATAGTCGGTTGGCGGCAAACTGGAAAAAGCGCGGAAATCGTTGACTTCCGCGCTTTTTCTCTGTTCGATTTATCGTCGTTAGTTTTCAGCCTGCCGGCACGAAAACTCTTTTATCAATCGCCGACGGATTGCCGATGACGACGAAGCGAATATTTTTCATATATTTTTTTGAAACGGTTTGCAGTTGTTCGGGCGTAACGTCGCGGATTTTGTCTAAAAAGCCGAACGAATTGCGCCAGCCGCCGCCGACCAGTTCGTATTTGGCGAGTTCGCCCGCCTGCGCGACGTTCGCCTGCTGATTGATGTAATACTGTGTCAGGAAAAATCCGGCGATGCTGTCAACGGTTTCCTGTTTAATTCGATTTTCCTTCAAAAGGTTGATCTGGTCGAGCATCACGCCGACGGCTTGATTGGCATCAACAGCGGTTACGTAGATGTTGGCGGTGTTGACGGCTGAAGAATTCAAATTCGCGCTCGGCGCGTAGGAAAGCTGGCGTTTGTTGCGAACTTCTTCGTTCACGAGACTGCTCAAAATCGCGGTCGCCACGCGCATCGCGTAATAGTCGGGACTGTTCAGAGACGGCGCATCGAACACGCCCTGCACGTAGTTGGTCGGCAGGTTTCGCGCCGTAATGTTGAGCGACGGCTTCGAGAAATCGAGCGCGGGAAACGGCGTTTCCTTATAATCGCCGCGCGGCAGTTTGCCGAGCGTCGCCGCCACGCGAGTTTTAATTTCGTTCGGGTCAATATCGCCGACGACGACGAGCAACAGGCGCGAAGTCTGCATTATTTTATCGTGATAATTCTTTAAATCCTTCGCCGTAAATTTAGCGAGGCTGTCAATCGTGCCGCGCACGTCGTTGGAATACGGATGATTGGCGTAGATCAGACGATCCTGCAAAATCTGCAAATAATTGTCGTTGTCGGTTTCCTGTTCGCGCAAACCGGTCGCAATCTGAGCGCGAATGCGTTCGATGTCTTCGGGCGCGAACGCCGGATTAAGTGCGATGTCGGTGAAAATATCCCACGAACGGTCAAAATTCCGGCGCGTCGAAGCGACACTCAAAGCACTGTAATCATTGCTGACCGACGAGCCGATGTCGCTGCCCGTCCGCGAAAGTTCGCGCCGCAGAGCCTCGCGCGGAAATTTGACGCTGCCTTCTTCGGCGACGTTCAGCATCAGATTTTCGATGCCCGCGTTTTTGTCCGTGATATTTCGCGCTCCGCCGCGAATGAAAAGTCCGGCGGCAATCGTCGGCGCATTCAGGCGGCGTTTGACTAAAATTTTCAGCCCGTTGACATCAAATTCCGTAACGAGATCGGCTTGTTCGGCGATACTCGGACGAGCGGTTTGCGCGAAACCGACGACGACAAAAGATAAAACCAAAAAACCCGCCAAACACAAATTTTTGCCGATAACCGATAACCGATAAATAATAACTGTCATATTTTATTTTCCAATTAAATCTTGCGGCTTAATTTTCGCCTGCGCCTGCGTTTCCTTTGAAATCAGAGCGATGCCGATGTGCGGCTTGTTTTGCATATAAGTTTTGACGTAGCGATTGGTGTCGGTTCTCGAAATGGCGCGGAGATTTTTGTAATAACCGCGAAAATAATCAATACCGGCCGAAGACCACCAGAAACTGAGCGTGTGCGTGTAATCGCTGAGTTTCTCGCGGTCGAATAAATCTCTCGATTCCAGAATCGTCTTCGCGCTTTCCAGTTCTTCGTCGGTGAAATAATCGGGTTTATCGAACTGCGCGATCTCATTATAGGCGGCTTGCACCGCCACTTTCGCTTTTTCGGGAGTCGTGACCAGCGTCAGTGAAATCGGTCCGACGTTGCGCTGCGTCAAATAGCCGATGTCGGCGGCGGCGGTCAATCCCGAATCAACCAGAGCGCGTTGAAAACGCGAATTCGGCTGCGATAAAACGTATGAAAAAACGTCCGCCGCATAAGTCGCCGCGTCGTCCTTGCCGATTGACGGACCTTGCCAGCCGATTTGAATCAGCACGTTCTGCACCGGCTGTTCGACGATGAAACCTTCGCTTTTCGGGAGCGGCGGATGTTCGACAAGGGGAAATTCTTTGAACGGCTCGACCTTGCGGCGTTCCCAACTGCCGAAAGTCTGTTCGGCGAACTTGAAAACTTCGTCCGGTTTGACATCGCCGGTAACGACGAGCGCGGAATTGTTCGGAACGTAATAACGCGATTGAATCGTCCGCATTTTGGCGGTCGTCGCCGATAAAACCGTTTCGCGTGTGCCGAGCGCGTTTTTGCGCGTCGGATACTTGTAGAAAAGTTTGTCCGACATCGTGCGCGTCAAGTAGAAAAACGGATTCGCTTCGTTGCGGTCAATTTCGCCGACGACGACATCTTTTTCTTCCTTGAAATCCTGCTCGTCAAACGTCGGATAGCGCACGGCATCGTTGATGAGACGAATCGCGCTCGCCAGATACGGGCTGGTCGTCGTGTAAAAATAATTGACGACTTCCTGTTGCGTCGTGCCGTTGTAGATACTCAATTGGTCGGCATCTTTGAGATACGCGAGACTGCCGATTTGCGATTTGAGACGCAGCGGATTAACGCATAATTGCCTGCCCGACTCGGAAAGCGCACCGCCGGCGTTGAGAATAGACTCGCACTGCGAAAGCAGGACGGCTTGATTCGGCTTGAAAAACATATGTTCGTAAAGATGCGACAAACCGTTGAGTTCCGGCGGTTCGGTGAAAGAACCGTTGCGGACGGCGAGTTCGACCGTTACAATCGGCACGCTCGCGTCCGGCAAAACGATCACTTCCAAACCGTTCGGCAAAATTTTATTGATATACGGAACGGCATCGGCTTGATTGATTTTCGCCGGTGCGGTCGCCGTCGCCTGCGCCGGTTTCGCGGTTTGGGCGAAATTAACGGATGTCAGAAACGATAAGATCAAAAGCGAGTTCAAAAAAAGTTTTTTCACGCTGAATACTCCGAAATGCAACTTAAACTGTTGGTTTTACGCAATTTTTGCGCTAAAGTTTTTATCAAGAGAAAACTCTAACATAAGGAGAACCGTTTTATGGAACGCGACAATTTGATGCACGGAGCGCGAACCGCGTTGAATCAAAACTCGGAAATGCGTGATTGGTGCGAAAATTATTTGAAGGCAAAAGAAAAGGAAAATCACGCTGAAATGAGCGACGAGGAATTTCAAAAACACTGGCGTTATCATCGCCCCGAAATTATGCACGCGGGCGCGGCAGAATCTGTTCAAGCGTGGAAAACGCGGGAAGAAAAATAGGCAATCCGACAATTTGCTTCTCGCTTCTCATTGCTTATTCTCCCAACAATCTATCCGGCGCAGGCGTAAATCCGTCTAAATTCAAGCGCGTCATACCGCCCGCGTCGGAGAATTCTTTCATCGCACCGCGTTTCTGTTCGCGCCAGCGATAGAAAAGAAAACCGACTCCGATTCCCGCCAATATCGCCAAACCTAAGCCGCCGACGATAACAAAAACCGTCGCAATGAAGACTTCCGACAAACCTCGCGCCAAAGTTCGTTCGGCGCGTTTGTAATAAAACGGGTCTTCGCCGAGCCATTGGACGTTTTTCTCGTATTTTATTTGATCGAACAGCGCGTTCGCCGCACTTTCGCCGCCGCCGCCGTCGAATAAAAAGACGTTGTAATTTCCGATGCGCCGATAGAAAATCGGCGAACTTCCGTTGTTTTGCGCCAGCGTTTGCTGAATTTTCGCGTCGGCATCGGACGAGGATTGCGGAGTCGAAAACTCGATCAGCAGAAGTTTTCCCTGTTCGTAAGGCGCAGTAACGGCTTCCGTGCCGCTTTCAAATTCGACCGCATCGAAAACCGTCCGAACGCCGAGCGCGTTCTGCAAGTCACTTCGATTGAGAATATAAGTTGCACGATTTCGTGCGTTTTCCCAGTCCGGCAGATGTTTAATCAATACGGGAATGCCGTCGCCGTCGGAGACTTCACGGCTTTTAATCGGGGTGGAATTTGTTTGCCCGTATCCGGCATCAAATATTGAAAATACGATGCCGACCAAAATCGAAAATTTTGCGAACCAGACTTTTGTCATCCTCTTGTTTCTCCAGAAAACCAACGAACAGTAACGATTTGATACATATTTTAGAATTATGTGTCAGATGCGTCAATCTTCATACGCTTTGGTTTAAATCTGAATTTTGATGTGCAGCGAATATCAAGGTATGTCTAAAAAAACGCAACCAAACAGCCTAAATTTCGTGAATTAGTATGAGATTGTGATTAAAATCACTTGTGGCATAATAGTTGATGTATAGCAAAGGCGCGAGGGAGAAATTAAAATGACAACGACAGAAACTTTAGAGTATCCGATTTGGCAGGAAACAGGTGAAACCGAAAAAACCGGCAAAGGTTTTATGAAGGCGGAAGTCAAACTCGACGTTAAGACGGCGAAAGACTTTGAATTGACGCAAGCCGCCGCTAATGGAAATATGACGGCGTTCGAGGAAGTTTACAGCCGCCATCATCGCCGGGTTTATTCGATTTGTCTGCGAATGCTGCAGAACGCGACCGAAGCGGAAGATTTGACGCAGGACGTTTTTATTCAGCTTCATCGCAAAATCGGCAGTTTTCGCGGCGATTCGGCGTTTACGACGTGGCTGCACCGTTTGACGGTCAACCAGGTTCTGATGCACTTTCGCAAACGCAACGTGAAATTTGAGAAGACGACTGAAGAAGGCGAAACGCCCGTGCAGATTGTTCCGGGAACGGAGAATCAATCGAAAATGCCGGTCGTTGACAAAATCGCTATCGAACACGCGATTGAGCAGCTTCCGAACGGTTATCGCAACGTCTTCGTTTTGCACGATGTCGAAGGCTACGAACACGAAGAAGTCGCCCGAATCTTGGGTTGTTCGGTCGGCACGTCGAAATCGCAGCTGCACAAGGCGCGTTTGAAATTGCGGAAACTTTTGCAAAGAAAAGCTCCGCCGAGATTGTTCGGAATTTAACAAAGCATTACTACAATTATAGAAAAGGCTTTTCAAAATTGAGAAGCCTTTTCTTTTACGATTTTACTGTTCAATCGGTTCTTTTTTGCCGCTGACCGGCGCGAACGGCAAGAAGTTTATTTCAAACCACGCACCGGCTCTGGCGAAAAATTCTCGAAACGCCCAGTAATTTTCGCCCTGATATTTTCGCCGGTTCGCCGTGATGCCGGTGCTGTCAACGCCCAGATTATTGCACAAATACAGCGTTCGCGCCTGATGAAATTCCTGAGTGACGACGATGGCTTTTTGAACCGCGAAAATTTCTTTGGCGCGGTAACAGGTGTCGTAGGTTCTTCTGCCCGCAAAATCCAGCACGATGGCGTTTTCGGGAACACCGAGTTTGACGGCAGTCGCCTTCATCGCCGTCGGTTCGTCGTAGTTTTCGGTTGGATTATCGCCGCTCATCAGGATTTTCTTGACGCGACCCGAACGATAAAGTTCGACCGCCGTAACAATTCGGTCGTAGAGCGCGTCCGAAGGTTCGCCGTTTTCCCAGACTTTCGCTCCCAGAACGATGGCGATGCGCGGCGGCGTTTCGGGTCTGACTTCCATAATCGTCGTTTTATATTTTTCGACCGTCTGCGATTTGATGTGCGCGTTGATAATGAAAATCACTAAAAGTCCGCCTGAGCCGACGATCAAAAGAGTTATGACAATCCGATAAAACCATTTCATAAAATTATTTTCGCTCGATTTGCGTTTCGGAAAGTTAAAAATAGCCGGTAACAAATCTTCGTTATCGGCTATTTTTAACTTTCCGGCGGTGAAATGCAACGATTAGAATTTATCAACCGCTTCGATGATGCCGCAGCGCGGACAAATTAGATTTCTTTTGGCGGCATCAGTCCATTTCGCCAGCGCGAGATTGGAAAATCGCGGCTGTTTGCTTTCGGCTTCGCCTTCGCTCATCAAGCGCGAAACCTGTTTGTCCGAAACGTCTTTTTCGCTTTTCAGTTCGCGCTCGCAAGATTTACAAATCCATCCGAAACCGTCGTTATAAAAATTATCCAGTTCGATTCGTGCTTCCATAATAAAGATCGGGCGGAAATCAAAAAGCGGCTGATATTTTCTTAACATCAGCCGCTTTTTTAATCAATTATTTTGCTAATTCCTTCGCATCGGGCGACCTTGCGGCGTTAACGGCGTAGTTAACTTAACGGGAACGATCAGCGTTTTGTTGTCGCGGAAAACCTCGACCCGAACCGTGTCGCCGATTTGTTTTTTGTCGAGAAAACGATAAAGATCGTCTAAATCGCTTATCTTTTCGCCGTCAACGGAAGTAATAATGTCTCCCAAAACGACTCGATCATTGGCGACTCTGCTCAATCCGCGCAGTCCGGCAACATCCGCCGCACCGCCGCTGGCGACGGCTTTCAGCAACAACCCGTTTTCAACCGGCAAAGCATAACCTCGCGCCTGTATGTTAGCGACGCTCTCGGCATCAACGCCGAGTTTCGGGCGGCGGACTTCACCGAATTGAAGAATCTGCGGCACGACGCGCTTGGCGATGTTCACCGGAATCGCAAATCCGACTCCGACCGAACCGCCGGAACGCGATAAAATTTGCGAATTGATGCCGATCATTTTGCCGAATTTATCAAGCAGAGGTCCGCCGGAATTGCCCGGATTGATCGAGGCATCGGTTTGAATTGCGCCTTCAATCGGGCGGTCGTTGCGGGCGCGAATCGGACGCTGCAAACCGGAAATCACGCCGGTCGTCAAAGTTCGGTCGAGTCCGAATGGGTTACCGATTGCCAGAACCTTCTGACCGACGCTGAGTTTGTCGGAGTCGCCGAGCGAAATCGCCGTCAAGCCTTCTTTCGGCGGCTCGATTTTAATCACGGCTAAATCGGTGTCCGGGTCGCCGCCGACGAAAGTCGCCGGATAAACTTTATCGCCGCCGAAACTGACCGTTAGTTTCGAAGCGTTTTCAACGACGTGAAAGTTCGTCAGAATGTGTCCCTGCGCGTCAATCACCGAACCGGAACCGTTGCCGCTTTCCTGTTCGGATTCTTCGCCGTAGAAATTCTCGACCTTCGCGCTCGTTTTGATAAAAGCCACGCCCGGCGCAAGCGTTTTATAAACTTCGATGCTGTTTTGCTCATCGCTGACGGCGGACGGTTCGGTGATTCCGGCGGACGGTGCGCTCTCCGCCGACGCGACGTTCGCGTTCTCCCGAAACTGCCAATTACTGCCGAAGTTAACCAAACAAGCCGTAACTCCGACCGCGATGAACGCCGAAGCTAAAGATAAAAACAAAATCTGCCGCGCCGATAATTGATAAACTGCTTTTTTCGTCATAATTTCTTTCCATCTGCTGATAGATTCGCTAAGCGTGATTCTTTGATGCCAAACTTTTGAAAGTGCGTTGCGTTCCCTGAATACGAAAAAAAGTAGCTTCTTGTTTCAGTCGAAACCGGAACGGGAAACTATCGCATCGCAAAGATATTGTAAAATTTTCGTTCAGCTGAAAAAAGCGGGAAGGTTTCTCGACCAAGCCGAAAAATCGTTGACGACGGCATCGGAAATAACGCCGCAAGCGGAGAGTCCGGTAACGATGTGAATTCCCATCAAACCAATGTAAATCAAGAGAACGACCGTCAAACCACACTGCGCCAGCCGCAGACTTCTCCAATGCCACAAAACCACCGCCGCGACCGCGCCAATCGCTGTTTTAATTAACAAGAAAGGCAAATAGCCGATGTCCATAAGTCCCGCCATCAACTGATTGCCTTCCGTTGCAAAACCGTTGTGAATCCAATAAATTGTCAGAACGCCATCGAGGAAATTCAGTATAAAAAGAAGAAGTGTTTGTTGGGAAAGTTTCATAAACATAGAAACGCTTTGCAAAAACTTGTTAAAATTCTTTCCCTAAACGACGTAACCCGCAGTCTTGATAGACTGCGGGTTACGTCGGAAAAAGAAAGGGAACAAGAAAAACAAAAATGAATTGTTGCTGAAGTATACGCTCAATAAACTCTGGTTTCAGAAAACCCTCGAAAAATTTATTTTTTATTCTTACATTTGAAAGTGTTATCCTAAATCTACGCTTAAACAAAGGTTTCCGGTAATTTCAGACAACGACTGAAAGTTTTTGAGCGTCGAACGGGACGGTTTTCGAGAAAGAAGTTTTTTACAAAATTCAAATAACAAGAGGATGGATGAAGCGATGAAAAAATCATTTAGTTTGAAGTTTTTAGTAGCGATACTGACGGCATTTTTTGTTTTCGGCACGGTTGACGGTTTGGCGCAGCGGCGCAAGCCGGTTATTCGCAAAACGACCGTTAGAAAAAAGACGACCGTTCCGGCGCGTCCGGTGGCAAGGCTGTTTACGGTGGCAAGCGGCGAGCGGTTTCGCGTTCGGATGAATGAAACCATCAGTTCCAAAACCGCCGCCGTCGGCGACAAATTTACGACGACCGTCACCGAGCCGGTTTATTCAACGACGGGTGTCGTCGTGATTCCGACGGGCAGCGTCGTTACGGGACGGATTGATTCGGTAACGAAAGCGAAAAAAGGCGGCGATCCAGGCTCGATCAGCGCGAGTTTCATCGAAGTCAAATTGCCGAACGGAACCCGCCGTGCCATCAACGGAACGCTGACCGATTTGGACACGAAAAAAGCCAAAAGCGACAACGAAGGCACGGCTTCGGGCGATGACCGCAAGAACGATAAATTGATTTTCATCGGCGGCGGCGCGGCGGGCGGCGCAGTTTTGGGCGCAGCCATCGGCGGCGGCAAAGGTGCGCTGATCGGCGGAATTCTAGGCGGATTAGGCGGACTCGCCGGCGAAAGATTGACCAAGGGCGAAGATGCCGAAGTCAAATCGGGAACGGAATTCGGCGTGGAGTTAAATCAATCGGTTTCCCTGCCGAAATTTAACGAAGTCGTCAATTAAATTTTAGCTTCAGATTAACCTTAAAAGTCGGACGGATTTCAATAATCGTCCGACTTTTTACTTTCCGTGAAAAAGTTCAAAAGCCATTTGCGCCGCCGCGCTTGCGGGCTGTAAAACGGGACTCGTTAAAAATGCTTTCGGCGCGATTTTATGGACGGTTTCGAGCAAGGAGTCGGTCAACAATTCGCCTGCCCGAAAAATGCTGCCGACCGTTCCAACGGGAATTTTTCGGCGGCTTAAATTTAATTTTGTCAAGACGGCGTTGACCGCCGTTCCGAGTTCTCTGCCCGCTTCATCCAAAATTTCGAGCGCGACCGCATCGCCCATCTGCGCCGTCTCAACGACGTTTTTAGCGAATCCGGCGATTTTGGCGTTGTCCATCTGCGGCGAATAAATCGCGGTCAGAAGATTTTCCGGCGTGGCGGCGCGAAAATAGATCGTTCCGGCTTCGCTTAATTTAGTTAATTTGCCGCGCCCGTCCGAAGCCTTGGCGATGGCTTGCAAACCGCGCCGGGCGATGCTCGCGCCGCCGCCTTCGTCGCCTGCCAACGGTCCCCAACCGCCCGCAATCGCCGTCTCCCCGGCTTCGTTTCTGCCGAGACAAATCGAACCGGTTCCGGCGATGACGGCGACGCCGGCTTTCCCTAGAGTCGTGCCGAACAAAGCGATTTCTGCGTCGGTCACGACTTCGACCGTTTTGATTCCCAGTTTTTGCGCCAGACGCTCGCGGACTCTCTGCCGCAAGTCAACGCGCCGCACACCGGCTAACCCGAAAACCGCCGCGACAATATCGCCGCGACTTTTATCAGCGGCTTCGCTCGCCGCCGTTAGAGCCTGAAAAATGTTATCAACCGCCGGTTCGAGACCGACGCGCAGAGGGTTCGACGCGCCCGCGAAACCTTCGCCGATGATGTTTCGCTGTTCGTCGAATAAAACCGCGTGAGTTTTCGTGCCGCCGCCGTCAACGCCCAGGTAGATATTTTGAAAAATCGTCCGGCGTTTGATTTCAAGAATTTGGTTCGGCATTTTTCAGGCATTTTCCAAAGCAGAATCTATTTTAATTTTTAGCCAAACCCGACATATAATCAAATCCAGCGAATCTTATGTAAGCGATAAGCATTTGTAATTGTTGTTAAATAATTTATAATCCTAAAAACAATTTCCTAAAATCCGTTGCCGCAAAAATTTACAAATCGTTATGGAAATCAGACAACTGAAAGCGTTTTTGGCGATTGCCGAAGCGAAAACTTTTACCGCCGGAGCCAGGCAAGTCAACATCACGCAGGCGGCGATTTCGATGCAGATTCGCCAACTCGAAGAATCGGTCGGACTGCCGCTGTTCACGCGCACACCGCGCCGCGTGATTTTAACCGAAGCCGGAGAAATGCTGATTAACCGCGCCCGGAAAATCATCCGCGAACATTCCGCCGCCCTCGCCGAAATCGCCGAAATCGCGGGCGCGGAACACGGACGACTGCGAATCGGCGCGGCTTCGGCGACCTTTGCGACGACGCAGCTGCCTCTGATTCTGGAACGCCTGAAAAACAAATTTCCGAACGCGCAAATCACCGTTAATTCCGGCACGAGCAGTGCTTTGGTTGATAAAATTATGCACGGCGAAATTGATGTCGCGTTCGTTTCTTTGCCGGTCGAAACGTCGAACATCCAAACCGATCTGCTGTTCAGCGACGAAATCGTCGCCATCGCCAGCCCGCAGCATCCACTGGCAAAAGAAAAATTTATCAGCGCGGTGCAATTGGCGGGCGAACAACTTATTTTAGGCGAAAAGGGCGGCAACACGCGGCGAATGATTGACGATTTTTTCACAGCGGCAAACGTCCGCCCGAACGTCGTGATGGAATTATCGCGCCAGGAAGCCATCAGCAAAATGGTCGAAAACAAGATGGGAGTCGGAATGGCAGGCGCAAAACGCATCGCTGGTGAAATCCGCGAAAAAAAACTCGTCTCGTGGCTGATCGAAGGCGCGGAAATCAAGTGGGATTTGGGTTTGGCGCGACTGCGTGGCGGCTATTTTTCGCCGATTGCCAAAGAATTCGTCGAACTTTGCAAAGACAGTTTTAAGGATCAGGAAAAGGAATTGAGAGCGGGAAAATGAATCAATTACGAATTACGAATTACGAGTTACGAATTAAAAATCATTCTGAAAAATTGCGTTTGAACATTTCAGCGGTGATGTTTTTTGCTTTTTGCCTTTTGCCTTTTGCCTTTGCGAAAGCGCAGGGTTTGCCCGTTGCTGTTCCAAACACAATCGGAATGTCCGCCGAAAAGCTGAATCGGATTGACGCTTTAGTTGAAAAAGACATCGC
>JAYVGL010000152.1:0-17292 GCA_043772175.1 Pyrinomonadaceae bacterium | reverse complement strand
GTTCGACGCGAAAGATAATTTTTGGCAAATGGGCGACACCGGACCTTGCGGACCGTGTTCGGAAATCCATTATTATATGGGCGACGAACCCGACAACCCCGAAAAAAATCGTCCTGAATTTGTCAACGCCGAAAAGGGCGACGAGACGATTGAAATCTGGAATCTCGTCTTTATGCAGTTCAACCGAATCGGCGAAGGCGAACTGCAACCGAGCGGAAAATATACTTCGTATCGGCTCGAAAATCTTCCCGCGCCGTCAGTTGACACGGGCGCGGGTTTGGAACGCATCGCCGCCGTGATGCAGGGCGAAAAAACAAATTACGGCACGGATTTAATCAAGCCGATTGTTGATTTTACTGCTTATCTGACAAAAACAAGCGGCGTTAATTATCCAGAAGGAAGAGAGCTTGTTGTCGAAGATGGAAATTTCAGAGAAACATCTATCTATAATAATTTCGACCAACAGAAACAATTTGCCTGCCGCGTGATCGCCGATCACGCCCGCACGACGGCTTTTTCCATCGCCGACGGGATTTTGCCCGGCAACGAAGGCAGAAATTACGTTTTGCGAAAAATTATGCGCCGCGCGATTTATCACGGGCGCGAGCATCTCGGTTTTCACGAAGCGTTTTTCTACAAAGTCTGCGATTTCGTCGTCGGACAGATGAACGACGCTTATCCCGAACTCGAAATTCAGCGCGAATTTATCGGCAAAATGGTGCGGCTTGAGGAAGAAAGATTCGGCGCGACAATGACTGTTGGTTTGGATAGATTTGAAGAAATCTTTCAAGATTTTAGTGAAATCGAGACTATGTTATCAGAATTGATGTCGCTTTTTGTTTTTGAGAATGATTTAGCCAAAACCGATAAAGTAACAAAAACCTATGATTCTGTAAAAGATGAATATTACAAAAAATTTAGTCATTCCTTTGAGTCCGAAAAAAAATTAGCGAATTTCCTTTTCTATTATAAAATTCCTCCATACAAATTAATGAGCTTAATAAGCCAAGGCAGAATACCGCCTAGTGTTGGAAATGGAGTTTTTGATTTAGGATTATTTGCACATTATATTTCTGACTTATTATATCAAGGAACTTCTGAAGAGAGACTTTTAGAATCGAGTGCAATAAAGTTTTTTCCAATGCAAATGGAAGATTTTTATAGGTTGTTTGCTGTAATTGATTCCTTTTATTCAGGAAAAGATGAAATGAAATTTAACAATTTCAAGGACTTCGCCCGACAGTATGATACTTATGGGATACCACGAGATCTTATAAGATTAAAATTGGAAGAAAAGGGAATATTTTTAGAAGAAGATTATTTTAATAGATCATTTGATTTCGCATTACAAGAAATTCAAAAACAGAGCGACATCGGCAAAACTAAGCAAGCCGACAAAATCAATTCGATTTACGTTGCTTTGGAAAGAACTTCGGTCAAATCCAATTTTCACGGCTACGATAAGACGGCGGTCGAAGACGCGAAGATTTTAGCTTTGGTGAAAAACGACCAGAAAGTTGATGAATTGAACGAAGGCGACGAAGGTTTAATCGTTTTGAATGAAACGCCTTTTTACGCCGAATCGGGCGGACAGGTCGGCGATACGGGAACGCTTTTCAATCAAAATGCAAACGTCAAAGTTTTCGATACGTTCGCGCCGATTGCGGGAATTGTGCTGCATAAATCGAAAATTGAAAAAGGTTCAATCAAAGTCGGCGATACGGTTTCGGCGGCAGTTGATGTGGAAAAACGCGATGCGATTCGGCGGAATCATACGGCGACGCATCTGGTTCACGCGGCGTTGCGCGAGGTTTTAGGGACCCACGTCAAACAAGCCGGTTCGGTCGTTGCGCCGCAGTTTCTGCGGTTCGATTTCGCTCATTACCAGCCGATTTCCGACAAAGAAATTAAGGAAATCGAAATTATCGTCAACCGCGAGATTTTGAAAAACGAGGCGGTCAACACGAATATAATGGCGTATGACGACGCGAAAAATTCAGGCGCGACGGCACTTTTCGGGGAAAAATACGGCTCGGAGGTGCGCGTTTTGAGCATCGGCGACGGCGTTTTCTCGAAAGAGTTATGCGGCGGAACGCACGTTCGGGCGACGGGCGACATCGGTTCGTTCAAGATTTTATCCGACGAAGCGGTTGCGTCCGGCGTGCGCCGAATCCGCGCGATCACGGGCTTTGATTCATTCAGACGTTTCCAAGAAACCGAATTAGAAAGTGCAGAGGCACTTAATAAGATAAAAGCACAACGGGGCAATCTGCCGAATGCGATTGAAAAATTGCAAGAGGAATTGAAAAAAGCCAAACGCGAAGTGGACGATTTGAAAATGAAAATCGCCACCGGCGCAATCGGCGGCGCGGCATCGAACGGCGACGAAGCGAAAGACGTGAACGGTGTCAAAGTCATCGCTAAAACGGTTGACGGTTTGGACAAAAGCGGAATGCGGCATTTGTCCGATACGCTGATGGCGAAGTTAAAATCAGGCGTGGTCATTCTGGCGCGAACCGAAGAAGGTAAGGTTTCGTTTATCGTGCGCGTCTCGGACGATTTGACCGACCGCGTGAAAGCCGGAAAAATCGTGCAGGAAATCGCTCCCATCGTCGGCGGACGCGGCGGCGGCAAAGCGGATATGGCGGAAGGCGGCGGAACTGATGCGACGAAATTAGGCGACGCTCTGGAGGCAGGCTATAAGGCAGTCGAGCAAATGCTGCGCTAAGTTTCGACGGAACAGACGGGATGAACGGGATTTCTATATTTGTCACGTTCGCCGATGTTTAAATTTCAATTTGCGATGCGGCAGATGACAGCAGCCGGTAATCTTACGCTGTCGTTAAACTTTTTGACGACTAAAAACCTGTGTTAATCTGCATCTTTTTGGAAAAGGAGAAAGGTTTATGAGCGCGGTTCTTTCATTTCAAAAAACGGAAAACGAAATTATTTCATACAATCCGGCGACGGGCGAAGAATTGGGGCGCGTTGAAGATACGTCCGCCGAAGCGGTTGAAATCGTCGTCGAAAAATCGCGTCGGGCATTTCGTGAATGGCGCGAAACTTCCTTTTCGACGCGCCGAAAAACGATAATGAAGGCGCGTGAAATAATTTTAGCCGAATTGGACGAAATCGCGCTTTTGATCGCCGACGAATCGGGCAAACCGATTGCCGAAGCACTTTCGATGGAAATCGCGCCGGTTTTAGACCTGATGCAGTATTTCGCCAAAAACGCCGAAAAGATGTTGAAGCCGCGTAAAATCAACATCGGACTTTACGGGTTTTTGGGGCGCACGTCGAAAATCGTTTATCAGCCGCTCGGTGTCGTCGGAATTATTCCGGCGTGGAATTATCCGTTTTCGATTCCGCTCGGCGAAGTCGTGATGTCTTTGATGGCGGGCAATTCGGTTGTTTTGAAACCTTCGGAATTAACGCCGTTCATCGGGTTAAAAATCGGTGAGATTTTTCAGAAAGCGGGTTTGCCGGAAAACGTCGTGCAAATTATCACCGGCGCGGGCGAAACCGGCGCGGCGTTGGTCGAAGCTGCGCCCGATAAAATAATGTTCACGGGCAGCGTGGCGACCGGCAGACGTATCGCCGAAAGCGCGGCGAAAAATTTGACTTCCGTGGTTTTGGAATTGGGCGGCAAAGACGCGATGATCGTTTTCGCCGACGCAAATTTGGAATTGGCGGCGGACGGTGCGGTGTGGGGCGCGTTTTGCAATTCCGGTCAATCGTGTTCGTCGGTCGAAAGATTGTATGTCGAAGAGGCGGCGGCGGCGGAATTGACGCGCAGAATCGTCGAAAAGACTAAAGCATTAAAGCAGGGCGCGGGCAACGACCAATCAAACGACATCGGCGCGATGTCTTCAGAAAAGCAGATCAAAATTGTCAGAGATCACGTTGAAAGTTTTGAACGCGACGGCGCGAAAATTCTGACCGGCGGCAAATCGCACGATTTATTCTTCGAGCCGACCGTGATTTCCGGCGCGAATAACTCGATGCGGGCGATGCAGGAAGAAACTTTCGGACCGACACTGCCGATTGCGACGTTCAAAACCGAAGAAGAAGCAATCAAACTCGCCAACGATTCAGAATTCGGTTTGACGGCGAGCGTCTGGACGCGCGATACCAAAAAAGGAAAGCGCGTCGCCGAACGGATCGAAGCCGGAACGGTGTGCGTCAACGAAGTTTTATACACGCACGGCATCGGGCAAACGCCGTGGGGCGGCTTCAAAAATTCGGGCAGCGGGCGCACGCACGGCATCGAAGGTTTGATGGAATTGGTTCAGCCGCAGCACATTCACATTAACAAACTGGCGATTGTGCCGAATGCGTGGTGGATGCCTTACGGCACGGATGCCGTTGACACATTCAAAGGTTTCGCCAGGCATTTTGCTTCGGGTTCGCTGCTGCAAACGGCGAAATTAACGCCGCGATTGTTAAAACGCATCTTCAAACTGCGAAAAAAATAAGAATCGTTATTGAAAATCGGTCGAATTTGCTTAGAAACCATCTCAAAAATCACTTAGCGACCTTTGCGCTGAACCTTTGCGTCCTTTGCGGTCAAAATCACTGAACAAAACTTAACCGCAAAGGACGCAAAGGGGGCGCGAAGTTCGCAAAGAAGCATTTTTGAGATAACTTCTAATTAAAGGCTTTTAATCAGCCGGAAATCCAGAGAAACCTTTCGGATAAGTGCTTATCCGAAAGGTTTCTCGCCATCAACCAAGGGTTGCGGGGCATTCCCGAAGGGTTTATTGATAAAAAAGATTGAGAAGTTAAACGGCTCAACGATTAAATCTCTCAAAGAATGTTCGTTAAAAAAGGATTTGATGATCTTTCCCGCCCGATGGTCGTGTCGTCGCCGTGTCCGGTGTAAACGGTGCAGTCGTCGCCGAACGGTAAAATTATATCGTTTATCGAGCTTATTAACTGCTCGAAATTGCCGCCGGGCAAGTCGGTTCTGCCGATTGAACCGGCGAACAGACAATCGCCGCCAAACACTTTTCTCTCGGATTCTTCCGCCAAAACGATGTGTCCGGGCGCGTGTCCGGGCGTGTGGCGGATTTTGAAGTTCAAATTGCCGACCGCGTAAATTTCGCCGTCCTGCCAACTTCTGGTCAAAGGCGGCGGCACATCGAAATCCAATCCCAAATCTTTTAATTGATGCGGCTGCATTCCCATAAAAATCGGTTGTTCGGGCAAACCGTAATATAAATCTTCGTCGTCTTTGTGCAGAATAATCTCCGCGTTCGGGAAATGTTTGTGCAAATCCGAAACGCCGCCGATGTGGTCGAGATGCGCGTGCGTGATCGTAATCGCCTGCAATTCGAAATTGTTTTCTTTAATATATTCCGCGATCTCCGGCGAAGCGTCGCCGGGATCAATGCAGACGGCAAGCAAAGTTTCTTCGCAGGCTAAAATGCGCGTGTTCTGTTGGAACGGACTGGTTATAAAAGTTTTAATAATCATTCTTTAATCATCGCGTCGAGATATTTTTCGACATCAAAGTTTTCAATTTTTCTGTCCCGCAAAACGAACAAAATCGCGTTTCGATAGGTTTCCGCGTCGGGCATTCCCGTAAAACACGGCGTTTCGATTTCGGTTAAACTGAGATAACTATTCAGACAGCTTAAAAGCATCCACAAAAGCGTTTCTTGTCGTGTTCCAATCGGATTATGCCGGTGAATCGAGTCGCGGTCATCACGAATACCTTCGCAAATCCGCTTCAATTCCTGTTCACTGATTAAAGTCATCTGAAAACATTAAATCACAAACGCTATTCCTCGCATAATGAACAAAAACAGGACATTTTTGTAAATTTGCCGCGTAGAAACCGTATGCAAAAAAGACACATCAAGTTGAGCGTATTTAATCAGTTCACTTTTTTTTCGTAATTTTGATTATAGATTATAGGATTGTGCCGCAGCAGTTAATTGGCACAATGGTTGCTAAAGCAAAAGTAAAAGAGTAAGCGAACAAGGTGGTCAAGTGCAATTTCAGATTTGGGCTTCTGAAACTTCGGGCGACTTTCGGGGAGGAATACGAACAAGGGGCAGGTCGTCGAAAACGTCGAATCAGATTAAGTTTCTTTGGAAATTTTGTTGACATCCGACGAGTTTGACAATCGAATGTTCAGCAAAAAGGTCGGTTTGAGGAAAAGTTTATTCGACTGCCAGGGCGAAAAACATCTCGGACGGTCTTTCTCCTACGAAAAAGACGCTCCTGAAAAACCCGTTTTTGTAAACGGCGCGAAAGGAAGTCAATCGCTGAACATTCAAACTTCGACGGCGGCGGATTGTCAAATTCGTCGCCTTTTTATTCATCCGTCATCTCTTCATACATCAAATAATGCGACGCATTCATTCCAAGTTTTTCATAAACTTTCTGTGCGCTGCCGTTTTCGCGTTCGACATACAAGCGAAACCCGCCGACATCGCCGCGCTCGACGGCTTTTTCTTTAACGAATGCGTATAAAAGGCGATAGATGCCGCGCCCGCGAAACTCCGGCAGAATGTAAACGCTCTGAATCCACCAAAACCATTTGTCGCGCCAATCGCTCCACTCGAAAGTTATCATCAAACCGCCGACGATTGTGCTTTCACTTTCGGCGACGACGTAAAAACCTTTCTTTTCATCTACGAAAACCGCTTCGACACCGTTTCGCAAAATCTCCGAATCGAGCCGTTTTCCTTCCGTTTCCAACGCCATCGCCTGATTAAATTCGATCAAAGACGCGGCATCTTCCGTTTTGGCAATTCTGATTTTCATCATCTTTCCTTGACGTTATCTGTTTTGATAACTAATCTGTAGTGTTTTGTACGGTTTACAAAACCAATTATAAATTATGAAACTTCGCATACTTTATCACGGAAACTGCTTCGACGGCGTTTCGTCAGCCGCCGTTTTTTCCAAATTTTATCAAGCCAAAATCAATCCGAACGCTGAATTCTTCTACACGCCGACGATGCACAAAGCGGGCAACGCCTTTGACCAAGAGCAGTTTGACGGCGACGAAAACGCGATTGTTGATTTCAAATACTGCCCCGACGAACGGCTCGATTGGTGGTTCGACCATCATCAATCGGCGTTTCTGTCGCCCGAAGACGAAAAACATTTTCTGGATGACACTTCCGGCAAAAAATTTCTCGACACGACGAGCAAATCGTGCGCCGAATTCATCGCCCGCATCGCCAAAGAGCAATACGACTTTGAAGACGCGCACCTCGCCGAACTGATTCGGTGGGCGCACATCATTGACGGCGCGTTGTATGAAAATCCGGCGCAGTGCGTCGAATTAAAATCTTCCGCGCTCAAGCTGATGCAGATTATCGAAGGCGAAAAAGACGAAAGGTTCGTCGAAAAACTGATTCGCAGTTTGATGGTCAAAAGTCTCGACGAAATCCTGGAAAGTTCGGAAATTCAGGCGAAGCTCGCACCGATCCTGAAAAACCACTGGAAAACGGTCGAAATTATTAAAGCTAAATCCGACTATTCACGCGGTGTCGTCAGTTTTGATTTAATCGGCACGAACATTGACGGCTACAACAAATTTATCCCGTATTATTTTCATCCCGAAACGACTTACACGGTGTCCTTATCGCAGAGCGCGTTCAGAACGAAAATTTCGGTTGGTTCAAATCCCTGGTCGCCGCGCCCGCGAACTCACAATATCGCGGAAATCTGCGAACGCTACGGCGGCGGCGGTCACGCGGTCGTTGGCGCGGTGTCTTTGAAACCCGATGAGGTTGAGAAAGGCGAACGATTTATGCGCGAAATCATCGAAGAATTGCAGTTCGCCGACTAACTCGCGCTTCGGACGCGAAACTTTTACACGTCGGCAATCTCACAAGATTTTTATGAGTTCCACAAAATTTTTATGAATCTCACAAGAATTTTCAAGGGTTTCACAATTTTTTTGTGAGTTTCATAAGATTTTCAGCGGTTTCACGATCAAGATTGTGAGTTTCACAAAGTTTTTATCAATTTCACTTTTTTTTTTACGAGTTTCCACATTTTTTTTTTACGAGTTTCACAAAATTTTTATGAGTTTCATAGGATTTTTATCAATTTCACAAGATTCTTATCAATCGCACAAAAAATTTTCGTGAATACGCCGCGATTTTGAGCAATCGGTAGATTCAAAACAGCGCATCGCCGTCGGTTTTTTAACAGATATGTCAATTTCAAGAACAAACGTGAAATGTTCGCCGTTCGCCGCATCGCCGCTGATGTTTATTTTTTCGGTCGGCTTGATTCTGCTCTCTTTTATGGAAACAAACGCCCAAAGCGAGTCGAAAAACGTCCCGCAGGACTGGCAGACTTACGCCGAAAAAACCGCTTACAAAAAAACGCCGCGCTATGCGGAAACGATTGAATACGCGAAAAAACTCGATCAAGTCTCTAATTTAATCGCTTATCAATCGTTCGGAAGAAGCGGCGAAGGCAGAGATTTGCCGCTGCTTATCGCGTCGAACGACAAAACCTTCACCGTCGAATCCGCAAGAAGGAAAGGCAAGGCGATCATCTTGATTCAAGCCTGCATTCACGCGGGCGAATCCGACGGCAAAGATGCCGGATTGGCTTTACTGCGCGACATTGCGATCACTAAAACCCGCGCCGATTTATTAAAAAACGTCGTCATCCTGTTCGTGCCGATTTACAACGCGGACGGACACGAAAACTTCAACGCCTTCAACCGCATCAACCAGAACGGTCCTATTGAGACGGGTTTTCGCGCCACGACTGCCGGACTGAATCTCAACCGCGATTATATGAAAGCCGACGCGCCCGAAACTCGCGCCTTTTTGCGGCTTTGGAACGAGTGGAAACCGGATTTTTTCATAGACTGCCACGTTACCGACGGCGCGGATTTTCAATATAACTTGACTTACGAATTTGCACACTTTCAGGAATCTTCGCCGTTCATCACCGCTTGGATGAACGAGCATTTTGATAAAAACATCGTTCCGAAAGTCGAGTCGGAAGGCAATCTGCTGACGCATTACGTCGAATTCGCCGGACGCGAAATCACCGGCGGTGTCGCCACGTTTATCGCCACACCGCGCTTTGCGACCGGCTACACGCCGCTTAGAAATCGCGCCGGTTTGCTCATCGAGACGCACTCGTTAAAGCCGTATAAATCTCGCGTTCGCGGAACTTATGACGTTTTGCGCTACACGATTGAGGAAATCGGTCGAACCAGAAAAAGTTTGTTTGAAGCGAACCGCAAAGCCGACGCGGAAACCGTCGAACGCGGCGCAACTTACGACGCTGCCCGACGTTTCCCGCTTCGCATCGAAATCACCGATAAGTCCGAACCGCTCGCGTTCAAAGGCATCGAATATAAACTCGAAGACAGCGAAATTTCGGGAACTAAACGCCTCGTTTACGGCACGAAACCGCTCAACATCACGATTCCGAAATTCGACTCGGCGAAAATCACCGCGTCCGTTGCGCCGCCGCTTTACTACATCGTGCCGCCGCAGTGGAAAGACGCAATCGAAGTTCTCGAAGCACACGGCGTTCAATTTCAAAGAATCGCCAAACCGCTGAAAATCGAAGTCGAAAGCTACAAATTCACCGAAGTAAAGTTCGCGCCCGCGTCGTTTGAAAACCGCGTTACGGTCAGTTTTAAAGCGGATTCAATCGTCGAAATCCGCGAATTCCCTGCCGGTTCGATTCTCATTCCGACCGCGCAAACGGCGGCAAACGTCGCCGTTCACCTGCTCGAACCGCAGTCGCCCGATTCTTTCGTTTACTGGGGATTTTTCAACGCGATTTTCGAGCAGAAGGAATACGGCGAAGGTTATGTTTTAGAAAAATTGGCGCGTGAAATGCTGACGAAAGACGCGAATCTGCAAAAGGAATTTGAAGCGAAACTAAAAGACGAAACCTTTGCGAAAAACCCGCGCGCCCGACTGACTTTTTTCTACGAACGCTCGCCGTATTTCCTCGATCAGCGCGTCGGCTTTTATCCGGTCGGGCGCGTTACGAAGAGATTGGACAGAAAATTATAATTATTTTTTCGATTCAATTTCAGTCATTTCGATGCTCGAAATTTTTACTGAATATTTATTTATTTCTTCAAAGTTGTAGCGAATATATTTTTTAGTTTTGACATTAGCAGGTATAAATTTCGATTCGAGTGCGGCTTTTTCACTCGAAAGTCTAAGAATCGGATGACCGGAAAATGCCGTCGCTTCAATGACATTTCCCTTCTCATCAATTTCGACCTGAACGATAACGCTTGAGTTTCCGCTGAATCTGCAATTACAAAATGGCGGCGGCGGTTCAACTAAGTTTGTTGGCAATCCGACGACATCTTTATCATCTCTTTCAATCTGCGTATCAATCGTTCCGTCAGCCTTAAATCTATAGGCGAGTAACGCATTTATTTTAAATGGCGAGCCACCAGTAATTAATGTCGGCGCAAATTTTGTTTGTCTTGCTGAAAACTCACACGCTGAACGAAGCAACTGATGACCTAAAACGGCTTCGGCATTCGTAACATTACCGCTTAAATCCACTATTATTTGAACGATGACAATTTCATCTTTTCTTGTTTGTAGATGTTTGGGCTGATTGAGATTGGCGACTTGCGGTTTCGGAAGATATTTTGCTCTCGTGTTTACAATTCCGCCATTGATACATTTTTGCTTTGGAATAAAGTTATAGACAACAATCCCGCTGGTTTTGACGGGCATTTCCGGTGTAGGGGCGAATTTTGCTTTCTTCGCTGCTTCAACTGCCGAATATTTTAATGGTTCATCGCCCGAAATCGCTTCGGCTTCGATGACTTTTCGCTTTTCACCAATCAAAACTTTGACTTCAACTTTTCCGGCAGCGCAAAAGTCTTCTGCTTTTTGTGGATAATCAGGCTTCGGCAAATACGTTGCGCGACCATTTACGATGCCGATTGTTTTCTGCTTTTCGTCCTGGGCAAATATATTTCCCGTAAGTAAAAGCATCACAGATATAATGGAAAACAAAAGAAGGTTTTTCATAGATAAAGTTAGACACCAAACGATCTCATTTGTTCCCGATTTTTACAATTAGATGATAAACTGCTTTCAATTCACGAATGACTTCCGCCGCCGAAAAACATCAAAATACGATTGACGAAGCCGTTGCGCGTCTTATTTCTCGCGCCGAAAATTCGCGCGGGCTGGCAATTGCGGATTTGCGGACGCGAGTTGATGCGGCGTTAGACAAATATCTTTTTAAGGTGGACGAAAACGCGGGCGGCGCGGAGGTGAAAACTTTTGTTGACGAGATTCGCGCCGATGATTTGTGTTTGATTATCGCCTGCGAAAACGGAATTGAGGCGGCGTGGGAAGATTTAGTGAAAACCTATGACGCGACGGTCAAATCGGCGGCGCGTAAGTTTGCCAAACACTCGGAAGACGCGGAAGATTTGGCAGGTTCGATTTGGGCGGAACTTTACGGTTTGAAAAAAGATGCGGACGGGCGATTGAAAACGAAACTTTCATATTATTCCGGGCGCGGAAGTTTGGGCGGCTGGCTTCGCGCCGTGACGAATCAGTTGGCGATTGATAATTTTCGGAAGGAATCGAAATTCGTGCAGATTGAAGAAGCGCGTGAGTTTGAGAATTTGGCGAACGAGTCTTCGGAGAATTCGGAGAACGCGAAAGTCGTGCGCGTGGGCGACAACCCGGAAGAAGATTTCAGCCGACGGCAAACCGAAAAAGATGTTTCCGATGCGCTGAAACTGGCGATTGCCGAACTCGGCGCGGAAGACCGTCTGATTTTGAAACTTTATTATTTCGACGATTTGAAATTAAAAGACATCGGCGCGACTTTGGGTTTTCACGAAGCGACAGCAAGCCGCAAACTAGTCCGCATTCAAACCGAGATTCGCAAATCGGTCGAGAAAAATTTGCAGACGAAACACGGCTGGCGGCAAGATGAAGTCAAACGCCATCTGGCGGACGCGGCATCTAAACTCGGTGTGAATTTCGAGAAACTGCTGCCGATTGCGCTGATATGCGCCGTCGTGCAAGAAATTTTCGATAAAGGCGTTCTCTAAAAGGGTGGAGGATGAATAAAACTTTGGCAGAGTTTCTTAACGATTATTTTGATGGAATTTGAGTTCGACAAAGAGATTGATTTTCTACTGCGGCAGACGGCGCAGGACAAAACTGCGTTCGGGAAAAAGATTCCGGATTCCAGATTCCAGATTCCAGATTTGAAACATCTTGATAATGATGAGATTTCGGCGTTTGCCGAGAACGTTCTGCCGGAGAAAACTCGCCGGAATTATACGACACATTTGGCGAATTGCGAGCGGTGTCGAAAAAATTTGGCTGGTTTGATCGTGCTGAACGGCGATACGGAAGATGAAAACATTCACGTCGAGCAATTTTTGACGGCGGAAACAATCGCGCCGAAAATCTCTTGGTATAAGAAGTTTTTCGTTGTGCAGAACTTGGCTTACGCGATGGGCGGATTGATTTTGGTTTTCGCCGGAATCGGTGTCTTCACGATTTTGCAGAATAATTCCCGAAACGCGGAAGTTTCGCAGGCTTACGAAAAGCAAACCGGCGGCAAAGGAATGTCTTCGGACGGCGACGCGGCGATGCAGGAAGTTTACAGCAGCAATCAGATGTCGTCGAATACGGCGGCGATGAATAGTATGTCGTCATCGAATTCAGCGGCAAATTCGGCAATATCAGCTGCGCCGTCGGCAGCTAACTCAAACGCGATAACAGCGCGGCGAGAATCGAATCTGCCTTTGGAAGAGGAAGCACCGGCGGACGCTAAAACCCTCAATAAACCCGGTAGAGCGAACGAAAAGACCGGATCATTAGCAGAAGTTCCGCCGCCGCCTGTTTCCGCGTCGAATAATCTTACACTCGACGGACAAGACGACAAAACATCGTCTGATCTTTCGCAAGGTTCGGCGGCACAGAATCAAACGCCGCAAAATCAAACTCAGATTACGCCCGATACGCGCAACGTCCAACGTGCGCCGATGCCATCGGCGAAACCACGCAAGCAGGAAAGTGAAGATGCCGAATCAAAAAAATCCGTCAAAGATAAATCAGCCGAAACCACTGTTGTCGGCGGCAAAAATTTCACCCGCGCCAACAACGTCTGGATTGATTCGGCGTATCGCGGGCAAACGACGGCGAACGTCTCACGCGGCACAAAGGAATACAAAAAACTCGATTCGGGCTTGCGCGGCATCGTCGAAAATCTCGGCGGGACGGTGATTGTTGTTTGGAAGGAAAAGGCGTATCGAATTCAATGAAATTTTATGAAAATTCTCGCATCAATTTTGATTTTGTTATTTGCTTACAGTTCAGTTTTAAGTTGCAGCTGTATAAACTTTAATGAAGCGCAACGTATTGAGAATTTGAAGAAGACTGAAGTTTTATTTGAGGGAGAAGTTTTATCAGTAAGTCAACCTTACGTTGTCAAACTCAAGAATAGTAAAGGCGTAGTTTACAGGAAAGAGTATTTAGTGGATGTTAATTTCAAGGTTATTCGCGCTTGGAAAGGAGTTGACAGTCCGCAAATCACAATTCAAACTTACGCAAAATCCGACAGTTGTTCGATACCCTATAAAGTTGGAATGAAACCCACGGTTTTGGCTAACGGAAAAACTCCGCGAACCGATTACTGCACGGCAGCTATAATTGATTTTAACAAAATACCGGAAATACTTGGCGAAGGAAAGGTTTTTGCAGGGCTTACGCATTAAAATTTTACTGCAAATAAAGGCTTATGAGCATTTGCAATAATTTAGCCATAAAAAAGATGCTTTTTCGGTTAGTTTCTAAGCAATAAAGTTTGTCTGGTTTTTCACTTTAACGATGAACTATTTACCAAAAGCCTTTATTTTACTTAGCTATCAGCATAATTCGCTGACAAAGAATTTTAATGCGTAAGCCCTAGGTTTTTGAAGAATCGTTGGAAAATCAATCGAAGCAACAGAAAAATATTGAAAATTTTTGGTCGAATCTTCAGAAAAAAATCACCTCATTTTTCTCATAAAACTTTTTAAAATTCAACCGCCAAACGCGAAACGACATCAAAACGAATTTCAGTTCGCGTGTTTTATTGGATAATAAATTTATGAAAGTTTTCACACTTCTTTTGCTTTATTTTTGTCTTTTTACGGCAACCTCAAATGCTCAATCAGTTTGGCAATCTAATCTCGATGCAAAAATTCAGTTTTATCAAACGACCGATTTCGGCGTGATGCTGGCGGGAACGGAAAATTCTCTCTACGCGATTGACGGGCAAACGGGCGAAAGGCTGTGGCGCAGGCGGACGAGAAACCTGGACGAAACTTCGATTACGCCGGTTCCTTCGACCGATTTGATTTTGATCTCAAGCGACGAAGGCGACAAATCGCGGGTCGAAGCGGTTGATTTGTTTTCCGGCGAAACCGTCTGGCGTTCGGATAAAGTCAAGGGCGATGTTTTGCAGTTGGCGGTTGAACCGGCAGCAGATTTGCTGGCGGTCGTGCTGATCAAAAAAGCGAAAGGGAAAGTCGGCGAAGAATTCAAGCGAACACCGGTTATTCACGTTTTTCAATTGTCGAACGGCGATGAACTTTGGAAAAAAGAATTGGATTCGGACGTTCAGATGATGCCTGCGCGGTTCGATTCGGACGCGGAAGTTGCTTATACGCTCGACAACTATCGTCCGCCGCTGATTTTGGACGGCAGGCTTTATTTGTTTTATGAAGGCGCGACTTCGTTTGACGCGCGAACCGGACGCGAAGGCGAACGCGAGAGATTCGGCATCAATGAAGACGGTTTGGCGTTGACCGAAGCCGATCCGGTTTTCGACGAAAAATACCTTTACACATCGGGACGCGGAAAAATTCGCGCCGTCAATCGCCGCACTTTCAAAGTCGAATGGGAAGCCAAAGACTTGGGCATAACGCCGGAAATGGCGGTTGTCGGCAATGTTTTGTATGTTCGAACGGGCGGACAATTCACTAAAATTAAAAACGGCGAAATCGAAGAGAAAGGCTCGTTTGGCGTGTCGGCGATTGACACGAGCAGCGGCAAAACTCTCTGGCGTTACAAAGGCGCGGACAAAGGTTTGACGAATTTCGTGTTCGCCGACGCGCAGACGATTTTGGTCGCCGACAAAGACGATTTGATAACGATTGATGCGCGAAACGGCAAGCGAATTGACAAATTTGAACACGATGTCGAAAAAGCACAGTTCGTTTTAATCAACGAAGGCGGCAAAGCCGTCATCGGCGGGCGCGATGAAATTGCGGCGTTTGCAATTCAAAATTCAAAATTCAAAATACTTCCTTTGTAAATCAAGATTCCTTTCTTCCAATCCGAAATCCAAAATCTGAAATCCGAGATTCGGAAATCTGGCGCGTCAAACACAAAGCACCATCTCGCGGCGTTTTTCGAATTGTCGCGGGAATCGCACTGCGGACGACCGCGCTTTATTTTCGGTATGGCGGACTGGCGACTTCGGCGTTGAATCTAGTGCGCGGCGCGAGTGTAGCGCGGTCGGTTTTATCTTTGCGCTGGTCGGGTGTTCAGACTCGTTTCAGTTCGTTCGATTTGACGACACTGGCGAGTAATTCGGCGAAAAATTACGCCGTCGGGCGCATCAGCGTTTTCGGCATCGCTTCGAGAAACGCGGATTTGCTGAATCGTCTGCGCGGTTTGGGGCAGCTTGAACTTTCGAGTTCCGCCGGTATTCGCGGCAAAATCATCGGCGGCGCGATCAACCGCGCCGCGCCGACCCGCGCCGACGTGCAGGAGAATCTGCTCGAACGGCTCGACCCGATTCGGCAGGTCGAGAAACTTTCCGATTATTTTCTGCGCCGCCAACATCTCGCCGATTTGCGCGGCAATTATATGTATTTCTATACCGATTTGCCGAAACCGTTCGATAAAAAAGGTTTGGTCGGCGTGAACGTCCACACCGGCAAAGATGCGCGATTCGTTTTGATTTCCGAACCCGACGCGCGTTTTACGACCGATGAAGCCGCCGAGCTGCTTTATTCGGCGGACGGCAATCGGCTTTTAGCGTTCGATGTTTTGGAAAGATGAATTTATCCGACGTTTCGGTTTTCTGCTAAAATTCTTCCTGATGAGATTTATAAAATATCTGGCAGGCATTTTTATTATTTTACTGCTCGCGGTCGGCGGCGTTTCTTATTGGGTTTATAGTTCGCTCAACAAACCGCATCAACACTCTAAAGCGGGCGTTTATATTCAGATTCCGAAGCGTTCGACACCGAACGAGATTATTTCCAAACTTTCCGCCGAAGGAATTTTGACGAGTGAACTACCGACGCTCGTTTATTTTCGCACGGTCGGCAATGCGAATAAATTGCAGGCAGGCGAGTTTCAGTTTGAGTCGCCGATTACGCCTTTGCAGGTTTTGAAAGAGTTGGAAAAAGGCGAAGAGCGCACCGTCAAGCTGACGATTCCCGAAGGTTTCACGCGCTTTGACATCGCTAAACGAATCGCCGATAAATTTCCGGGTTCGCCGCCGTCGGACGAAAAAGCGGTTCTCGCGTTAATGGCTGACGTTTCGCTGATAAAAGATTTTGATCCGCAGGCGAAAAACCTCGAAGGTTATATGTATCCAAGCACTTACAGCTTTCCGAAAGAAACCGCGCCGAAACAGGTTATAAAGGCGATGGTCGAGCAGTTCAAAAAAATCTGGCTGCCCGGATGGAACGAACGCGCCCGCGAACTCGGTCGCACGCCGCGTGAAATCGTCACTATCGGTTCGCTTATTGAAACCGAATCGAAGATTGACGCAGAACGCGCCGTCGTCGCTTCGGTGATTTACAACCGTTTGGCAAAAAACATTCCGCTCGGCATTGACCAGACGGCGGTTTACATCGCCAAAATGCAGAACCGCTGGGACGGCACGATTAACAAAAGCGATCTGGAAGTTGATTCGCCGTATAATACGCGGCGTTTCGGCGGCATTCCGCCGGGCGCGATTTCGTCCGTCTCGGAAAGCGCGATGAAAGCCGCGCTGTATCCGGCGCAGAGCGATTATATTTTCTATATTTTGAACACGGAGAAAAACGACGGCTCGCACAATTTTTTCGCGTCCGCCGGAGATTTTGAACGCGCCAAAGTCGTCTATCAAAAGTGGCTCGAAGAGCAGAGAGCGAAACAGAAAGAAGCGAATAACACTAATTAGTTAATACAAGCTGAGTAGAGCAGTTTTTAAGTTTTCTACTGTATTAGTCGTTTCTTTTAGAGATGAAAAAACAACAACGATTTCTACAACTTAACGAAGAACATTACAACTATT
>JAYVGL010000151.1:0-15518 GCA_043772175.1 Pyrinomonadaceae bacterium | reverse complement strand
AAAATTCGGCTGGAGCCGGCGCAACTTGCAGCCGCGCCAGACACGAAACGGCAAATATCTGGTTGGCTACGGAATGGCGACGGCGACTTATCCGGCGATTCGGGGCGCGGCGACGGTAAAAATACGTCTGACGGCGGACGGGACGGTCGTCGTTTCGAGCGCGACGCAGGACCTCGGCACGGGAACCTATACGATTATGGCACAGACCGCAGCGGACGCGCTCGGCGTATCCGTCGAAAAAATTACGGTTGAACTCGGTGATTCGAGTCTGCCGCCCGCGCCCGTCTCCGGCGGTTCGACGACGGCGGTCAGCGTGACATCGGCGGTTTTGGCGGCGGGCGAAATGCTTCGCGCCGAACTGATGAAAATGGCGTTGGCGGACGGCAAATCGAAACTAAACGGCGTAAATACGAGCGCAATTCAGTTCGCCGATGCTAAGTTTTTCGTGAGCGGCGATACCTCGAAAAGCGATTCTTACGCCGACATTCTGCGCCGCAACAACAAACCGTCGGTCGAAGTCTGCGCCAGTTCGATGCCCGCGTCCGGCGGCGGTTTGAGCGGCAACGTCGCGCCGTGTGCGCCCGATAATTTCGTTTTGGACGAAGACAGCGACGACAAAAAATACTCGTTTCACTCGTTCGGAGCGCAGTTCGCCGAAGTCCTTGTTGACGAGAATTTGGGAACGGTGCGCGTTTCGCGCTTTACGAGCGTCCAAGACATCGGTCGGGTTTTGAACGAAAAAACGGCGCGTTCGCAGGTGATCGGAGGCGTGATTTACGGTTTGGGGCAAGCCTTGATGGAAGAAACCGTTTACGACACGCGCTTCGGCAATCCGGTGGCGCGACACTTGGGCGATTATCACGTTCCGGTGAATTTGGACGTGCCGCCGATTGACGTGGTTTTCATCGGCAAAACCGACCCGCATATTTCGCCAATCGGCGCACGCGGTGTCGGCGAAATCGGTATTACGGGAGTCGCAGCGGCAGTCGCCAGCGCGGTTTTCAACGCGACCGGCAAGCGCATCCGGGATTTGCCGTTCACGCCGGATAAACTGTTGTAAAACTATTTAATCGAAATCCTCCGCGCCGGTTCCCCGATTGATGTTTAAAGGAGGGAACCGGCGCGGCTGACGAAGGCGTTTTTACCGGCGATTGATGAGAGCGGTCGGGGTGTCGCTCGACTAAATTTAGTTGAGCTTTGGAACACGAGTAGAATCAGAAGGAAAAAAATCAAGGGAAGAGAAAAAAATGGCGGAACAAAAAAAATCAGTGTGGTTTATTACGGGCTGTTCGACCGGATTCGGGCGTGAACTGGCGAAACAGCTTTTGGAAAATGATTATCGCGTTGTCGTGACGGCGCGGGACGCGGATAAAATTCAGGATTTGGTCGAACTCAATCGAGAAAATGCGCTGGCTCTGGCATTAGATGTAACGGACGAAGCGCAGGTTAAAGATGCGGTGGCAAAAGCCGAAGAACATTTCGGCGCGATTGACGTTTTGGTCAACAATGCCGGATTCGGCTATTTCGGCGCGATTGAAGAATCCGAAGAAAAAGAAGTGCGGGCGATGTTCGAGGCGAATTTTTGGGGTTTGGCGGCGATGACCCGCGCCGTTCTGCCGAAAATGCGTGAACACAAAAGCGGAACGATTGTGAACATTTCATCCATCGGCGGCTTCGTCGGTTTTCCGGGTGTCGGATATTATAACGCGACGAAATTTGCTGTCAACGGCTTTTCCGAAGCGTTGCAGAAGGAAGCCGCACCGCTCGGAATCAAAGTTATCATCGTCCAGCCGAGCGGTTTCCGAACCGATTGGGCAGGACGTTCAGCGAATGACGCGACCGATAAAATTGCAGATTACGCGGAAACTGCCGGTAAAAATCAGGACACGATTCGCGGCTACAGCGGCAATCAGCCGGGCGATCCGGTGCGGGCGGCAAAGGCGATGATTAAGGCGGTCGAATCGGAAAATCCGCCGTTGTGGTTGCTTTTGGGGAAAGCCGCGCTCAAAGGTGCGCGTTTGAAACTCGACAATCTCAAAACCGATTTCGATGCCTGGGCGGAAACGTCAGACGGCGCGGATTTTCCTGAAGAGGAAATGACGGCGGCGAAATAATTTTTGAAAACAAAAGACGTTTCAGCCGCCGATTCTCACGGATATAAACGAATATAAAATGGTTAAAAACCCAAAATTCATTTTCGTGCCTTTCGTGTGTTTCGTGGGCAAATCTCTTTCTTACGATCAAATTCGACAAATCTTTTTCCGAAATAGCAAGATATGGTTGAATGAAAGAATTACAGGAAATTCTTAAAAAATCGCGCAGTTCGGCGCGGGCGAAAAAGCGATTTTGGCGACGGTAGTTGATGTCGTCGGTTCGGGTTATCGCCGTCCGGGAGCGCGGATGTTAATTGATAAAAACGGTTTCAGCATCGGCACGGTGTCGGGCGGCTGTCTCGAAGCGGACGTTTTGGAACGCGCTAAAAAAGTTTTGGAAACGGACGAGTCGATTGTTATTACTTACGACACGAACGCCGACGAGAATTCCGTTTTCGGACTTTCGATGGGTTGTCGCGGCATCGTGCGGATTCTGCTCGAATCGGTAACGAACGCGAGTGATTTAATCGTTCACGCGGCGGACAATCTGCACGAACGAATGCCTTTTGCCGTCGCCACTTTAATTGAGACGACAAAGCCGGATTTATCAATCGGCGCACGATTATTTTACGACGAAACGGGCGTTGCTTTCAGCGATTTCAAAGGCGCAGCGATGGCGGAAATCAACACCGCCGCCCGCCGCGCTTTCGCCGACCATTTGACGATGCGGCAAACTTTCGATTTCGGCGAAGTATTCATTGAAACCGTCAAGCCGCCGTTAAGTTTATTGTTATTCGGCGCAGGTTTCGACGCGCTGCCCGTCGTCCGGTTCGCTAAAGATTTGGGCTGGCACGTATCGGTCATTGACCACCGCGCCGCTTACGCCGAGGTGACAAGAATTCCCGAAGCCGATGAGATCATCGCCGCCGCGTCAGAGAATCTGGATGAAAGTTTATTCGCCGACGAAAATTCCGCCGCCGTCATCCTGACGCACAATTACGAGCGCGACCGAAACATTCTGCGTCGTCTGCTTAACTCGAAATGCTTTTATATCGGTGTGCTGGGTCCGAAAAAACGAACGGAAAAACTGTTGGAAGAAATCGGTAAAACCTTTGGCGACGAACAACTGGCAAGACTTTACGCGCCCGTCGGTTTGGACATCGGGGCGAACACGCCCGAAGAAATCGCGCTCGCCGTTATCGCCGAAATTCAAGCTGTTTTATCACATCGAAACGGCGGATTTCTGCGCGAACGACGAGGCTCGATTTACAGCAGATGATAGTTTCCGTTGGAAACGTGCTAAGATGCAACCATGACATTTATAAAGATTCCATATACCGCGTCGAACGATTCGATTGACAAACAGACGATCATCAGCGGAATCAAGGCTTTAAACATCAGTGAGGACGCTAAATATAATACGTTCGAAGCGATTTACAACGTCAGTCCTGATGGAGTTTTAATGGACGACAGCGAGCCGGACGAGATTATGGACCTGGAAAGATTTTTGAGAAGATACCGCATTCCGTATCATCAGTTGAAAACTTAAAATGACTGATTCGGCGGCGAAGTTATTTGAAGAACGGGCAGTCTTCGGGCTGCTTTTTTAATGTTCGGCGGGCTGAAAACCGCGATTGCGGAAACGATCAGAAGACATCCGCATTTTAAAAAGTTTACTATTAAAAAACAAATTATCAGGAAAGAATTTATTGAATATGCAGGAAGATATTATCGAGGAAGTGAGCGAGGAAGCCGCGTTTGATTTGGTGGAAACGGGCGAAGAAGAAATTAAAATAAGTCCGTTCGAGCAGTTCGGTCTGAGCGCAGAACTGCTGCAAGCGGTCAAAGCGGTCGGTTACGAAACGCCGTCGCCGATTCAGCTAAAGACGATTCCGGTGCTGCTCGCGGAAAAAGATATTGTCGGGCAGGCGCAGACCGGAACGGGGAAAACGGCGGCGTTCGCGCTGCCGACGCTGCACAAAATTGATGTCAAAAGTCGTGCGGTGCAGGCTCTGGTTTTGACACCGACGCGGGAGCTGGCGATTCAGGTCGCCGAAGCCTTTCACACTTACGCCAAATTCTTGGGCGGCGTGCGGGTGCTGCCGGTTTACGGCGGACAGTCAATTTCACAGCAAATCAAACATCTGCGAAGCGGCGTGCAGATTATCGTCGGAACGCCGGGGCGCGTAATGGATCACTTGCGGCGTGAGACGATTGATATTTCAAAACTGAAAATGGTCGTCTTGGACGAAGCCGACGAGATGCTGCGAATGGGTTTCCAGGAAGATGTCGAATGGATTCTGGCGCACACGCCGAAAGAACGCCAGACGGCTTTGTTTTCGGCGACGATGCCGCGCCAGATTCGCCGCCTCGCCGAAAAATATCTGAACGAGCCGGTCAACATCGAAATCGAGCGCAAAACGATGACCGTGCCGAACATCAAACAGTTTTATATCAACGTCACGGAAAATCAAAAGACCGACGCGCTGACCAAACTTTTAGAGATGGAAACGGCGACCGGCGAAGCGGTGCTTATTTTTCACCGCACGAAAATCGGCGCGGATTCATTGACCAATAAACTTCAGGCTCGCGGCTACGCGGCGGAAGCGATGCACGGCGATTTGAGTCAGGCGCAGCGCGAGGCTTTGATCAAACGTCTGCGCGACGGGCGCGTCGAAATCGTCGTGGCGACCGATGTCGCCGCTCGCGGTTTAGATGTCGAGCGCATCTCGTCGGTTATCAATTACGATATGCCGGGCGACACCGAAAGCTACGTTCACCGCATCGGGCGCACGGGTCGGGCGGGACGCGACGGGACGGCGGTTTTGTTCGTTACGCCGCGTCAGCAGCGAATGAAACGCGACATCGAACAATATACGAAACAGCAGATTCAGCCGATGAAACTGCCGACGCAAGCCGATGTCGCGTCGCGCCGCGTCAATTTGTTCAAAGAACGAATTTTGAAAACGCTGAAAGATGAAGAGTTGGATTTATATTTGTCTCTGATCGAGGAATTAGCCGAAGAAAGCGGATGCGATATGTCGGAAATCGCCGCCGCCGCCGCGTTTTTGAGCGCGGGCGACAAGCCTCTGGAGGTTCCGGTCGAGCCGCCGAAAACCGAATACAAATCGTTCAGCGAAGACAATATGGTGCGCCTGTTCGTTGATGTCGGGCGCAATCACCGCATCGGTCCGGCGGATATTGTCGGAGCCATCGCCAACGAAGGCGGCGTTCCGGGCAAAGGCATCGGCGCGATTGACGTTTACGACCGATTCACTTTGGTTGATATTCCGTCGGAATTTGTCGGACACGTTTTAAGCGTGATGTCCGAAACGAAAATTCGCGGCAATAACGCCAACATTCGCCTCGCTTCGCAGGACGATTCAGTGCGGGAAGCACAGAGATCGCGTAATGATCGAAGTGATCGCAATGATCGAAATGATCGAAGTGATCGCAACGACCGCAACGACCACCAGCCGCGAACGGAACGGGAAAGACCGCCGCGCCGTCAATCAGAAAATAGAAGCGGTTTCGCCGCCAAATTTGACGACCGCCCGCCGCGCCGCCCGCCCGAACCGAAAAGCGATTTCGCCAAAGCCGCCAAAGGTTTCGACGAAAAACCGCCGCGCCGCAGCGACGAAGCGAAAAGCCGTTTCGCCGAAGAACTCGATCAATCAATAATCGAAAAACCGGCTCGCCGCGCCGCCAAACCGATTAACACATTCGCCGCGCCTTTCGATAACAGGACGGGCGATAAACCGTCGCGCAAATCTCCGTTGAGAGCCAAAACAATTTCGCCGTCCGCTTTGCCGGACGACCGTCCGCGCCGCAAGACAACGACGGATTTCGACAAACCGACGACGCGCCCGCGCCGCGCCGCCGCATCCGATTCGGATTTTCCGACCGACCGACCGCCGCGCAAAGCGAAACCGGAAAACGCTTTCACGGCGCGTTTCGGAAAATCAACCGGCAAACCCGACCGCAAAAGCGCATCGGCGAAAGGTAAAGGAAAGAAGAAAATAGCGAGCAAAGGGAAAAAGAAACGATAGCCGGAGACATATGGTTTTGCTGAATTGTCACTTTAGAATTTCCCGAAAAGTGAAATTCTTGTGCCTCCCTTCTTAAATGTTTATAATTCAATAGATTTGAGAGCCGAATTGAAAAATAATTCATTTTCGGAAGCAAAATTTTGAAAATTCGTTGTAAGTGAGAAGAAAGAAGTTTGAAATGAGCATTAAATTTGAAGCCATTTTAGAAAACTACGGCTTCGATTCATCTGCCACGCCGGAATGGCTGATGATTCCTCTGAAAGATCACAAACCTATCTGGCTGGTTGACGGCGCGGGATTAACAGTGACTTCGACCGCGCCGGGCATCGCCTCGGTAGTGGTCGAAGACAAAACAGCACCTGCTTTACCGACCTGGCGAGTATTGACAATAAGAGGAAATATGGCGGGTCGAACCTTTATCGAAGTTCGTCGCGGCAGAGAGTTAGTCAAAAGGCTCGAAGTTTCAGTTAAGCCGCCGATCACGCTGAAAATTAGCTTTCATTTCGTCTCCGATGAAGCAGGAAATACGACGAAACGGACACCGCAGGAACTTGACGAAATGATGTTTTGGCTGAACCAAATTTACACGCCGCAAACAAACATCACGTTTCAAAAGAATAATTACCAGCCGTTAAAGATTTCCAAAAACTTCGGAACCGCCGTTAATCACCGAACGGACATTTATGGCAAACCCTTGGAAGGACACGAATGGGGACTTGGTTGTGTCGAGGCGCGACAGTAGTTCGCACATTAACATTTTTTTCGTTTGGCAGCTCGAGCTGGGAGAAAAAAGAGACAGAGCAGTAGGGGCGGCTCTCGGCAGAGATGCTTTAATTGAAGATTGGGACGGAGAGATGGATCGCAACAATGACAAAGTTCAGGACGACAGTCCGGCTTTTGAAAACGCACGGGCTTTGGCGCACGAAATCGGGCATATTTTGGGAATAGATGACGCAACGAAAACGAGAAAAATCAGAAATCACACAACGCGGCATCCAGAAGAAGTTTCAGTCAACGCTCATTATGTTTTGGGCAGCGGACCGTTTATTCCCAAACAGCACGCCAACATTATGAACGCCATCGCCAAACAAATCGTCGGAAGATAGTATGAAAAAAGTAATCGGTTGCGTTTTATGGTTTGTCGTTGCCCTACCGGGCGCGGTAAATGGTTACGGCTCTGAAAAAAAACCGCCGTCGATTAAATTTTGCTGTGCCGGTAAATTCTCGCCGGCGAGACAAGATCAGGACATTGCCGCGCAGGTCAAAAAGGCTTTTGACGAAGTTAGAAAAAACAGACGGGGACAGACTTACCTCAAAGGGTGAGAACTTTTAGTAGAGATGGAAAAACTCGGCGAAAAAGTCGTGCCGTATTTAGAGCCTTATTTGAATGATGAGAACAATGTTGTAAAAAGGGAAGCCGTTCTTTTAGCGGTCAGAATAGGCGGCGAAAAGTCTTTGGCAATGGTTGCGCTCGCCTTTCAAAAATTTCCACTGCCGCTGCGGAAAATCGTCGCCGACAATCTATACGCCAATTACTCGAAAAATAGAAGGTATTCATCCGACGCGGAAAATCCGTCGCCGGAGAAAATCGCTGCCCGCCCGCAAATCGGAGTCGGACTGCAAGAACTCGCCAAATCGGGCAGAAGCAATGTCGGCATCGTTTTTTTGCTGGCAAATTTCAGCGGCGACGAAACCGAACGAATTTTAAGATCACTAATTACCGATGAAAAACTTCGAGCCGACGAGAACGATCATTTAGAAGACGGCAAGAATATAAAACTCGCTGCCGCCATCGTTTTGGCAAACAGTTCCGACCGTGAAGCCGCGCAGTTTTTGTCGGAGAAAATCGAAAAAAAACACGCCGAAACGCTCACATTTTTGTTGGAAAACGTCGTTGAAATTGAGTCGCGGGAAACTTTGGCGGCGTTGTCGAAAACGCTCGACGATCAAACTATCATCGTCGGAGGAACGACACCAACAGAGTTCAGAAAAAAACTCAGCCTTCCGAAAGGAATGTATGCTGACCCGCCGCCGCGGCGGCGCGTTTGCGACTTAGCGGTCAACAGCTTCGTCAAAAAATTCGATTTGAAAATCGCTTTCCGGCTGCATACGACGAAATATAGCGGAACGCAAATCGCCGAAGTCCGCGAGTTGTTAAATAAGACGCTGGCGGCGAAATAAAGCAACGCTCGTCGCAGAGACTAGTTAAAATTCCGAATCGCCGTCGGTGCGTTCGCGCCTTGCTACGCCGGTCGCGTAGGCGGCTTCCTCGACTTTGGCGGCGACGGCTTCACCGACGCGGCGGTCGAAGACCGACGGAATAATGTAATCGGTGTAGAGTTCGGCATCGGTGATAATATCGGCAATTGCGTTCGCCGCCGCTAATTTCATCGCCTCGTTGATTCTTGAAGCACGGCAATTCAACGCGCCGCGAAAGATGCCGGGAAAACAGAGGACGTTGTTGATTTGATTCGGATAGTCGGAGCGTCCGGTCGCCATCACCGCAACTAATCCGGCGGCATCTTCGGGCATAATTTCGGGTGTCGGATTCGCCATCGCAAAGACAATCGGGTCTTTTGCCATTTGTTTCAAATCAACTTCTGAAATTACTCCGGGCGCACTCAAACCGAAAAAAACGTCCGCGCCTTTGATGACTTCGTGAACCGAACCTTTTTCCATATTCGGATTCGTATTTCGCGCATACCAGTCCTTCACCCAATTCATATTTTCGGTGCGTCCGACGAAAAGTGCGCCGGTTTGGTCGCAGCCGACGATGTTTTTCACGCCCGCCGCCATCACGATTTTCGTGCAGGCAACGCCCGCCGCCCCGACTCCGTTGACGATGAGTTTGATATCTTCTATTCGCTTGCCCGTGATTTTCAGCGCGTTCAAAAGTGCCGCCAGAACGACGACGGCGGTTCCGTGCTGGTCGTCGTGAAAAACCGGAATGTCGAGTTCTTCTTTTAACCTTTCCTCGATTTCAAAACAGCGCGGCGCGGAAATATCTTCGAGATTGATGCCGCCGAAACCGGGCGCGATATTCTTGATCGTTTCGATAATTTCGTGCGGGTCTTTCGTGTTCAAGCATATTGGAAAAGCGTCAACGCCGCCGAATTCCTTGAACAACTGACACTTCCCTTCCATCACCGGCATCGCCGCCATCGGACCGATGTCGCCCAAACCTAAAACCGCCGTGCCGTCGGAAATGACGGCGACGGTATTTTTTTTGATCGTCAAAGTGAACGCTTTTTCCGGGTCTTTGGCGATGGCTTCGCAGACGCGGGCGACTCCGGGCGTGTAAGCCATAGACAAATCCGAGCGCGTTTTCAAAGGCATTTTCGAGACGGTTTCGATTTTGCCGCCGAGGTGCATCAGAAAAGTTCGATCGGAAGTGTGAACGACTTCCACGCCGTCAATGATCTGGACGGATTGCACGATTTGTTCGTCGTGCGCTTCGGAGGCGGCGTTGACGGTGATGTCGCGGATCAAAAAATCTTTGCCGACCGAAACGATGTCAATGCCTTCGATGTCGCCGCCGACGCGCCCGATAGCCGTCGTGATTTCGCCTAGTTTGCCCGGTTTATTTTGGATTTTCACGCGCAGCGTCAAACTGTAACTGGCGTTTGGTGTTGGATTATTCGACATAGCAGAACTTCAAGATTATCGCTTTCAGGCAGTTTGGGCAACCCGCGCCGCGCCGCAGTTTTCAATCAAAAGTCGCGGCGTTTAATTCAACGGTCTGAGCAGACCGCGATAAACTCCGAGGATCTCGATTTTGTTCGCCGGAACTTTCAGCGTTTCGTAAACTTCGTTGGCGGAACGCAGTTCGATGTAAGCACCGACGCGGAAAAACTGTTTGAAAGCGATTCTTTTTCTCTCGACGAAAGCGACGATGATACTGCCGTCGCGGGCGTATGAAAGTTTTTCGACCAGTGCGACATCGCCTTCGCAGATGTGCCGGTCGCGCATCGCGTCGTCGGGAACGCGAAACGCCCGCAAGCGTTCCGATTCTTGAAAATTTAATAAAAGACGCGGCACGAACAAAGGTGCGTTTTCCCACTCCTCGACGTGGGTTTCCGTTTTCGGAACATCGAGCCATTCGATTTCGCAGACGGCTCGGCTCATCGAATCTTCCTGTCCCAAATCCAGCCAAAAACTGCCGTTCTCGCGTCGTCGCTTGATTAAACCCTGCGTTTCTAACGCTTTAATATGTCTGGCGATTCCGGCTTTCGACGACACGCCGAGATGCCGCGCAATCATTTGATATGAAGGTTCGTTGCCGTATTGTTCGACGTAGTGTTTGATGTAGTCGAAAACTTCTTTTTGTCGCCGTGTTCGTGCCTGCATTTTTTACCAGTTTAGCGGAAAAATCTTTTTTGCACATTCGGCGGCTGATGAGAAGATAAAATTTCGCCTATAATTATGACGAACGCTAATACGAAAATCTACGAGCTGCAAATGATAAACTTCAAAACCTTGTTCGCGTCTCTGCGTCTCGTCAGTGCAATCTTTTTTTTCACTGCCGCCGCTTTCGCGCAGAAAGCGGATTATACCAAACTCGTCAACCCGTTTATCGGCACGGGCGGACACGGACACACCTTTCCAGGTGCGACCGTTCCGTTCGGTGCGGTGCAGTTGTCGCCCGACACGCGGCTCGATAATTGGGACGGCTCCAGCGGTTATTATTATGCCGACTCGATAATTTACGGCTTTTCGCACACGCACCTGAGCGGCACGGGAATTCCCGATTACTGCGACATTTTATTTATGCCGACGCTCGGCGAAGCGCAGTTTGAGGCGAAAGACGGCGACAAATCGGCGAACGGTTACGCTTCAAAATTTTCCCACGCGAATGAGAAAGCCGAACCCGGATATTATTCGGTCAAACTCGATGACGACGCTATTTTCGCCGAAATGACGGCGAGCAAACGAGTAGGATTTCATCGCTACACTTTTCCGAAATCGGACGAGGCAAATATTATTTTAGATTTGAAATGGCGCGATAAAGTTACGGACTCGGAACTGAAAATCGTCGGCAACAATCGCATCGAAGGTTTTCGGCGTTCGAGTTCGTGGGCGAAAGATCAAGTTATTTATTTCGTGGGAGAATTTTCAAAGCCATTTGTTAAGGGTAAAACGGAAGAAATACTTAATCATACAAGCCACGAACCGAATACAATTACAGACATAAAATCTGCATTTCGTTTCAAAACCAAAGCGAACGAACAAATACTGTTAAAAGTCGCTATCTCACCTGTCAGCACCGAAAGCGCGAGAAAAAATCTGGCGGCGGAAATTCCCGATTGGAATTTTGATAAAGTCCGAGGCGATGCAAAGGTGGCGTGGAACAAAGAACTGTCACAAATCGAAGTTTCCGGCGGAACCGACGCGCAGATGACGAATTTTTACACCGCGCTTTATCACACGAAAATTCAGCCGAGTGTCTTTCAGGACGTTGACGGAAATTATCTCGGACTCGACAAGAAAGTTCACAACGCGCCGAAAGATACGAATTACACGGTTTTTTCGCTCTGGGATACTTTCCGCGCCGCGCATCCGCTTTACACGATTATTGACCAAAAGCGCACCGTTGATTTTATCAATACTTTTATTCGCCAATACGAACAGGGCGGCAGACTGCCGGTTTGGGAACTCGCGGGCAACGAAACCGACACGATGATCGGTTATCACGCGGTTTCAGTCATTAGCGATGCGATGGCGAAAAATATCAAAGGTTTCGATTACGAAAAGGCGTTTGAAGCCGCAAAACATTCGGCGGAACTGAATCATTTCGGACTCGAAGCATATAAAAAGCGCGGCTATATTTCCGCTGAAGACGAAAACGAATCGGTTTCCAAAACGCTCGAATACGCTTATGACGATTTCTGCATCGCGCAAATGGCAGTTACATTGAGCGTAAAAAAAGCAGATGTATACATTCAAACTTCAAAGGTTTCAGCAGAACAAACAAGTAAAGATATTGAGAATGATGTAACAATTAACGGATTTATTGCAGATTATATAAATTTTCTCAAACGCGCTCGCTATTTTGAAAACCTTTTCGATGCCGCAACCGGATTTATGCGCCCGAAGAAAAACGGCGGTTTTATTGCGCCGTTTGCGCCGAACGAAGTTACTTTTAATTTCACCGAAGGCAACAGTTGGGTTTATTCGTTTTTCGCGCCCCACGATGTTTCGCGCCTGATCGAATTACAGGGCGGACGCGCCAGCTTTGCGGCGAAACTCGACGCGCTTTTTACGACGACCGACAAACTTGCGGGACGCGAACAACCGGATATTACCGGCTTGATCGGACAATACGCGCACGGCAACGAACCTTCGCATCACATCGCTTATTTGTATGATTACGCGGGCGAACCGCACAAAACGCAGTTCTATACTCGCAAAATTCTCGACGAATTTTATAAACCGACACCCGACGGTTTGATCGGCAACGAAGATTGCGGGCAGATGTCGGCGTGGTATATTTTGAGCGCGTTGGGTTTTTATCAAGTCGCGCCGTCAATCCCGAATTATGATTTCGGAACGCCTTTGTTTAAGGAAGCGAAGATTCATCTGGAAAACGGCGCAACTTTTACGATCAAAGCCGCAAATGTTTCAGAAAAAAATATCTACATCAAATCGGTGAAATTGAATGGAAAAGATTTAAGGCAGACGTTTTTCGCGCATCGGGATTTGATGAACGGCGGCGTTTTGGAATTTGAAATGACCGACACGCCCGTTAAAGATTGGTTCACGACGTTTTCCGTTTCAAAAATCGAAACCGACTTTTCGAGCGTTCCGACCATTGACGCGGCGCGTGTTTTCGCTAAAGAAACGACTGTCAAAATCGTTTCTCCCGACAACGACGCGAAGATTTTCTACACGATTGACGACAGCGAACCGAACGCAGAGTCAACGGTTTACGAAAAACCTTTCACCGTCGCCGAATCGAAAACCGTCAAAGCCGTTTCGATTAGTGAGAAAGGCGAAAGCAGTTTCACGGTCGAGGCAAAACTGCACAAAATGCCGCACGACTGGACGGTGAAAATCGCGTCGAAATACAATCGCCAATACACCGGCGGCGGCGATGTCGGTTTGATTGACGGCATTCGCGGCACGATAAATTTCGCGTCGGGCGAATGGCAGGGTTATCAAGCGCAGGATTTCGTCGCGGTCATAGATTTACAGCGCGAAATCGAAATCAAAAAGTTGGGCGGCGGCTTTCTGCAAGCGGCGCGTTCGTGGATTTGGATGCCCAAACGCATCGAATTTGAAACTTCGACCGACGGCGTAAATTTCACCGAAGTCGCCGCCGTTACAACCGATGTCGCGCCGGAAAATATGACCGAACAAACGAAGAATTATTTTGCTGAAATCAAAACGACCAAAGCGCGTTTCGTTCGCGTCAAAGCGACAAATTTAGGCAAAATTCCGGCGTGGCATCCGGGCGCGGGCGGTGATGCTTTTATTTTTGTGGACGAGATTCTTATCCAGTAACGGTAGGACGGCAAAAAGATTTTTGCGGGCTGATTTCAACTCGATTTACGCATCAAAATTTATGCTATAATTCATCAATACTTAGCTGGAGGTTTTTACTTTTATCAGTAACATTCACGGTTTTACGCAAGGGTTAAAGCAAAATCAGTTGCGGCGCATCGAAAAGTTATCTACGCGGCGCGTCGCTCCCGAACAAATCGTCTCGCCGGAACTGGCGCGGCAGATGACGGAAATTTCATTTGAGACCGGCAGACAGGTCGGCGTTCTCATCAATCGCAAAGGGCAAATCGAATATGTAATGGTCGGCACGGCGAAGCGAATCGAAATGCCGGATTTCGGTCGTGCGCGTGTTTCCGAAGACCGTTTTCGCGGACTTCGATGTGTCCACACGCAGCTTTCCGGCGAAAAGTTGACGCAGGATGATTTGACCGATTTGGCGTTACTGCGGCTCGATTTAATGGCGACGATTCAGGTTGACCGCGAAACGGGTTTGCCGAACAACGTCTATTCGGCGCATCTTTTGCCGACGACCGCCGAAAAGTTAGAGACGGAAAGCCAATCGCTGCCATACGAATTTCTTGAGCCGAATATTCCCGCGCACTTGGACGCGAATTTTATCAACTTGATAAACTCGCTCGAAACCGAGATGGCGCGAAATCGGCTGACGGCGCGAAGCCGGCAAACCAACCGCGACCGCGTGATTTTAGTCGGCGTAACTGACGGCTATCTGTCGGAAGCCGAAGAAACGATGAGCGAACTCGAAGAACTCGCGCTGTCGGCAGATGTTATCGTGCTGGACAAAATCATTCAGCGGCGACCAAAAATTGATCCGAAAACCGTTTTGGGAAAAGGGAAACTCGAAGAACTACTTGTCCGAGCGATGCGTCTCGGCGCGGACTTGATCGTGTTCGACACGGAACTTTCGCCGACGCAGGTGCGTTCGCTGTCCGACGCGACCGAATTAAAAGTCATTGACCGACCGCAATTGATTCTCGATATTTTCGCGCAGCGAGCGCAGTCGAGCGAAGGAAAATTGCAGGTCGAACTCGCGCAGTTGAAATATCTTCTGCCGCGTCTGATGCAGGGACAAAATTCGGCTTTCTCGCGGCTCGCGGGCGGCATCGGCGGGCGCGGTCCGGGAGAGACGAAACTCGAAACCGACCGGCGGCGGGTGCGCGATAAAATTACACATCTCGAAAAACAAGTCGAAAGTCTTCGCAAACAGCGACAGCAAAGACGCAAGGAACGTCTCCGAAAAGATTTGCCGATTATTTCCTTGGTCGGCTACACGAACGCCGGTAAATCAACTTTGCTCAACACTTTAACGCAGAGCAAAGTTTATGCGGAGAAGAAAATGTTTGCGACCTTAGACCCGACTTCGCGCCGTTTGCGGCTGCCGATTGAGCAGGAAATTATCATCAATGATACGGTCGGCTTTATCCGCGATTTGCCGGAAACATTGGTGGCGGCTTTCCGGGCGACGCTCGAAGAAATCACCGACAGCGATTTGCTCGTCCACGTCGTTGACGCGGCAAATCCGCAGGTTCTGGCGCATATCAAATCGGTTGATAAAATTTTGCAGGATTTAGAACTAAACAACATTCCGAGCATTATCGTTTTAAATAAAGCGGATTTGCTCAACGAGAATTCGCTCGAAGCCTTAGAACGGCAAATCAGGCTTGACAAGGACAGCGAAAGCGTGGCAATTTCAGCTATCCATTCCAAAACATTAAAAACATTAATCGAGAAAATCGGGGAAATCGTTCAAGTCTCAGGTCTCAAGTCTCAAGACTCAAGTGAAGCCGTTGCTTTAAATGCCCAACTTGGATAGTTAAACAAGACTTGAGACCTGAGACTTTGAGACTCTAATAAAATG
>JAYVGL010000150.1:0-11898 GCA_043772175.1 Pyrinomonadaceae bacterium | reverse complement strand
TGATTAACGGCGAACCGACCGACAACGATCTGGCAATCGGCTCGAAAGGTTCGCTTCGATTTTACATCAAAACCGTCGGCGTAGCGGCGCATTCGGCTTATCCCGAACAGGGCGAATCGGCGATTGAAAAGTTGATTGATATTTTAGTTGACGTGCGAAAAGCTAAATTTCCGGGCGACGGTTTTTTCGGCGAAACGACAAATAACATCGGTTTGATTTCCGGCGGTTTGAAAACCAACGTCATCGCCCCATCTGCCGAAGCCGGTTTGCATATCCGTCTGACGACCGATGAAAAACCAATTCTCGAAGTGTTGGAAAAAACCATTGCCGGACGCGGTGAAATCGAAATTATGTCGGTTGCCAAACCCGTGAAAATGCTGCCGGTCGAAGGTTTTAATCAAAAAGTCGTGCGTTTCACCACCGACATTCCGCACCTTTCAAACTGGGGAACGCCGCTGCTTTTGGGCGCGGGTTCGATTCTCGCAGCGCACACGAAAGACGAATTTGTGCTGAAAAAAGATTTAGACGAAGCGGTCGGGCTTTATGTAAATTTGGTGAAGAAATTATTAGCCGCAGAGAACACAGAGATCACAGAGAAAGGCAATTGAACTCTGTGTTCTCTGTGTTCTCTGCGGCAAAAAATTCTATGAAAATAGCTTTAATCGGTTATGGCGCGATGAGCAAAATAATTGAAACCATTGCCGCCGATAAAAATCACGAAATCGCCGTCATTATTGATGAATCTGCCGCAAATCTGTCAGCGGAAGAATTGGCGGAAAAATTGAAAAGCGTTGACGCGGCGATTGATTTTTCGGTTGCCGAAGCGGTCAAGCGAAACGTCGAAGCGTGTCTGATTGCCGATGTTCCGCTGGTCGAAGGCACAACCGGCTGGAACGTCCAAAAAGATTCGATTAAAAATCTGGTTGAAAAATATAACGGCGCGTTCGTGTTCGGCGCGAACTTTTCAATCGGCGTGAATTTGTTTTATCGAATCACCGATTTTGCAGCGGAACTTTTCGCCAAATTCGACGATTACGAAGCGTTTATCGAAGAACAGCATCACTCGCGCAAAAAAGATGCGCCGAGCGGCACGGCTTTGAAATTAAAAGAAATCGTTGCCGAACATATCACCAAAGATTTTTCGGTTTCTTCGACTCGCGCCGGACATATTCCGGGAACGCACCGCGTCGGATTCGACGGCGCGGCTGATCAGATCAACCTCGAACATTTGGCGCGCTCGCGGGAAGGTTTTGCGTCGGGCGCGATTTTGGCGGCGGAATGGATTTTGGGAAAACGCGGCTTTTGGGAGTTTACAGAGGTAATAGATGAAGTTCTTCGACAGGAAAACGCCGAAAAAATCACCGACCGATGAATCCAACTCCAACGCCCGTCAGACTTCCGCAACTCGATTTTCTTCGCGCCGTCGCCGTTATTCTCGTGATCGGCAATCATTCGAGCGTCTGCCCGCCGGAAGTCAGTATTTATCTGAATCAGTTGACGAAAATCTGGTATCGCGGCGGCTGGGCGGGCGTAGATTTGTTTTTCGTGTTAAGCGGTTTTTTGGTGTCGGGTTTGCTTTTCAACGAGTTCAGTAAACGCGGCGACATCAATCTGAAAAGATTTCTCGTGCGGCGCGGCTTTAAGATTTATCCGGCGTTCTGGCTGCTGATTTTTGTCACGTTCGTCGTCACGGTTGCCAATGGCGAAGCGGTTTATCGCGGCGGGTTTTTAAGCGAGTTTCTGTTCATCCAAAATTATCATCCCGGCATTTGGCAGCACGATTGGTCGCTGGCGGTCGAAGAGCATTTTTATATTTTTCTGACATTTTTATTTTTTATTTTTTTAGTCGTCGGCAGGCGAACCAAACAAAATTCCTTTGCTTTTATCCCGAAACTTACCCTTTCGCTGGCGGTGATTTGCCTCTCGTTTCGTTTTATCACGGCGGCTTATTTGCCTTTTAGTTACGAGGTCAATATCGAACAGACGCATCTGCGGATTGATTCGCTTTTCTTCGGCGTTTATCTTTCCTACCTGTGGAATCTGCGCGGACTTTCCGAAAATGTATTTCTCGAAAAAAACAAAAATCTCGTCGGTTTGGCGGGCGCGGCGTGTTTCGTTCCGGCGTTCGTTTACGAATTAAATGAAACGGCGTGGCTGTGGACAATCGGATTGACTTTGCTTTACGTCGGCGGCGGATTGATTTTGCTCGCGCTGCTGAAAACCGATTTTAAGGGCGACGTAATTCTGCACCGCGTCGCCGCCGTCGGGAAATATTCGTATTCGATTTATCTGTGGAATCTGCCGGTGCATTTCTGGCTGATGAAATTCACGAATCTCGCGGTCGAAAACTGGTTTCTATACGCTTTTATTTATTGGTCGGGAACTTTTATGCTGGGCATCGGCACGGCGAAACTGGTCGAGTATCCGGTTTTAAGACTGCGCGACAAATTGATGCCCGCGCCCGCCTCCGCCCTGAAATCCGTCTGATCTTTTTGACTCCGCGCCCGCCGATTAAAATCCTTTCTCGTCTGTGATAATCTGTCTGCACCGATGGTTTTAAATTCTTTTTCAGTGAAAAAATTATGACGATAAAAATAGATTGGCTGCGCGGTTGCGGAACGGCACTGATTACGCCGTTTCACAAAGACGGCTCGATTGACGACGACTGTTTCAAAAAGTTGGTCGAGCGGCAAATCGAAAACGGCGTGAAAATTCTGGTTCCGTGCGGCACGACGGGCGAAGCCGTCACGATGTCGGACGCGGAAAAAATTCACGTTATTCAAATGACGATTGCCGTCGCGCACCGTCTGGACGCGAAAGTGATCGCCGGAACCGGCAGCAACAGCACGGCGGCGGCGATTGATTTTACGAGGAAAGTCCGCGAATTGGGCGCGGACGGCGCGTTAATCGTCGCGCCGTATTACAACAAACCGACGCAGGAAGGAATGCTGGCGCACTTTTCGGAAATCGCCAAATCCGTCCACGAATTCCCGATAATGCTGTATAATGTCCCGTCGCGCACGGCTTCAAACATCAGCGCGGAAACCTGTCTGCAATTGGCGGAAACTTATGAAAACATCGTGGCGACCAAAGAAGCGTCGGGAGATTTCTCGCAGATTATGGAAATAATTGCCAAAAGCCCTGAAAACTTCCGAGTCTTTTCCGGCGACGACGCGACGACTCTGCCTTTAATTTCAGTTGGCGCGGACGGTTTGATTTCGGTTTGCGCGAACGAGATTCCTAAAGAAACTTCGGCGATGGTCGAAAAAGCGTTGGACGGCGCGTGGACGGCGGCGCGAAAAATTCACTACAAAATCCTGCCGCTGATGAACGCCAACTTCATCGAAGCCTCGCCCGCGCCGTGCAAATTCGTGATGTCGGAAATGGGTTTGCTGGAAGAGAATTTAAGACTGCCGCTCGTTCCCGTAACCGAACCGATGCGGCAAAAATTGAAAACGATTTTGAAGAATTTGAAATGATTTTATGAGTAAAAGATTTGTTGAAACAGAATCAGTGTCTGATGGAGTGAATTGGCGAGTAACAAATACTTCGTTGTGGAATTTTGCTCACAAAATTTACGGCAAGTGTCCAAAGTGCGGTCAGGTAACAATAATTAAAGCTAATTATGAATACTGTTATCGTATCGAAGATGCTCGTGTTCAATGCTTACACTGCGCTTTTTATGAAGATTGGAACTCCGAAAAAATATACGGAGCTGCAGCTGGAAAAGCGCAACAGCCTTGCCCTAATTGTGGAACGAAATGGCTTACCGCTCAAATAAAAATTAAAAATGCCAAACCCGTAAAAGATCACACAGAAGTTTGCTGTGAGGTTTGTGGAAAGACAAGTTACTTGTCTTTGACTTGGCATCAAGAGTGCAACGCAAGTAAGCCTTTAGACCCTTATTTTAGACATCCGCTCTGGCTGCAAATAGAATGCGCTGGAGAGATTTTTTGGGCATTTAATGAAAACCATTTAAATTACCTAAAATCTTACGTTGAAGCAGATTTAAGAGAAGACGACGGCAGAATGAGTTGGTCAATAGTTAGCCGTCTGCCGAAATGGATAACGTCGGCGAAAAATCGTCAGAATGTTTTGAAAGCGATTGCAAAACTTGAGAAACAAATTATGGAGGTAAACAAGAAATGACTTTGCAAGAAAAAGTCGAACAATTATTCACGAAAACGGAGTTTGACGCGACTGACCACGAAACTTTCAGCGATTTTAAAACGGCGTTGCGCGATGGCGCGATTCGTGCCGCCGAAAAAGATGAAAGCGGTATCTGGCGAGTGAATGTTTGGGTCAAACAGGGAATTCTGGCAGGTTTCAAAATGGGCGAAATGGTCAATATGTCGTTTAGCGGCGAGAGTTTACAGTTTTTCGATAAAAATACATATCCTTTGCGCCCGATGAATCTCGATGACAAAATCCGCATCGTTCCCGGCGGCTCGGCGATTCGGGACGGCTCGTTTGTCGGGCGCAACGTCGTTTTGATGCCGCCGTGTTACGTTAACGTCGGCGCGTATGTTGACGAAGGCACGATGATTGATTCGCACGCGCTGGTCGGCTCGTGCGCTCAAATCGGCAAGCGCGTTCATTTGTCGGCGGCGGCGCAAATCGGCGGAGTTCTCGAACCCGTGAATGCCAATCCGGTTGTCATCGAAGACGATTGCTTGATCGGCGGCAACACGGGCGTTTACGAGGGAACGATTGTCCGCGAAAAAGCGGTTTTGGCAAGCGGCGTGATTCTGACGCGCTCGACTCCGGTTTTTGATTTAGTTAATGAGACAATTATCAAATCGGACGGCGAAAAGCCTTTGATTATTCCGGCTGGCGCGGTTGTAGTGCAGGGCGCACGGAAAATTACGAGCGGTTTCGGGAAAGAAAACGGATTGTCAATCTACGCTCCCGTGATCGTTAAATACCGCGACGAGAAAACCGATGCTTCGACGAAATTAGAAGATTATCTGCGGTAACTTTGTGTATAATTTTGGTTATGAACACTGAAGTTTTACAAATTAACGTCAGCGATTTACGCAGAATGGTTGATGAAATGGTTGAAGAAAAATTGACAGTTTTGTTTAAAGACCCGGAAGACGATTTGGAATTTACCGACGAATTAAAAGCGATTCTCGCCTGCCAAAATGAACGGATAAAAAATGGCGACCGCGGTGAATCGCTTGAGGATGTCACTGCGCGGCTTGGTTTGGATTAGTTATGTATCAAATCCGTTTGTTTGAAGAAGCAAAAAGCAATCTTGAACGGCTTGATAAAACGATTGCCCGCCGAATTTTAGAAAATTAAATTGGCTGGCGAAAAATGCGGAAATGATAGAACCGAAAAAATTGAGACGTAATCTCGTCGATTTCGCTAAACTCCGCGAAGGCGATTATCGAATTATTTACGAAATGCTTCACGCCGAAGAGATTATCATCGTTCACTTTATCGGACATCGAAGCGAAATCTATAAAAGGAAATAACCGTATGCCGCCTCTTATCGAAGTCATCATTAATGCCGGATCGGGCAGCGTCGAGTGCGAAAAGATTGAACGGCAATTAACCGAATTGTTTGAACAAAACGGCGCGTCGGCGCGAATTCACCTGGCAAAAAACGGCTCGGAAATTGTCAGGTTGGCGAAAAAAGCGACTGAAGGCGACGCGGAAATAATCGTCGCGGGCGGCGGCGACGGCAGCGTCAGCGCAGTTGCTTCAGAGCTTTGGCGAACCGATAAGACGCTCGGCATTTTGCCTTTGGGAACGCTGAATAATTTCTCAAAGGATTTGCAGATTCCGCAAAATCTCGAAGAAGCCGTCAAAATTATCGTCGAAAATAACGTCAAACAGATTGATGTCGGCGAAGTCAACGGTCGGATTTTCGTTAATAATTCGAGCATCGGACTTTATCCGCACATCGTCAAACGGCGCGAGGCACAGCAGCGTCTCGGACACGGCAAATGGCGTTCGGCGTTCTGGGCGGCGTTAAAAATGCTTCGGCGGTCGCCGTTTTTCGCTGTCAAATTAAAAGGCGAAACTGAAGAACGCATCATCAGAACGCCGTTCGTCTTCGTCGGCAACGGCGAATATGAAATGGATTTTTTTAACATCGGCAGACGCACTAAAATCGAAGACGGAAAATTGAGCGTTTATTTTCTCCATCGCAGCGGGCGCAAAGGTTTGTTTTTGCTGGTCGTGCGAACGGCTCTCGGATTACTGCGGCAGACTGACGATTTTGAAGAAATCCGCGTCGAAGAAATCGCTTTTGAAACGCGCAAAAAGAAAATTCTCGTCGCCTTCGACGGCGAAGTCGAAACGCTCGACACGCCGCTGTATTATAAAATTCATCCGAAGGTGCTGCGCGTGATCGTGCCGGAGTAGGTTCAAGATTCAAGATTCAAGATTCAAGGTTTTAGTTGTAGGGCAAAACAAATCTTGAATTTTGAACTTTGAATCTTAAACCCTTTCTATTTATGCGAATAGTCGTCCACATCTCCGACATTCATTTCGGGCGCGTTGATTATGAAATCGTCGAGCGTTTGAAGGAAAAAATCGGCGAAATAAATCCGCATTTGACGGTTGTTTCCGGCGATTTGACGCAGCGGGCAAAGTCCGAACAATTCGTCGAAGCGCGGGCGTTTTTGGATGTTCTGCCGAAACCGCAAATCGTCGTTCCGGGCAATCACGACATCCCTCTGCATAATGTTTACAGTCGGTTTCTACATCCGCTCGATAAATATAAAGAATACATCACCGAAGATTTGGAACCGTTTTTCGCCGACGAAGAACTCGCCGTCATCGGCATCAACACGGCGCGTTCGCTGACGATTAAAGACGGGCGCGTCAATGATGAACAGGTCGCCGTCATTCAATCGCGGATGCGCGGTCTGAGCGACGAAATGCTGAAAATCATCGTAACGCACCATCCGTTCGATTTGCCGGAAGGTTACGACGACGACGGTATTGTCGGACGTTCGGAAAAGGCGATTCGGGAAATTACGAAAACCGGCGCGGACGTTTTTCTCGCCGGACACATTCACGTTTCGCATATCGGACACACGGCGACGCGCTACAAACTCGGCGAAGGCAAAAACGCCCTGGTCGTGCAGGCGGGAACGGCGACTTCGACTCGCGGGCGCGGCGAAGCCAACTCGTTCAACGTGTTGGAATTTGAACATCCGCGTCTGATCGTCAAACGCTTTGAATGCGCGGCGGCGGAAATCGGATTTCTTTTGGCGGACACGCAGAATTTCGAGCAAACCGAAAAGGGTTGGAGGAAAATTGAAAATGGAGAATGGAAAATGGAAAATTAAGAGTTTGCCGCAAAGTCCGATTTCAATTTGCATTCGCCTCGCTTTCTGAAATTTCCACTTTCCATTTTCCCCGCCTGTGTTAGATTTTTATTATGAAAGCAATCCAACAAAATGAGAATTTCGTTTTGCCGCGCCGTTTGCGTGATGTTCAGCCGACATTGATTCGGCGGATTTTTGAGCGCGCACTGCCCGATTCGATCAATTTCGGTTTGGGCGAACCGGATTTGCCGACACCGCGATTTCTTCGGGAAGAAGCGGCGCGAGTAACTTTGGAAGAGCAGAACGGCTACACCAACCACGCCGGATTGCCGGCTTTGCGCGAGAAAATCGCGGCGAGTTATCCGCATTTGAATTTAGATGTCAATCAGGTTTGCGTCACGGTCGGTTCGCAGGAGGCGATGACGGCGGCGTTTCTGGCGATGATTGACGACGGCGACGAGGTTTTGATTCCGAACCCTTCGTTTCCGGCGTATGAAAACTGCGTGAAAATCGCGGGCGGCACACCGACTTTTTACCGGCTTCCGGCGGAGCAGGATTTCGCGTTCGACATCGAAGAATTCAAATCGAAAATCACCGCGAAAACGAAGGCGGCGGTCGTCATTTCGCCGTCGAATCCGACGGGGAAAATTTTCACGCCGGAAGATTTACGGCAGATTGCCGAAGCGTTGAAAGACACGGGAATTTATTTGATTTCCGACGAGATTTATTCGGATTTATATTTCACCGAAAACGCTCCGCGTTCGGCTTCGGAGTTTTACGATAAAACGATAATCGTTTCCGGCTTGTCGAAATCATTAAGTATGACCGGCTGGCGGCTCGGTTGGCTGGCGAGTTCGCAAACCGATGTCGTCAAAGCTGCGCTGACTTTACACGGCTTTTTGACGGTTTGCACTTCGACGATTTCGCAGAAAGCCGCGCTTTTGGGTTGGACGGACGAAGCCGAAAAAGCCAAACGCGAAGCCAGAGAAATTTACAAAAAGCGCGGCGAATTTTTGATTGATATTTTGGATAAAGAATTAGGTTTGCGCGGAACTTCACCGGAAGGGGCGTTTTATACGATGCTCGACGTGCGCGGATTGGGCGACGATCTGGAAATCGCCGAAAAGTCCCTGCAAAACCGCGTCATCACCGTTCCCGGAATCGCGTTCGGTTCTGAGGCGAAAGGTTTCCTGCGCCTCTCGTTCTGCAATTCCGAAGAGCGAATGGCGGAAGGCGTAAAACGAATGAAGGAAGCGTTTGGAAAATAACCGAATTTTATTAGAATCAACATCTTGGACGAGTCGAGTCCGCTTCGGTTTGTTGCACTGCCCTGCTGATTGTCAGCAAAATCTTTTTTAATTGAGTTCAGCTTTGACGGGACTGCCGCAGTAATTATACAATAATGCCATTTTAACAACACCCAAATAGTTGAAACATTCTAAATTTTAGGAGAATAACGATGAGATTGACGAATCCTTTGGCGGTTTTCTGCCGTTTTTCGCTGTGCCTCGCCTTGACGCTCGGCTTTTTTCAAGTTGTAAATTTCGCCGCGATCAAATCGAAAGCTGTTGCGGATAAAAGTCAAAATTCTGCCTTGTGGCAGCAAAAGACCGACGTGGAAGTGCAGGCGGTCGGGCGACGTTTCATTACGCCGGAAAAATATCAGGTTTACGGTTTAAACCGTAATAATATGAGCGCGATTCTCGACCGCGCTCCGCTGGAATTTTCGGCGGAAGCGGCGCGAACCAAGCCGGTTATTTTGGAAATTCCTTCGCCGAACGGCACGATGATGCGTTTTCGCATCGAGGATTCGCCGCTCTTATCGGCGGAAGTCGCCGCGCAACTGCCGGACTGGAAAACTTTCCAAGGCTATGGTATTGATAATCCGACGGCGACGGCGCGTTTCGATTTCACGCCGACCGGCTTTCACGCCTACGTGCTGAACGGCAGCGAAACTTTTTCGATTGATCCGTATCAGGAAGGCGACCGCGGAGATTATATAGTCTATTTCAAAAGCGATTTTCAAACCGATAAATCATATCAGTGCGATCTTCAGACCGAAACTTTGGAAACTCTCGCCGATCCGACCGAAGCCGAATCGAATTTCAGCACGGGAACGCAAATTCGCACGTATCGGCTGGCAGTCGCCGCAACGGGCGAATATACGAACTTTTTCCGGCAGTCGGGCGACACCGACGCGCAGGCGCAGACGCGGGCTTTAAACGCCATCGTCGTTACGGTTAACCGCATCAACGGAATTTACCGAAAAGACTTAGCTTTAAGTTTCACGCTCGTGTCGGATGTCAATCTCGTTTACCCGAATCCGGCAACCGATCCTTACGCCAATACTTCGGGTGATTTAAACGCCAATCAAACCAACATTGATACGGTCATCGGCAATGCCAATTACGATATGGGGCATTTGGTCGGAACGGGCGGCGGCGGCATTGCCCAACTCGGCGCACCGTGCCGCACGGGAAGCAAAGCGCGAGGTTTAACCGGCTCGCCCGCTCCGGTCGGCGATCCGTTCGACATTGATTACGTCGCGCACGAAATGGGACATCAAGTTGGAGCGAACCACACCTTTAACTCGACCACCGGAAGCTGCGGCGGCGGCAATCGGGCGGCGGTAGCTGCTTACGAACCCGGAAGTGCTGCAACCATTATGGGTTATGCCGGTATCTGCGGTGCTGCCGACTTACAGCGCAACAGCATTGACAATTTTCATATCGTCAGCCAGACCGAAGCCATCGCCTATACGGTCGCCGGAACGGGCGCAACCTGCGGAACCGTTAGCGGAACGAACGCCGTTCCGACTATTTCAACGCTGACCAATTACTCGATACCGTTCAACACGCCGTTTTTGCTGACGGCAGCCGCCGCCGACACTGACGGTGATCCGCTGACCTATTCGTGGGAGCAATACGATCTCGGTGCGGCTTCCGTTTATCCGGGAACGCCGGATGACGACGATACGAGTTTAACGGCGCGTCCTTTATTCCGCACGTTCTCGCCGACGACGAATGTTTCCCGAACATTTCCGAGTTTGCCGTATATCCTGAACAGCGCGAATGAACCGCCGATTACCTTTACCGGAACTACGCCGACCGGAATCGTCTGCTCTTTCGGAACCTGCGTAACGGGCGAAGATTTGCCTTCGATTGCCCGCACGATGAATTTTCGCGTCGCCGTTCGAGACGGCAGAGGAGGCATTTCCGATGCCGGAATGACGGTTGCTTCGGTCAATACGACCGCGCCGTTCAAGGTAACGATAGGCAACACCGCGACGACGGTAACGGGCGGAGCCAATCGAACGATTACGTGGGATGTCAGCGGCACGAACGCCGCCCCGATTAACACGGCAAACGTCAAAATTTCACTTTCAACCGACGGCGGACAAACATTCCCGACGGTTTTAGCGGCTTCAACGCCGAACGACGGCTCGGAATCGGTTTTGATTCCGAACACGCCAACCACCCAAGCCCGCATCAAAATCGAGGCGGTCGGCAACATCTATTTCGATATCAACGACGCGAATTTAACCATCGGTGTCGCCGGTGGTCCGGCAATGATTAGTGCCGGAGCGGTTTCGATAGTCGCGGAGAGCTGCGGAATCGCCAACGGTCTTCCCGATCCGGGCGAAACTTTAACCGTCAGTCTGCCGCTTTCAAATTCGGGCGGAACCGGCACGGCGAACTTGTCGGCAACCCTAGCGGCGAGCGGTGGCGTGGTCAGTGCCGTAACGCAGAGTTACGGCGCGATTGCGGCGGGTGGTGCGGCAGTTACGCGCAACTTTACTTTCACCGTCAGCTCGACTCTGCCGTGCGGCAACGATGTCGTATTAACCTTCGTCGTGAGTGACGGCGCGACGACTTTCCCGAATGTTACAAAAACTTATACGACCGGCGTAAACAGCGTCTCGCTGGCGCAGAACTTCGACACCGTGACGGCTCCGGCATTGCCGACCGGCTGGACGAGCGTTCAGACTTCCGGCACGGCAATCAGTTGGGTAACGACGACGACGACTCCGAGTTCGGTTCCGAACGCGGCTTTCGGCAACGAAGTGGCGACCGTCAACGCGGCGGCTCTCGTCTCGCCGGCGGTGGCGATTACCAGTGCCAGTGCGAAGATCAGCTTCAAGAATCAATACAATCTGGAAGCCACTTATGACGGCACGGTTCTGGAGTATTCGACCAACGGCGGCACGACTTGGACGGATGTCATCATCGGCGGCGGCTCTTTCGTCTCCGGCGGTTACACCGGGGCGATCTCAGCCGGTTTCGGAAGTCCGATAGGCGGACGACAAGCGTGGTCGGGAACTTCTGGATACACCGACACGGTAGTTAATCTACCGGCATCTTTGAACGGTCAAACGGTGCGATTCCGATGGCTGACTGCCTCCGATGATGGGGTGGTGGCAACCGGCGCAGCCGGACAATGGGTTGACGACGTTCAAGTATTCGGCGGACGAGTCTGCCAGACGTGCGTCGCGCCGAATACCTGCAGCATCCAGCGGCGGTCGGATTTCAACGGCGACGGCACGACCGATTTCGGCGTGTTCCGCCCGGTGAACAATGTTTGGTATGTCCAGCCGAACGGCGGGGCGGGCAGT
>JAYVGL010000149.1:0-2605 GCA_043772175.1 Pyrinomonadaceae bacterium | reverse complement strand
TAAATCGGATGACACACTTGGGAATGCCTGAAAGTTACAAAGTTGAAGTCTAGCGAAAAACAGAAATGAGAAGATTGCTGATTTATGCAACAAAGCCATAACTAACTGCAAATCTCAGATTCCAGACTTTAACACTTTTTTCGATCTGGAACCTGAAATCTGGAATAAAAAATTATGAAAGCACTTTGGAACGGCGAAATCATCGCCCAGAGCGACGAAACCATCGTCATCGAAAACAATCATTATTTTCCGCAAGACGCGATTATCAAAGAATTTTTCGCCCCGAGCAGCAAACACACGCACTGTCCCTGGAAAGGCGAAGCGAGTTATTACGATGTCGTCGTGAACGGCACGGTCAATTCCGACGCGGCTTGGTTCTATCCCGAACCGAAAGAGGCGGCGGCGGAAATCAAAAACTACGTCGCGTTTTGGAAGGGCGTGGAAGTTATTCGATAACTGATCGGCGGCGTTGCGGCACAACAATTCAGAAAGTTTGCGGCGAGTCAATCAAAAACCCGACTCCGCGTTAATTTTGTTTGCAATAATGCAATTTTTTGAGGTAAAAAATATGGGACAAATAATTATTGATCTGCCTTTGCGCGTCAAACGGCGTTACAAAATTGAGGATGTCGAATCAGCCAACAAATTGTTAGCCGATTTGAAAACGACGGCAAAACCTGTCAAAAGCAATTCGGAAAATCTGACCGATGAAGATTTAGCCGACATTCGCGCCGCCAAACTCGCCCGCAAAGGCGATTTCGTGAGTTGGGAAGAAGTCAAGGAAAGTCTCGGCTTAGACTAGTAATGGCATACAAAATACAATTTGAAAAAGCCGCCGCCAAGCAATTGAGCAAACTCGAAAGGCGCGTTCAAGTTAAAATTGCGGGGAAAATTAACGCACTCGCTATCAATCCGCGCCCTTACGGTTACCGTTACTAGTTGAATCAAATAATTTTTTACCTTACTTGAAAATATGCAATCCTTAACGACTTTAGAATACGGAAAAATGCTCGCGCTCGTGGCGCGTTATGCGAATACGCCGATGGGCAGAGATTTGCTGGAAGATTTGCAGCCGCTCAACGATAGAAAACAGCTTGAAAAAGATTTGCGGGCGGTCTCGGAAACCGTGCGGCTGAATGAGGAAAAGCAGGTTTCTTGGCGGTTCACGGAGTTGTCCGATCCGTCGGACGCGGTGGCGATTTTACGGATTAAAAACGCGACGCTCGAACCTTCGACGCTTTTGGAGTTGACGCGGCTGTGCAATCAGGCGTTGTTTGCGCGGTCGGCGATTCAGCCGGAGAGGGATTTCGCGCCGACGCTCTGGCAACTCGTCGAGCGAATTCCGAATTCGCTGTTTCCGGCAATCGAGCGCGTTAATCGGAAACTTCTGCCGTCGGGCGAGATTGACGATTCGGCTTCGCCCGAATTGATGCGGCTCAGACGCGAAATAAATTTACAGCGCGGGCGACTGCAAAAAGCGTTGGAGAACACGATGCGAAACGCGGGCGACGCGATCCAGGACGCGATTGTTACGCAAAGAAACGAGCGGTTCGTGATTCCCGTTAAAGCCGATTTTCGCGGGAAGATTCAAGGCGTGGCGCACGGATTTTCGTCGTCGGGCGCGACGGTTTTCGTCGAACCGCTCGAAGCGATTGAGGCGAATAACGAACTGCAAAACCTTAAAGGAAAGGAAGAACGCGAAGTCGCCAGAATTTTATTTGCGCTGACCGAAGATTTACGCGAGCAGTTACCGGCAATCGAAGCCGCCATCGAAGCGGTCGTAGAGTTGGATTTCATCAAAGCCAAAGTTGAATTCGCCCGCAAGTTCAAAGCCATCGTGCCGACGATTTCCGGTGACGAAACGCTTGATTTGATTGATGCGCGGCATCCGCTTTTGGAAGAAAATCTGCGTTTTGCTTCGATTCAGGATTCAGGATTCAGAATTCAGGATTCAGGGGAAAATCCTAAATCTGAAATCCTGAATCCTGAATCCAAAGAAATCGTTCCCGTTTCGTTCAAGTTAACCAAAGAAAAAGGCGTGATGATAATTTCCGGCGCGAACGCGGGCGGCAAAACCGTCGTGATGAAAACCGCCGGTTTATTGAGTCTGATGGCGATTTCGGGTTTACCGGTTCCGGCGCGGGAAGCGACGATTCCCTTTTATAAATCGGTTTTGGCGGACATCGGCGATCATCAATCTTTGTCGGCAAATCTTTCGACTTTTTCGTCGCACATCTCGAATATTGCCGGAATGATGGAAAACTGCAACGCGCCGTCGCTCGTTTTGTTGGATGAAGTCGGCACGGGAACCGACCCGGACGAAGGTTCGGCGTTGGGCGTGGCAATTGTGGATTATTTTCGCCGCCAATGTGGAGCGCAAATCGTCGCTTCGACGCATTATCGCGGATTGAAAATCTACGCGGCGAACGACGCAAACGTCATTAACGCTTCGGTTGAATTTAATGAGAAAACTTTGCAGCCGACGTATCGTTTATTAGTCGGTTTGGCGGGCGCGTCTTCGGGAATCGAAATCGCCCGCCGTTTCGGAATCCGCGACGAAGTTATCGAAACAGCCAGACAAAATCTGGATATTTCGGCGCAGAAA
>JAYVGL010000148.1:0-16638 GCA_043772175.1 Pyrinomonadaceae bacterium | reverse complement strand
ACCGCGACGTTCGCCAGCATTTTCTGTTCGGTAATCGGGATGCCGAGCTTCTCGAAAGTCCTGATTAACTCCGGGTCAACTTCGTCCAAACTCGCTTTTTTCGCTTTCTGTTTCGGAGCGGAATAATAGCTGATGTTTTGAAAATCAATGTTCGGATAATCAAAGTTTGCCCAATTGTCCGGCTGTTCCATTTTCAGCCAGTGCCGATAAGCCTTCAGGCGAAAATTTAATAACCATTCCGGCTCGTTTTTCTTCGATGAAATCAGCCGCACGACATCTTCGGACAAACCTTTCGGAATCGTTTCCGTTTCGATGTCGGTCGTAAAACCGTATTTATACTCCCTGTTCGCCAATAGTTCCTGTGTTGCCGTTGACATAATTTTTCGTAAAACCTAACTTTCTAGAATTTGACTGACGGCTCGTTTTTCGAGCCTTTGAATTTGCTGAAAAGTTTCCGTAACTTTGCGTTCTTCGCCCACCAGTTGCGCGAGCGTGATGTTCGCCAAAGCCTGATTGACGATTTGATGAAGCCCGACGATCAACGGGCGGATTCCGCAATCGCCTTTGTGAATGCAGACTTCCAAGATGCCTTTGTAGCCCTCACAGTGATTGTCAATTTCGTCCGCGTCCAAAATTTTGATGACTTCACTTAAATGAATTTCGCTCGCCGACCGCGCCAGCGTGTAGCCGCCTTTAGTGCCGCGTGTCGCCTGCACGAAACCGGCTTTGTTCAAAAGCCACATCAGTTTTCCTGCGTTAGCGACGGAAATTCCTTCGCGCTCGGCAATCTGGCTGAGCGTTAAAGATTCGTCCGTTTGCAAAGTTGCAAGCTGCACCAAGCACCTTAAACCGTATTCTTCCTGCGCCGATATTTTCATCGCTTTCGCCTGTCTAACTTTTTAGTATTTAATAGCTTGTATCAGATTAACAAATCCTTACTTTTTAATCAAGATTAGAGGGGCGGACACGATTTCATTTTAAAATTTCAAACCAATCGGATTTTTTGTCGAACTCCGGTTATTTTAGAAACTTCGCATCAAACGCTCGCGGCAGAAGTTCTTTCATCTCTAAAATTTCCGTTTCATCTTTTAAGTTTGCCATTATCACCGAGACATCGCCGCAGAATTCCCAAATGATTTGACGGCAGGCTCCGCACGGTGGCGTTAGTTCGGGCGTGTCGGCGACGACGGCGATGTTTGCGAACTCCGTTTCGCCTTCGGAGATCGCTTTGAAAATCGCCACTCGTTCGGCGCAAATCGTTAGTCCGTAACTCGCGTTTTCGACGTTGCAGCCGGTGTAGATTTTTCCGCTTTTCGTTCCGACCGCCGCGCCGACTTTGAACTTTGAAAACGGCGCGTGAGCGTATTCGCGGGCGTTTTTGGCGGCTTCGATTAACTTTTCCGGCATGTTTTCCATTCTGGTTTTTAGACGAAAATTTCCTGCGAATGTCGGCGGCTGATCTCTTCGCGGATTTTGCTGCAAATAAATTCGATGCCGATGTCGGTGTTTGCACCTTCGGGAATTATCAAATCGGCGTTGCGTTTCGACGGCTCGACGAATTCGAAGTGCATCAGGCGCACGGTCGCATAATACTGTGCGATAACCGATTCGGCGGTGCGCCCGCGTTCGGTGATGTCGCGCTGAAGCCGTCGAATAAACCGAATATCGTCCGGCGTGTCAACGAAAATTTTGACATCCAGAAGATTCAAAATTCGCGGTTCGGAAAAAATTAAAATTCCCTCAACGATGACGACTGACTTCGGTTCGATATGTTCGGTTTCAGATTTTCTGGTGTGAGTTTTAAAATCATAAACCGGCATTTCGACGAACTGCCCGTCTTTCAGACGTTTGAGATGATTGACGAGCATTTCGCTGTCAATCGAATCGGGATGATCGAAATTCGTCTGCCGCCGCGCGTCGAGCGGCATATCTTCGAGGTTTCGGTAATACGAATCCTGCTCGACCAGAATTACGCTCTCGCCTTTGACGGCTTCGATAATTTTCCGCGCAATCGTCGTTTTTCCCGATCCCGTTCCGCCGCAAATACCGATTATCATAAAGTTAATTTGACGGGATTTACAGAATTTTTTGACTTGCGAAAATTTATTCTGCTTATCCTGTTCATCCTATTTTAATTTATTCTCGCAATCACTCGTTTAAGTAATTCTTTGAAAGTTGCCGCGACTTTCGCACCCGTTTCCATTACTTCTTCGTGATGAATAACGTCGTCGCCGATGCCCGCCGCCATATTGGTAATGCAGGAAATTCCGATGACTTTCATTCCCTGATGCCGCGCCGTAATCGCTTCGGGAACGGTGGACATTCCGACGGCATCCGCGCCTTGAAATCTGAGCATCCGAATTTCGGCGGGCGTTTCATAGCTCGGACCCGACAAACCACAGTATACGCCGCGCCGCAGAAGCGGTTCGAGCGGCTGTTTTCTGCCGATTTCGGCTTCTTTTAACGCGGCTTTTTCCTGCGCCATTTGTTTGGCGACGGCGAGCGCGATTTCCTGATATTCGAGGGCATAAACTTCCGTCATATCGGGAAACCGCACGCCGAATCTTTCATCGTTTACGCCGCGCAACGGATTTACGCCCATCAAATTTATGTGGTCACGAATCAGCATCAATGAACCTTGTGTGAAATCGGTGTTGACGCTGCCCGCCGCGTTGGTCAAAATCAAATTTTTCACGCCCAAAACTCCGAACGTGCGAACGGGGAAAATCACCTGTTCGACATCGTAGCCTTCGTAATAGTGAAAACGTCCCTGCTGAACGGCGACCGGAACGCCTTCGACTTCGCCGAGAACCAATCTGCCCGCGTGTCCTTCGACCGTCGAACGCGAGAAATTGGGAATTTCTTCGTAAGGGATGGTCGTCACGTTTTCCAATTCGTCGGCGAACGCGCCCAAACCGCTGCCCAAAACCACCGCGATTGTTATTTCCTTATCGTATTTCGAGCGAATGAATTCCGCCGTTTCCTGCGCTTTTTCGTAACTCATATAGATTTTATTTTTATCATAAGATTAACTTGAATCGGTAAGCGGTCAGAACCGTCGGCGGCAGCCGCCGGTCGAATGTAATTGACGCGAACCGTTTCGACAAGCCTGTATCCGAATTTACATTGACCATCAGCTGCCAACGGTTCTGGAAAGACAAAAAAACCGCAAAGTTGATAAAAAACTTTGCGGTTTTCGATAATTAAATGGCGGAGCCGACGGGACTCGAACCCGCGACCTCCAACGTGACAGGCTGGCGTTCTAACCAACTGAACTACGACTCCGCAAGAGAAACTCAAGGTTTAAGATTCAGAACTTGAACTTCTAAATCTTGAATCCCGAATCTTAAATTTTCAACTTTCTGGTGGGCATGAAGGGACTCGAACCCCTAACTTCTTCCGTGTAAAGGAAGCTGTCTACCAATTGACGTACATGCCCTTAAAAACTTTTTCCGGCTCTTTTTGATTTGGCACGCCGCACTCAAATTTCTTTCAGAAAAACACGCCTTCCAACTTGAAGGCGAATCGCAATGCTACGAAAATTTAACGACGCTTGTCAAGCGTGATTTTTGGGTTCAGCCTCTGAAAACGGAATTTTTCGACGATTTTTTTGTTCTAAAACCTCAAATCGGAGGGTTGATTTCTCCTTTTCAACTTCTTCGGCGGCGAAAACAAAACGCTCTCTGTTTTATCGTCATCATAAACTAAAATCGTGCCGCCAAAACCGACCGCCCAACCTTTTTTCCCGGCGAAAGCGACTTTTTCTAAATTATGACGGGCTTTTGAATCAACCGTTCTCCAGACGTTTCCCGCCGTCGTCGTATGCAAAATCGTGCCTTCATTGCCGACCGCCCAGCCTTCCGCCGTGCTTCTGAAAAACACGCTGTTCAAGTCTTTGGCGATGCTCGATTTTTGTTCGCGCCAGAGTTTCCCGCCGTTAAAGGTTTGATAAATTTTTCCTGCCGCGCCGACCGTCCAGCCGTTTTTTTGGTTAACGAAAAAGACGGCGTTCAGACGCGCATTCGATTCGCCGAGAACACTCGCCAGCTTCCAACTCAAACCGGCATCTTCGGTATAGAAAATCGCGCCGCCCGCGCCGACGACGACACCGTTCCAATCATCGGTATAAAGTCCGTCAAAAAGCAGAAAACGGGCTGGCGACGGCATCTGTTTCCAAGTTTTTTTATCTTCGCTCAACGCAAAAAACGCACCGTTTTCACCAATCGCCGTGCCGGAGCCGTACTTGTCAAAGAAGATTTTCGTCAGACGTTTGCGTTGCGGATTGACGAGTTCGACTTGATCCCAGGTCGCGCCGCCGTCAACTGTTTTCAGTAAATACGAAGGCGAGTTTTTGCCGAGCGTGAAAGAGTCGCGTTCGCACAAAAGCCAGCCGTTTTCTGCGTCCGCAAAGTAAACCTGTCGAATCGTGTCGTCGTTGAAATGCTTGTTCTGCGTCCAGTTCGCGCCGCCGTCTCTGGTCGAAAGATATGTGCCGCCGCTGCCGACGATCCAGCCGGTTTGCTCGTCTAAAAAATAGACATCGTGCAGCCACGAAAGCGTGTTCGATTTCTGTTTCGTCCAGTCGGCTCGCGCCGTTTGAAAAAAGACGAGAAATAGAAATAACACCAAAACTTTTCCAGCTAATTTCATAAACAAATAACTTAAACAGGATGAGCAGGATTTTTCGGTGGTTTTCACATCCTGTAAATCCTGTCCATCCTATTTGAAAATTTCGTGAATTAGAATGGACTTCCCAAAAGCAAACGCAAGACGCTGACTTTGTTAAGAGCATTAAAAACCGTGTCAACCGTAAAACCTTTGCCGGGAACGAAAACCTGATCGCCCGGCGCGAGGTAAATCACCGGAGCTTTGCCGTTTTCGATGGCGGCTAAATCAATATCCTGTCTGGTCAAAGTTCCCTGCGCGTTAAAACGCACGAGCGCGACTTTTTTGCGGTTGCCTTCTTTCAAAACGCCGCCGGCTTCGGCAATCGCTTCGGACAAACTCACTTTTCTGTCCATCACGCGGATTCCGGGCGTGGTAACTTTGCCCATCACGCTATAACGCGCCGACATCGCTTTGACCAAAGTTACCGTAACTTTCGGTTCAATAATATATTCGTCGAGTTTTTTCGTGATTTCGTCTTCGATTTGTTCGAGCGTTCTGCCGCCGACGAAAACGCCGCCGCGAATCAGCGGGTAAGAAATCCGCGCCGTCGGCGGAACGGTGATGTTTTCCTTGCAGTAATCGGGACACTGCCCGAAAACTTCGACCGCGATGACATCATTCGGACCGAGCCGATAATCAACCAAATAATTATTGTAATACGAAATGACGGCGGCTTCTTCGGACGATAAAGTTTTGTCTTCCGCCTTAATTTCAGCGATTTGAGCGATGGTTTTCGGCGCGTCGGAAATCGGTTCGATCTTCTTTTCCGCCGCCGATTCGCCGAATTCGGCTTTTTCCGCCGAGTTTTTAACCGCTTCCTGCCGTGCGATTTGTTCCGGTGTCGGGGTTGGCGCAATTTCCTGTGCCGCTGCGCCGACCGCCAAAACAAAGCCGCCGATAATTATCAAGCTAAAGTTTTTTACGAATTTTACTGCTGTCATACCTCTATTCTCCATCAAGCGGTTAAAAACGCTTATTAAACGACTTTATCCAATTTCCAAAAAAATGGGCGACACCTGCGTTTCCGATTCTTCCGCCCTCCGTCTTTATCTGCCGCGCCCGAATAAAACGGTTTTGACCGTTTCAAAAACGATCACCAAATCGAGCGCGAGACTTTGATTTTTAATGTAATACAAATCGTATTGCAGTTTGTTCCGCGCATCTTCGACCGATGCGCCGTATGGATATTTGATTTGCGCCCAGCCGGTCAAGCCCGGCGCGGTCAAATGGCGGTGTTCGTAAAACGGAATCTCGTCCGCCAACTGCGAGACGAAATGCGGACGTTCCGGGCGCGGTCCGACGAAACTCATTTCGCCTTTGATGATATTCCAGAACTGCGGAATTTCATCCACGCGGATTTTGCGAATTACTCGACCGACGCGCGTCGTGCGGTCGTCGCCGGTCGTCGCCCAAATCGGTTTGCCGTCGGCTTCGGCATCGGTTTTCATCGAGCGAAACTTAATTACCTTAATAACTCTGCCGTTTTTCCCGACGCGCTCCTGTTTGTAAAAAATCTCGCCTTTGGAATCCATTTTAATCAGAATCGCCGTGATGACGGCAATCGGCAGAGCGATCAGCAGTCCGATCAAAGCCAGCGAACGATGCACAATTTCACGAAAGAAAATCGAAAGGCGCGTTTCGCGCTGGCGACCGCCGAAAATCAGCCACGACGGTCTAACCATATCAAGATGAACTTGTCCGGTGACGCGCTCGAAAAACGACGTGCATTCTTCGATGTCAACATTGCCCGCCAGACTCATTTTCAAAAGTGTCTCGGTCGGAAACGAGCCGCGCCGTTCGCGCACGGCAATCACGATGCGATCGATTTTTTCGGATTTGACGATTTCCGCTAAATCAACGGTTGAGCCGAGAATTGATTTTCCGGCAATCTGCATATTCGGATTCGCGCCGTTTTCCGTGACGAAACCGGAGATTCGATAACCGGCATCGCGCCTTTTCAACGCCGCTTCCGCCGTGTCCTGCGCGGCGCGTCCCGTGCCGACGATTAAAATTCGCTCGCCGATTTCCGGGTGTCCCATTAAATAATGAATCAGAATACGCCACATCAACAGCGACATCAGCACGATCAAAACCGACAGAACCGAAACGCCGCGCCCGATAAGCAGCGGCGGCGCGAAATAAAACAGCAGTGCCAGCAACGCCCAGGCGATGCCGAGAGCCTGCACGAGCCGCAGCATCAACTCGCGCCGGTTGCCCATCACGGTAAAATCGTAAAGGTCGTAGAAATATAAAATCAGAAGGCAGACGGCGGTCGCCAGCGCGATTTTGAACCAGCCGCCGCGCTCGTTCAACTGATGATCCGAACCTTCAAAACCGAGTCGCACAAACAACGCGAGGACGATCCCGCCGTAGATAATTGCCGTATCAGCGAGAATCAGCCAAACCGTCCGCGAAGTAAATCTATTGGCAGCCATCTGGTTTAAGCAATTACGAATTTCAAATTACGAATTACGAATGCTGGATGAATTCGTAATTCGTAATTTGAAATTCGTAATTGGTTTTCAATCTTTCCTTCTTCCGTAGTAACCGTAATTATAATGCGTTTCGTCGAGTGTGTCTTCGCTCTCATTTAAAACCACGCCGAGCATTCTTTCACGCGGCAGATTTTCTAAAATGCGGTCAATTTGCGCGTAACGGGTGCGACCGGCGCGGACGACGAGCATCGCGCCGTCGGCTTGATTGATTAAAACCGTCGCGTCGGTAAAAATCCCAAGCGGCGGCGCGTCAATAATGATGTAATCGAACATTTCGCGGGCTTCGCGCAAAATTTCTTTGAATTTCGGACCGGAAATCAATTCGGCGACATCGCTTCGCGCTTCGCCGCCCGGAAGCAGATGCAGTCCGGCAGGTTCTAATTTGATAATTGATTCGCGCAGAGTCGTGCGTCCCGATAGAACGTCGGACAAACCTTTGTCGGTTTCGATTCCGAGATAGTCGGTCAAACTCGGCATCCGCAAATCGCTGTCAATAATCAGAGCCTTCACGCCGTCGGTCTGCGCTAAAAGCCACGATAAATTCAGTGCCGTCACCGATTTGCCTTCCGACGGGTTAACGCTGGCGACGACGATTGCCTGCAATTTCTGCCGCTGACTTTTGTGCAGAACCTGCGTTCGCAAACTGCGGTATTCCTCGCAGTAATTGGAATGCGGATGCGTGATGGCGACGAGGCGCGGTTCGACGCGCTCCGCTTCAACATTCCACGATATGAAATCGGGAAGTGTTTTTTCGGCGGAGCGCGTCGAATCAACGGCGTTCAAAGTTGCCCCGGCAGCGTTAGTCGTTTCCAAATCAGGGAGTGCCTTCCCGATTGCAGAATCTGACTGCCCATTGAACGCCGAAACGGTTGGAGTTCCAATTTTCAAATCTATTTCGGCAAAATCCGGCGCGTTGTTAATGCGTCTGCCGATTTTTTCAAACGGCACGACTTTCGCCGCGACGCTCGTTTCGATTTGATTGGTTTGCTCGGCTTGTTTTTTTTGTAAAGCTCTCAAAATGCTCATAATTCAAGATTCAAGATTCAAGATTCAAGATTCAAGATGCAAGATGCAAGATTCAGAATTTTGACTTCAATCCTGAATCTTGCATCTTGAATCTTAAACTTAATTAAACTTTCCGAAATCGCCGATTTCCAGATTGATTTTGTCATCGAGATCGTCGAATGAATGTTTGTGGCTGCCGTTTCCGCTGCCGTTGACGGCGACGGTTTCAGGCTTTTTCGGCGGAGCTTTCGCTTCCGTGCGGCTTTGATTATTCCAGAGTTCTTCACGCGCTTCGGCGGTTAAAACGCCGACTTGGGCGACTTTTTCAACCGGCTTTTCAATCGCCGCAAGGCTTTCGTTGCGCGGCAGCAAGTCGAGATTGTCGGCGACTTCTTCGATCAGAGCGCGTCCGATGATTTGGTCGCCCGCCGCGTAAGCCGCGAGCAGCGCGTTATCGCAGATATTATTGATTTGGCGCGGAATGCCTTCGGAACATTGATAAATAGAATCAATCGCGCCGGGCGTGAAAATGTTCGGCTGTTCCGAACCGGCGATCAAAAGCCTTTCGGTAATGTAGCGTTCCATCTCGTCCACATTCGGCAGCGCGTGCATTTTACAGCGCAGAGCGACGCGCTGTTTTAACTGACGCAGATTCGACTGATTTAATTTTTCGCGCAATTCCGGCTGTCCGGTCAAAACGATTTGCAGATGTTTGGCGTTGTCCGATTCAAAGTTCATCAGCAGGCGAATTTCTTCGAGAACGTAATCGGAAAGTTCGTGCGCTTCGTCAATAATCAAAACGGTTCGCAGTCCGCGCTGATGGCGGGCTTCCAGAATTTTACCCATTTCTTCAAGTAGTTCGGCTTTGTTCGTCCAATTCTTAACGCCGAGCATCTGGGAGACGTGATGGTAAAACTCGTCAATCGAAAGACGCGGATTGAAAATATAAGCGGCGAGAACGCTTGAGTCGAGCCGCCGCAAAATCCAGCGCAACGCCGTCGTTTTGCCCGTGCCGACTTCGCCCGTCAAAACGATCAAGCCTTTAGCGTTTTCCAAGCCGTAATAAAGGCTCGCCAAAACTTCGTTATACGACGGCGTGAAAACGAGAAAACGCGGGTCGGGCGTTAAGGTAAAAGGAGTTTCTTCTAAACCGAAAAATTCTTTATACATAATTTTTAATCATTCCAGATTTCAGATTTTAGATTCCAAATTGGACTTTGACTTCAATTTGGAATCTAAAATCTGAAATCTGGAATCTCCTAAGAAACTACACGCTCAAAAACACGAGAGGCTTGCAGTAACATCACAATCACGGGAATCGCACCGACGGCGATGACGAATCCGGCTAGAACTTTCAGCCAGTAAGAGCGCGCCTGCCAAGCCTTTTCACTGTGCGAAAGCAACGGCGGAACCGATGCCAGAATCGGCAGACCCGTGTAATGTTTCGCGTCTTCGATGTTCTGAATTTTCAAAGCACGCGGAATTTCAAACGCCGCCGCCAAAAACAATCCGAGTGCCAACCCCAAGCCTGCGCCGAGAGCCGTCAGCAAACCGCGTTTCGGCGCGACCGGCGACGACGGCAGATTCGCCGCGTCCTGAACGCGAATCGTTTCGCCCTGCGCGTTTTTCTCGCGGTCAACCTGCTGCTGCGCGTCGTTGAATTTTTTCAGACGGTCTTCGTAAGTCGTCCGCACCGATTGATATTGATTATTAACGCCTTCGAGCGCGACTTTGACGTTTGGAATCTGATTGATTTTCCCTTCGAGAATCGAAATCTGCCCGGCATTCTGCTGCAATTCCGTATTTTTATACTGCATCTGCCCTTCGATCTGCGCGATTTGACTTTCCGCCTTTTGCTTTTCGATTTCGAGATTCTGCTTTTGCAAATCGGATTTCCGCGAACTCGCCGAAGTTGCGTCTTTAACTCGATTTTGCGTGCTTTTCTTTAAGTTTTCGACTTCTTCGTTGACTTTGCCGACATCGTTCTGCGCTTTGATTACGTCCGGGTGTTTTTCCTTTAGCGTCAACTTCAAATTTTCCAATTTGGAAGCGAGTTCGGCGCGTTTGCTGATTAACTGAATGTAGGCGGGCGAGTCTTCGATGCGCGAAACCTGGGAAGCGACATCCTGCGTTTCCTTTTCGCCGAAATCTTCGATGATTCGCGCCTGACTGTTGAGAGCGCGAACGCTGTCGTTCAGTCGTCCTTTTTCCGTCATCAGCGTTTCTTTTTCTTTGGCGATGGTGTCTTCGCGCTGGCGCAAACCTTCGAGCTGCGCGATCAAGCCCTGCGCCGAATCCGGCAGCGTTTCGACGTTCTGCGTCATAATATCGAGCCGCTGCTTTTCCAGCGCGTCAAGACTCGTTTTCGCTTCCGTCAACTGCGTCTGTAAAAACTCGCTCGTCACTTCCGCCATATCCGTCGAAGCCTTGACCTGCGCGTTAACGTATTTTCCGGCGAGTTCCGCCGTGACGTTGCGGGCGGCTTCGGGCGAACGGTCGCGGTAAGTGATTTTGAACGCCGCCGTTTTGCGGTCTTCGTCGTTCTTTTCTGTTTCGACGACGATGTTTTTTGACATCTTTTCGATAATCAATTCCATCGGCACACCGGCATCGCGTTCGAGCTTGAAAAGATTGTATTTGCTAATCATCGGCTCCAGCGAATTGCGGCTCAAAATTTCCGTGTTAATCGTTTGCAGCCGCTGCGACAAATCTTCGTCGGTCAGAGACTGAACGACTTTTTCGGAAATCGTCGGCGGTTTGACCGTTAGAAGAGTTTTCGATTCGTAAACGCTCGGCAGTTTATTGACGACGTAACCGATTGCCGCCGTCATCGTCAGCATCGGCAAAATAATCAACCATTTTCGGCGTTTCAACATCCGAATAAATTCGCCCGCCGTTCTTTGTCTGAATTCCACGCTCATCTTTTTTATTTCAATTTAGCTGACAGTTTTTTCCAATAATTCCTGCGATAAATCACGCGCTTTAATCGCCATTTCTTCGTTCCACTTGAAAAACCAGCGCAAGCCGCCCGCGCCGCCGATTAAAGCAAAGGCGCAAACCAGTACGCCGAGCGGTTCGGAGACGAAACCGAGCAGAAAAATTTTGATCGTCGCCAGCATTAAAAATAAATTCATATTTTTTACCTTTCGCTTATCGCTAAACTAAACGCCGAATCTGAATTCGGCATTACAAACTCGCCAATAAACTTCGCGCATCCTGAACTTCCTTTTCGTTCAAACCGTTGGCGTTTTGCAGTGAAACTTCGACTTCGCGCTTCGCCGAAAACCTGTCGCCCGCCGAAGCCAACGCCATTCCGAGCCGCAGCCGATACGCCGAGTTCGCTCGAACGCCGCTTTTCGCCGTTTCTGCTTCGTTCAAAGCAACCGCTTTTTTGAATTGCTCGACGGCGGGCGAATACAATTCTTTTTTGAAATAAATCCAGCCGAGCGTGTCGTAATATCCGGCGACGATCTGATTTTTATTGACGACCGCCTGCGAGAGCGTTAACGCTTCGTCGAGATTTCCCTGGTGATCGGCAATCAGCCACGCCAGATTATTGGCGGCAATCGGCGAATCAGGCGCGATTTCGAGCGCACGGCGATAATTTTTTTCCGCTTCCGGCGCGTTGTTCCGCGCATCTTCGAGCATTCCGATTAAAGTGTAAACCGCGCTCGACGGCTTCTTTTCGACGATCTTTCGATACTGCTCGATTGCCGCGTCGGTTTGGTTTCGCGCCATCAGCATCGCCGCGTAAGACGAATAGGCGGGCAGGTAAGTCTCGTCAATTTCAATCGCTTTTTTCAGCTCGGCTTCAGCGGCTTCGATGTTTTTTTGTGCCGTGTAAATGCCGGCGTTCAAGTAGTGCAGCGCGGGCAAATCGTTCGGCGCGGCGGTTTCGATCACGCGATTGACTTTCGCGGCAGCCGGCTCGAATTGTTTTTGTTTGATAAAGATATTGACCAGACCGTTGAGCGCGTCGAAATTTTTCGCGTCCGCCGTCAAAGCTCTTTCATATAAATTCGATGCTTCGGTCGTATTTTTTTCGGCGACGGCGACTTTTGCCAGATTGACCATCGCGGCTGACGAGTTCGGCGACTGGTTTTGAACGGTTTGCAAATCAGCGCGGGCTTCGGTCGGTTTGCCGAGTTCGAGATTCGCCAGACCACGCGCCGTCAGAGCGCGAACCCGCAGCGATTGTAAATTCTGCTCGTCGTTTTCCCGGTTCGGATAAGCGTTCTTCAACGCGCCGAGCAGTTCGTTCGCCTGCCGGAGAGCCGCCTCCGGTTCGCCGCCCGCGAAACTCGCCTGAATTTTCAGCAGCTTGGTTTTCAGAAAATCGGGATGATATTTTTCCAAGTCGCCGATAAAAGCGCGGGCTTGGTCAACCTGTCCGAGCGCGAGCCGCGCCTGCGTCATATAAAAAAGCGCGTCTTTCTGCGTCGGCTGTTTTTTCAAAACTTCTTCCAAATCTTTGACGGCGGCTTCGGTTTGGTTTTCCTGCATCGAGACGCGGGCGCGGAGCATTATCGCTTCGGCATCGTTGTCGTTGATTTTTAATAATTCGGTTGTCTGTTCGAGAACTTTGGCGTTTTCCCGACGCTCCAAATAAATTTCGGCGAGCCGGTAACGGGCGCGGGCGTATTCGGATTTCTCCTGGATGATTTCGCCGAAAACACGAATCGCGTCGTTCTCGCGCCCGACCGCTGCGTAGAAGTTTGCCAACTGCAAACGGCTTTCCGGGCTGTTTTCCTGCGCTTCGACAAGTTGCTTGTAAGCGATTTCGGCTTGATTAAACTTTTTCTGCGACAAATAAAACTCGGCGAGCGATTCGCAGGCTTCGATGGACTTCGGCTCGACTTCCGATGCCTTTTTATACTGCGCTTCGGCTTCCGCCGGACGCACCGCGTAACTTAAAAATCTGCCGTATTCCAAATAGCCGACGGCGGCGTTCGGGTTAACGGAAATTCCTTTTTGAACGGCTGTTTCGGCTTCCTGCGGTTTGTTGATTTTGATGAAGTAACGGGCGCAACTCAAATAAGTTTCCGTGCGGTTCGGGTTGAGGCTGACGGCTTGATTCAGAACTTCCAGAACTTCCTGTTCGCGGCGTTTCTGCGCGGCGAACAGGCTGGCTTTCAATATGTAGCCTTCGATGAAATTCGGGTCGCGGACGAAGATGTCTTCGACTAACTTTTCGGCTTCGGCAGTGTTCGGCGGCGCGGAGATCAGATAGAAAGTTCCGAGTTTAGCTTTGGCTTCGAGGTTGTTCGGCGCAAGGCGCACGGTTTCGCGCAGTTGGTCGAGCGTTTCGCTGAATTGTCCGAGATTTTCAAAAGCGCGGGCTAAACCCCAGTGCGCGTCCGCCGAATCTTTGTCAATCTCATTCGCCGCCCGAAATTCCATCACGGCGGCTTGAAACTGTCGTTTCTGCAAGTAATCTTCGCCGCGTGAAATATGTTTTTGTCGGGAATGGCTGCTGCAGGCGGTAAGCGCGATGCCCATCGAAAAGGCAAACAGCAATAGAAATCTGGATTGGAAAAACCGGCACTCTCTCATATTTTTCAGACACTTTTCCCTGATCGGTTCTCGCGTTCGGTTGTGAGCGGTCGGGGCATTGACCGCAAAAGTTCAAGCGCGAAAAAGTTTTTGTTTCAACGGCGGCGGCGAGTGGCAATTCGCCGCCGATGTTTGAAGGAAAATAATTTATCAAATTGACAGGTCGCTGCGAATAAAACCTTCGACTTCATCAACCGCACCGTTTATCGGCGGCATTTCAAAGAAAAGAATAATCGTCCCCTAATTTCAGAAAATTTTGAGTTAAGGCGTTTTGAAAGCTGAACTTCGAGAAAGGTTGAAGAGGCGTTTCCAAAACTGCTGAAACTTTCGATTCTAGTGTTTAACCATCGGAGAAGTTGCGATTATACTGATTTTCGCCTTAAAAGCAAGCGATAATTTATTCGGGAACGAAATCGGCGAGACCGGCGGCGGCGCGGGCGGCTAAATCGAGCGCGGCGGCTGTGGATTCGGCTTCGTCGCCGCCGACCGAAGTCATCACGCGCACCATCGCGCCGTCGCTTCTGCGCCTCGTGATGCTGTCTTGCACCGTGTTGATTTTGTCGCGGTATTCGCTCGCTTCTGCCCGTCCGCGCCCCTGATACCAGTAAATTAAAATCTCCCTGTAAACGCCGTTTTCGATGATGTATTTGTTCGCCGTGAAAGATTTGCCCGGCGCGGTTGCGACTTCGACGAGTTCCGGTTGCGTCATCACCCAGCCCGCGCCGGGCAGACAATTCTGCGGGCTGTGATACGTCGCGCCCGTCCGCTGCGAAGCGTAATATCCGACATATAAATTGGCGAATCGCCCGTTTCGCGCCGCATATTCGCGCATCGTGTAGTCGGTCGCCCGCAGTACCGATTCGGTCGAAACATCAAAGCGAATTGCGTTGCCTTTCTGCTGCCACTCGCCCAGATTTGCGGGCATCTCCGACAAAGGTTGGCGGCTGACGGCAGTTTCGCCGTGCTGCTGAAACCAATTGATAAAAACGCCGCCGATCACCAAAACGACCAGAAGCGTAAAGAATTGATTTTTATAGTTTGAACCTCGAACCTTGAATCCTGAATCCTGAATCCCGAATCCTGAATTCTCACTTTTCTGCGCCTCTGCGTCCCGGCGGTGAAATCTCTTGAAAATCAAGTTGCACCCGATCAATAAACCGAGCGCGACGAGATAAACCAGCCAGCCCGAAAGTTCGTGCCAAATGTTTTCGACGGCGCGGCTGCCGTAGAAATAAGTCAGAACGCCGGTTGCCGTCACCCGCGTTGCGTTGGTGAAAACCGCAATCGGGATCGCCGCCAGCATCAGCGCAATCGTCCGCCAAAAATCGAAGTTTTTGAGAAAACCGAAAGTTCCGCCGCCGCCGCTCGTCTGATTTTTCGAGCGCGTGAAGTAAGCGAGAATCAGAGCCAGCGTCATCAGAGTCATCAAAGAGCGAATGCCGCTGCACGCCTCGACGACTTCGAGGGCGATGATCTGCGTCGCGCCGCTCGGCAAAATCTCGATGACGTTGCCCTTGCGAACCGACGGAACTTCAAAAAGCCTGATTCCCCAAACTGCCATCCGGGAAGCGTAAATTTGCAGCGGAAACGCGATTTTATTCAGTAAAATTTGCGGAATCGGAATCGCCAAAAGCAGCAGGACGAACGGCACGACGAGCGATTTTAGAATCCGCCGCCCGAAAAAATAAACGACGATGCCGGCGAGCATCACGACCAGAGAAATGCGCTGCGTGAAAAGTTCCGCGCCCAGAGTTCCGCCCAAAAGCAGCAAAAGCGCAAACGCAGTCAAACCGAATCCGGTGAAAACCGACGGTTTCGACGCGGCTTTTTTCAGTTCGTCGAATTTCATATAAACGATGCCGCCGATAACGAACGGCATTAACAACCCGTGCGAGTAATTTTCGTCCGTCCACCAGTCCGTTCCCAATTTTGCCAGGACGCTTTCGTAAACGAACGCCAACGCCGCCGCGACGGTCAGCAGTCTCCACCAGATTTTCGGATTGACGGCAATTGAATTCATCCTGTCAGAAAAGGTTAAATAGCGAATGTTTTCCGCATCTTTCCGATTATAACAAACGACGACGACGATTTGCCGGAAAAATTCGCCGCTTCATCGTTCGGAATGACCGCACGAATCGCTTCCGCCTCTGCACGACTCGTCCGACCATCTACACGAACCGTCCGACCGTTTGCACGAATTAGTAAAGTGTTTGCGCGGAATCTTGAAGTGCTTGGGCGAAGCGTCAAAGTGCTTGCGCGAAGCATCAACGGCGGATTCCGCGCCGCTTACTTGCTCCGATTAAGGATAAAATCTGCTAATTCGTCGAGCAGCGACGTATCTTTGTCAATCGTGTGCAGGGCGGCAGACGCTTCGACGTTCACTTTTTCGGCGAGTTTGCGCGTTTCGTCCAAACCGTAGAGCGAAACATAAGTCGCCTTCGCCGCCGCCGCGTCCTTGCCCGCCGTTTTGCCGAGAGTTTCCGAAGTCTGCGTTACGTCGAGCAGATCGTCGGTGATTTGAAACAAAAGCCCCAGATTTTCGGCGTAAATCGTGACGGCGTTTAATTCAGCGGCGGTCGCTTCAGCGATGATCGCGCCCGCTTTTGCCGCGACGGAAATCATCGCGCCGGTTTTATTTCGATGAATCGCTTCCAATTCGGCGACGGAAATCGAAACGCCTTCGGCTTCCAAGTCCGACTGCTGCCCGTCAACCATTTTCGCGGCGGAACGCGCTAATTCGGCGATTAGTCTGACGCGCGCCTGATCGGACAAAGCCGCGTCTTCGGCAATCGCCAGAAACGCCAGAGTCTGCAAAACGTCGCCCGCCAGAATCGCCGTCGCTTCGTCGAATTTCTTGTGACAAGTCAATCTCCCGCGCCGCAAATCGTCGTCGTCCATCGCGGGCAAATCGTCGTGA
>JAYVGL010000147.1:0-22479 GCA_043772175.1 Pyrinomonadaceae bacterium | reverse complement strand
TCGGATGACACACTTGGGAATGCCTGAAAGTTACAAAGTTGAAGTCTAGCGAAAAACAGAAATGAGAAGATTGCTGATTTATGCAACAAAGCCGTTATTGATTATCAAATTATCAAGGCTAATTAATGACGATGACGATGTATCTAGGAAATCTTTGGTGAATATTCTAAAACAAGTTAATAGGTGAGGAGAAAATAAAATGAGCAAATTTATAAGAGTTTATTTGGGTAGTGTAAAGCTCGCTGATACCGAAAAAGCCTGTGAGGTAATGCAAAGAAATAAATTTGCAAGAATCATCGGTCTTAAACGAGCGATTCTGATAAAAAGTGATGTTGAAACTAAGGTAAATGTTGCAGAATTTGAGAACGAGGACGAGCCAGCCAATACACTTGATGAATTAACATTCGTCGAAACAACCGCGCCAAATCCCGCTGATGGTTCAACCCTAATTTTTAACTGCGAGATTTATATAAATGATGCGACGAAGACGGTCAAAGTATTCGGTAGAAAATCATAGTAATAATTTTTCACAAAGAACTTTGTTCAGCATTATCCGGCGCAGTGGAAAACATAAATAATGCGCGGTGTTAAAGATAAAAATGGAGTGTCAACTCATCTGTAGATTGCGTTAGACGCTTTGTGAAAACAGTCAATCCATTTGCCAAAAGATGAAAATCGTTTGTCAGCTGCGTCAGATGGCTTGTCGGTTGGTAGAGATGGTTTGTTGACGGGATGAATCGGTTTGTCGGTGGGTTTAAATCATTTGTCGGTTGGTCGAGATGGCTTGTCGGTTACGTCAAACAGTTTGTCGAAGGGATGAATTCATTTGTGCAGAGGTGCAGATGATTTGTGCGGACTTAAAACTTGATTTTACAGGAGAAAAACTTAAATGAACGATTTGGAGAGAAATTATTACAACGCCTTTGTCGGTGTGCGGGATTTCGGGGCGGACAATGCCGCCGATTTTAAGGCGGGTTCGGCGGGCGCGAATAACTTTGCGGCGGTCGGCGCAGCGGCAACTGAGATGGAGCAGTCGGGCGCGGTGCAGGCTTCCGGCGCGAGCGGGCAGATGACGATGCAGAAAGGTTTGGCGATTGCCCAATTGCGCGAAGATTTGCGGGCGATCAATCGGACGGCGCGGGCTTTGGCGGTTGACGACGCGGACATCGGCGCACTGTTCCGAATGCCTTCCGGCAATAATGAACAAAATCTGCTTGCCGTCGCGCGTTCATTTTTGACCGGCGCGACACCGCTTAAAGACCGCTTCGTCGAATTCGGTTTGCCCGACGATTTTCTCGAAGATTTACAAGCCGACATCAACGCTTTCGAGCAAGCCGTCAGCGGCAAAGGCGCGTCAACCGGCGAAAAGATTTCGGCAACCGCGTCCATCGGCGACGCAGTGCAAAACGGACTCGAAGCCCTGCGCCGCCTGCGGGCAGTCGTCCCGAACAAATACCGCGACAACCCGACAAAACTCGCCGCGTGGACAAGTGCCAGCCACGTCGAACGCGCCGCGAAGAAGAAAGCGGAAACACCTCCGAAACCGCAGTAATTTGACAACTTCAGCGGTTAATTGCGGCATCGCTTCATATTTGCCGTCCGGCAGTATCTGCACCGGCTGAAAAATTTTCACTCCCGAAAACGTAGTTTCAAGTTATTTATTACGAAATGGAATAACGGATTTGAAATGAATAGCACAGCAGTAACAGCAAAAAGGAGTTATGAATTATGGACCCGATTTTATTTTGGAATGAAGTGGCTCTCGAAGCCAATCGCGTGAGTTTTACCAACGATGCGAAGGAACAACCCGGACCGACACTTAGTTCGAGGGCGTTAGCAATCGTGCATTTGGCAATTTATGACGCATTCGCGGGCGTTCACGGTTTTCCCACGACACCCGTTGCGCTGCCGAAATATAATACGTTGTTGACCGCGCCGACTTTAGAGGCAGGAGCAAATAAAGATGATAATGCGGCGGTCGCGGTCGCGGCGGCGGCACACGCTACTTTATCAAAATTGTATCCGAGCCAAAAAGCCTTTTTTATTGCTAAACATAACGAAGCGAATTTGAGCAAGGTCAAGACTAAAAACGGACAAGACTTTGGGAAATTAGTCGCTAAAACACTGCTTGCCGAGCGCAGTATTGATGGCAACGCCAGTGATGACGGATATTCGATTTCGGTGCAACAAGGCGCACACCGTTCCGATCCCGACAATCCGGGACAGCCGTTTCACGGCGCGTTTTACGGCGCATTGACTAGAACCTTTGCGGTCAAAAAGCGACACCAGATTCTTGCGCCTCATTCGGTCGGCAGCGTCCCCTATAATAAGTCATTTGACCAAGTTGCAGGCAAAGGCATTGCGCCCGGATTGATGGGAACTGTTCCGGCGAGTATTGATAAGCGAACCGCCGATCAAACGATTATGGGGATTTTTTGGGCGTATGACGGAGCGCAAAAAATCGGTACGCCGCCGCGTTTGTATAATCAAATTATTCGGGCGATTGCCGCCGCGCAAAAAACTACGCCTGCCGAAAACGCAAGACTTTTCGCGCTGGTCAATGCGGCGATGGGCGATGCGGGAATTTTGGCTTGGACGGAAAAATACCGCTACGAATTTTGGCGACCCGTGGTTGGCATCCGCGAAGACCCGGATCGTCCCGATTCGGGCTGGCTGCCGCTCGGCGCACCGAGTTCAAATCCCGACAAAGACTGTCTTCAAATGGGTGTCAAACCGACCCAAAACGATTCCGTCAAAAATTCAACGCCTCCGTTTCCGGCTTATCCGTCGGGACACGCGACGTTCGGCGCGGCAGTTTTCACTATCGCGGAACTTTACTTTAAAGACATCAGAAAAGGCGTTCATGTCGCCACGGGTTTGAAATTCGTTTCCGACGAACTCGACGGTAAAAGCACCGATAACAGGGGCGCAATTCGTCCGCGCATTGAGCGAACTTTTGCGGGCGGCTTCGACCAAATGATCAAAGAAAACGGTTTGAGCCGCATTTATCTCGGTGTTCACTGGAGTTTCGATGCGTTCGCACTCGATGATAACGATGACCCGGATTTAAATCAAAATATCGGCGGCGTTCCACTCGGAATCAACATCGCTAAAGATATTTACACCAACAAAATGAAGAAATCCAATATTTTGTAACAAAATACGGTTTTGATATTCAAGTAACCTGCTCCCACATTTTTCTGCAAACAAGCGAATCGAAAAAGGAAACGTATTATGGCAATCAATTTTACATTTTCACAGACCGGAACATCGCGTTTCGCGCAGGTCATCGGCAGCGGTGAGCCAAAGTTTTTGGTCGGGAAGGAAACCGTCTATCAGCATACGAAACACGGTTTGTTTAATCTTTCGACTCCGAACGGGATCGCTTACAAAGCCGAAGATTATAAAGATGAATACGGGTTTTGGGCTTATTTTATCGCGCCGACGGCGAAGGCAGAAAGCGGGAATTCGTTTGTTTGTTTGAACACTTACGACCGGGCGGCTTTTACGTTTAGCTTTATGCAGTATGCGGCGCACGTTCCGAACGGCGATTTCGTTGTGTTTTTTAAGGAACTGCTCGCGCTGCCGAACGCGGCGGATTATTTTCCGAAACTCTCCGTGCAGCACGACCGGATTTTTTATCGGGAGGCGAGCGGCGCATTGACGCAGTTGGAGAACGATGCGTCGAGCGAAGGATTAATGAAATATCTTAATCCTTCGCTCGACGCGGTTGAAAATCAGGAATTGGTCTGCGCGGCGCGAATGGTGCATTGGGCGACGAATGATGCGAAACATCGCCGCGTGCAGGTGAAAGTTGCCGTCGAGCATTTCAAGAAAAATATGAAGCAGTATGCCCAAAGCTACAATCTCGACGGCTTTCCGGCGAACGTCTGCCAGATGGTCTGCGACATCCGACATCAGGGCAGAGCGTCGAGCCAGCAAATTATCAATGCGCTGAACACGAACGGCAATTTCGAGGCGGCTTACAACCGGCTTTTGCAATTGGGACAACCGCTTTACGCTTCGAGAATCAGCACGGTGCGCGGCGTGATTAAAAGTCTGACCGATGCCGGACTTTTCGGAAAGAAATACAAACTTTCAAAAGGTGATTTCATTTAATTCAAACGGCATTTCAGCAGCGGTATTTCAGCCGATGTCGAGAATCGAATGATTTGCCGACCATTAAATCAAACGGCTCGTGAAACGATTTTACAGCCGTTCAAAACCGAACATTCAAAGTCGGAGGAAGTATGAATAAAACACAGTTAAAAAAACAAATTAGCGAAATAAACAGGCGAATCGCCGCCGGAGAAAAGGTGGCGGTAACGCTTGAAAGTGAAAAACAAGCCGCGCATCTGACGGTTGACGAAGACGGGGCGCGGCGGCACAAAAGAAAACCGCCCGCGCCGAAAAATCAGCCCGACGCGGGCGCAGATGAAGCATTGGGAATCAACGCGGCGGCGACCGAAGATACGTTTCATCTGGACTTAAACGCGGCAGGTGATATTTCCGACGCGCAGATCGTGGAAAAAATCAAGCAAGCCGCCGATGCGTCGCAAGCGGCGGGCGTTACCGAAGACAACGGCGAACTGCCGCGCGTCGTTCTGACACGCGACGAAGCTAAACGGGTTTGGGTGCTGTTCCAAAAGTGTTCTTATCAAACCGGCGACCACACGATCATCGCGCCCGCCAATTACGAAACCGACCTGTCCAGTATCCCGCGCATTTTCTGGTCAATTCTCGCGCCCGAAGAACTTTCGCTCGCCGCGCCGCTGTTTCACGATTTGATTTATCGCTGCGCGGGCAGTTTGCCGGAAGACAGTCTCAATCCGTTCGACGGCAAACTTTTCGAGCGCAGAGAAGTGGACGACCTTTTTCTCGAACTGATGAAAAAGGCGAAAATCCCGCGCTGGAAACGCACGGCAGCGTATTGGGCGGTGCGCGGCTTCGCCGGTTTCGCCTGGAAAAAACGAAACTGAAACTCCCGGATAAAAATCGAATAATAAGGAGAAGAAAATTATGGCAGCGAAAAAGAAAGATAAAGGCGCGAAGGTCAGCGGCGCAGCCAGGAAAGGCAAATTGTCTGCCGGGGGAAAAGCGCAGCCGAAACAAACTGAGGGAGTCGAGAACGCCGGTCCGCCGGTCGAGCCGGCAACCGCCAGCGTCGGCAGCGCGACGGCGGCGGTCGGCGGAATGATTTTTATTTGGGAAGACGATCCGCTGTCGGTTCCGGTCAAACAGCCGATTCAGGTTCCCGCACCGACCCTGCCGACCGGCGCGTTGAGCATCAAGATCGTCGAGACTGCGCCGCCCGCCGCGCTGCACCCGATTGGAACCAGCCGCTTTCGCTATTGGACGGCGGCGGAAGCCTTAGCTCGCGGAGTGCAGTTCTGGAAAGCACTGCTGCCGACGACGACCAAATGGGCGACTCCCGACGGCAAACTGACGGTTCATCTGGACAAAGGCGTGGATTTGAACGCTTATTATCGTCGTTCGACCGGCACGCTCGAATTTTTTCACTCGACCGTCGGCGGAAAAACGGTTTTTTCCGGCGAAAGCACGAATGTTTTGTGCCACGAGTTGGGACACGCCGTGCTGGATGCGATTCGCCCGCAGCTTTTCCACGTTGCCAGCGTCGAAGCGGCGGCGTTTCACGAAGCGTTCGGCGACATCAGCGCGATTCTGTGCGCTTTGCAGTTGAAATCGGTCGTGCAGGCGGTGATTGACGAAACGGGCGGGCGGCTTTATCACTCGACATTTCTTTCGAGGGTGGCGGAAGAACTCGGCTGGGCGATTCGCCAGGTCAGACCGCAGAGCGTCGAACCCGACTGTCTGCGAAATGCGGTCAATTCTTTTTTCTATCGTGATCCGATGACGCTTCCGACGACGGCTCCGGCATCGGCTTTATCTTCCGCGCCGCATTCGTTTTCGCGCGTTTTCACGGCGGCGTTTTATGACGCGCTGGCGGGAATGGTCGTCGTTGACAACGCGCAGCCGACCGTCCAGAGCATCCAAAAAGTCAGCCGGAACGCCGGACAATTGTTGATTGATGCGGTCGGCAACGCGCCGGTCGTGCCGAATTATTTCAGCCAGGTCGCCGCCCAGATAATCATCGCCGATGACACTCGCTACCGCCGCAAATACCGCGATGTTTTGAAGGGAGCTTTTGTGCGGCACGGCATTCTCTCGCTCGAAGCCGCCGCCGCCGTCGGCGGCACGACGCTGCCGATTACCGCCGTCGCGGGCATTCTCGGCGAGGGCATTGATGCCGGAAACGCTTCGGCGACCGAGTTGATTCCCGTGGCGATTCCCGCCGCCGCCTTGGGGTTTTCGTCGGCGATGCTCCTTTGCGCCGCTCCCGGCGAAGGCGGCGGATCGAGTGCCGCCGCCGCCGCCGCCCTCGATACCGGCTCGCTGAGTCCGCCGTCGGACACCGACGCGATCAAATCTTTTGTCGAGGACTTACTGCGATTGGGAAGAATTGATGTCGGCGGCTACGGCGACTACGAAACGCAGATTTCGCAGCCGAACGTTAGGAAAACTCATAATCTGGTCGAAACCGAAGCCGGTCCGCAGCTGGCGCGGGAAACCTTCGACTGCGGGTTTGACTGACGGCAGGGCAACACATAGGATGTCTATTGAGAGGTGATATTTATGCCGACTAAAAATAAACAAAAACCGTCCTGCGAGGTTACTCCGAAAGCCGAATCGGAAAAGCGTTTCGTCAGAGATTTGCTGATTCGCGGCGAGGCGGCGGAACCGTCCGCCGACGGCGAGCTTCCCGCCGGAGCGACTCATAAAATCGTCGAAACCAATGATGAAGAACCGCCGCAGGTCGAACGGGAGCGATTCTCGATTTATTAAAAAATCTCGGCTCTTAGCCGGACGATAAGGAAAAGTGCCGCCGTTAATTCTATCAACGGCGGCACTTTTTATCGTTTAGCGAATTCCCTGTCCGATTTGCTGCGTCCCGAAAGCTCCGATGCCGTTGAGCCGGAAGCTGAAAACAAAGCGATTTTCCCGCCGCGCACCGACGTTGAAAGTCGAATACTGCATCGTTACCGAGCAGCAGTCGAAGGCGTAGCCGAGCGTGGCGAGCGTGCTGATAAGCGGTGTGCGCCGCACGCCGCGCCGGTTTTCAAAGTCGAAAAACAAAGACGTTCCGCCGTAGAAACCGTGTTCGCGGCTGCCGATGAAAACCGACGGACTCCACTGCGAACCGCGCAGCGTTCCCGGTTCTTTGCCCGCCGCATTGCTGAATTTTTGCAGCGACGGAATCAGAGTGATGGCGCGGGTGTAATAAAAAGTCTGGAAAACTTTCACCAGCGGCGTGTCGTAGCCGACGGTCGCCGAAATGTCGCGCAGGTTGCCGCTCAGAGTGTCAATATCAATCCGCGTATTGACGAACACCGTGCGCTGCGGGCGATACGTCGCGTCAATGTTCAGCGGCGAAAAGCGTCTCGAAATCCCGCCGAAGGTATAAAACGAGAGCGCGGTGAGCGGCTCGATCTGATTGCGTCTGCCGGGAGTCAACGCGCCGCCGAAGGTTTTATCGAAAAAGTATTTGCCGCGCAAAGTAACCGTAAAAATTTCATACGGCTGAACGGACAAAGAGTTTTTCGCGGCGGTCGGGTTTTCCTGCAAGCGTCTCTGCGCTTCGTCGGTAACGGCTTCGGTGTAGCGGCGCGTGAAAAGGCGGTTGGTGATGCCATATTCGATTTCGTTGGTGTCGGTCGCTGTGTCTTCGTAGTCGAAGCGGATGATTTTGTTGAAGTTGTCCACGCCTTTGATTAAACGGTAAGTCAGATACGGTTCAATCGTGTGGCGAAAGCGCACCGTGCCGTTCGAGCGAAAGTAGTTTTTCGCCAGCGCGACGGGACGAAAATCCAACTCCAATTCACCGTATCGGCGCGTAACCGACTGCCCGACGACGCGCCGCATATCGTTGAACGAGTCCGAATAAAAAGTTACCCGCCCGCCGCCGGTCGCCGTCAGGGAAAAATACTTGAAATTGAGCGGGACGGTGATCTGCGGATGCGCGTCAATTCTCTGCACGAATGCCGACGTAACAACCGGCTCGAAGCGGTTGAACTGCCCCAAAGCCGCGTCGTTAACCACGTCTTCGCGCCGTGAAACGCCTTCAAAACTCGTTTTGAACGAAAAATAAACGCCCTTCAAAAACGGCAGTTCGCTCGGACGTTTCTCGAAACTGAAACTCGGCAGATTGCGCGTTTTGATGCGAAGATTCGGAATCGAAATGACCTGCGAACGCGCCAGGATATTGCCCGTGTAACTGCCCCAGCTTTTATTCAGATAAAATTGCGAAACTTCAATCGGCGAGATGATCTGCTGAATGCCGTCGGAGAAAACCTGCCGAAAATCGAGATTGGAAGTCAGACGGACATCGGCGACCGCCGTGTAGCCTTTCGGAAAATACTGCACACCATCGGCATAAAAGAGCGTTCCGCCCTGATCGGGGTTTTTCGCACTTTTCTTTTCACCGAAAATTCGGTCTTTAACCGCGTAAAAGCCGAAATCGAGATATGAACGCGAATTAGACCGTGTCCGCACGTCCGCGCCGTAGCCGATGCCGCGCGAAGCGTATAAATCGGTGCGAAAGGTAACGTCGGCACTGCGCCCCAAAGTTTGGTAGTAAGCGGTCGAAAGGCGGAAACCTTTGTTGGCGGAAAATCCGAAGCTCGGCGTTAGAAATCCTGATGCGCGGTCGCGCCGCTTGATCGGAATCGAAGCGTAAGGCAAAGGCAGAATCGGAATATCTTTCAGGCGAAACTGCGCGTTGGTCAGTTTCACTTTATCGTTCGGTTTAATGACGGCTTTGGCGGCGGTGAAACTCCATTTCGGGACGTTTTCCTCGCAGGCGGTGAATTTTCCGTTGATGACGACGAACTCGTTTTCGGCGACTCTCTCCACGCGGTCGGCGGTGAAATAAAGCACCGTGCCGTCGTTGGTTTGATTGGTGAAGCCGGTCGAGTCAACGAAAAATCCGAGTTTCGTTTTGTAATTGAATTCGCCGCGTGTGCCGGTGATGCGCTGGTTGTCGGATTCGTCGAAAACGACGCTGCCCTCGGCGACCATTCGCCCTTCGGCTTCGTAAATCGTGATTTGGTCGGCTTGCATTCGGTAGATTCCGTAACGCACGTCAACATTTCCCGAACGGACGATGACGCGCCTGCCTTCTGCGCCTTCGATGGTTTCGCGGGCGGAATAAACGACTAATTCGTCGCCGCCGCCTTCCTGTTTGTAGCCGGATGCGTTTTGTTTTTTCGGATTTTTTTCAGTTTTTTCAGGCGCGACCGGGTTGGCGTTCGTTTCGTCGGGCAGAGGATTGGCGACTTGCTTTTCGACCGGATTCGTGTCCTGGGCAATCGATTGGAAGGCGCACAGGATAACGATTAAAAAGATGTATTTTAAGGATTTAAGCTGAATCATCGAGTTTACGCGGAAGTAAACTTGATGCTATCACGAAGCGATTTGAGTTCAAAGTTCAAGGTTTAAGGTTCAAAAGAATCGAGTATTGATTTAATTCCACCGCGTCTCTAAACTTAAAAAATAAGTAGAAATGCCGAAACTGTTTGAGACAGTATAAAAATTAAATCTATAACATCGAACTTTAAACCGTAAACATTAAACTTTGAACCTGGAACCAAATCTATGTCTAAACCGAATGTTCTGGTTGTCGAAGACGAAGAATTGATGCGTTCGATTCTGCGTCAGTTGCTTGAAAACGTCGGCTACCGCGTTTTGACCGCCGACAGTGCCGAAAACGCGCTGGAGATTTTCTCCGGCGAAGATGTCGCCGTTACCTTAACCGATATAAAAATGGCGGGAATGGACGGACTGGAACTGCTCGACCACATCAAGACGATTGACGCGGAAGCGATTGTGATTATTATGACGGCGTATTCGTCGGTTGATTCGGCGATTGCCGCGCTTCGCAAAGGTGCTTACGATTACGTTACCAAACCGTTCGTCAACGAAGATTTGCTGCAAACGGTCGGCAACGCGATTCGCACGAAGGAGCTTTTTAAAGAGAATCGCAATCTGCGCCGCGAACTCGACAAGCATTACAGCTTTTCGGAAATCATCGGCACGAGCGAAGCGTTGCAGTCGGTTTTTCGCATCGTCGAAAAAGTCGCCGACACCAACGCGAGCGTTTTGATCGAAGGCGAATCGGGAACGGGCAAAGAGTTGATCGCCCGCGCCATTCATTACAAAAGCCGCCGCGCCGCCAAACCTTTTCTCGCCGTCAACTGCGGCGCACTGCCCGAAAGCATTCTCGAATCGGAACTTTTCGGACACACCAAAGGCTCATTTACCGGCGCAACCGGCGATAAAAAAGGTTTGTTTCGTTCGGCGGACGGCGGAACTCTGCTGTTAGATGAAATCGGCGAAATGCCGCCGGCATTACAGGTAAAATTATTACGCGCTTTGCAGGAACACGAAGTTACGCCGGTCGGGGCGAGCCTCTCAGTCAAATTCGACGCACGAATCGTCGCCGCCACCAACAAAAATCTCGAAACCGAAGTCGCCGAAAATCATTTCCGCGAAGATTTGTTTTATCGCCTCAATGTCATCGAAATAAATCTGCCGCCGCTGCGGACGCGCCGCGAAGATATTCCGCTGCTCGCCAAACATTTCGCCGCCAAATTCGCCAAAGAACAAAATACGACGGAGAAAATCATCACCCGCGAGGCGATGTCAGCGTTGCTGAATTACGAGTGGCGCGGCAACGTCCGCGAACTGGAGAACGCGATTGAACGCGCTTTTATTTTGAGCAACGACGAAATCGAACTCGAAAACCTGCCGCCGAAAATAAAATCCGGCGCGGGCGGCAACAGCTACGAAATCCGCGACCCGGAAGGCTTGCGCCCGACGCTCGAAGAGGTGGAACGCCGCTACATCCGCGAAATTATGACGACGGTCGAAGACGACAAAGCAGCCGCCGCCGAGATTTTGGGCATTGATTTATCTACACTTTACCGCAAGCTGAAACGATATGATGAAATCTGAAAGTCGTGTTAGATTAGACTCTATGAACGCAACTCTGAAATTAAAACCGAAAGCGGAAATCTATTATCCCGAATCCGACGGAAAACCTATGGCTGAAACCGACGTTCACCGCGAGCAGATGAACTATTTAATCGAAACTCTCAAGGTTCACTTTCAATCTCGCTCCGATGTTTATGTGTCGGGAAACATTATGTTTTATTACGAAGAGGGTAACCCGCGCAAAGTATTTTCGCCGGACGTGATGGTTTCATTCGGCGTTTCGGGAGAATATCGCCGCACCTACAAACTGTGGGAGGAAGCAGTCTTTCCGCAAGTCGTTTTCGAGATTTCATCACGCGGAACGTGGGGCGAAGATTTAAATAAAAAGTGGCTTCTGTTTCAACAATTCGGCGTAAGGGAATATTATATTTTCGATCCCGAATACGATTATCTGCCCGAACCGCTGATCGCTTATCGTCTGAAGCGCGGCGAACTGGTAAAAGTCAACGTCAAAAACGGGCGAATTTTCAGTGAAGAAATCGGACTCGAAATCTTGGACACGGGCGCAGGTTTGCGGCTTTTTGATGTTGAAACGAAACAGTTTATGCGAACGCTGGCGGAATCTGAAAATGAAGTCGTCCGACTGCGCGAAGAATTGCAAAAATTAAAATCTCGAAAATAACCTTCAAAACGAAGTCAATTCCAATACGAAATAATTCGTATCGGCGATGCGCGTCAACTTTCCGCTCTTATACGGCGATTGCAAAAAATCGTTGGCGGCGTATTCGATTCCCTTTAAAACTTCGTCGCCGGTTTCCTGACTTTTGGCGATGAGTTCGGGCGGAAACCACATTTCCGCGTCAATGTCGGAAGCGGCGGGCGACTGGTATTTTTCGGCGTTGGCAGCGATGACGGCGGCATCGGCGGTGGAAAATTTCAACACGGCGACGAGTTTTTTGTCGTTTTGATTGACTTCGCTGTAAGTGACTTCTTCTGGCGTAAACGGCAGCCTGACGATTTTGGCGAGGTTTTCCAAATCATCCTGAACGATTGTTTCGACGTTTTGCGCGTTGCTTTGATTGGCGTTCGGCGCGGCGGCGTTTGAATTTGAGTTCTTATCTCCCGAACAGGCGTTGAGAAAAATAATCGTCAGCAAAAAGCCGAGAATTGATTTGGTTTGGCAAATCCTCATCACGTCATTGTAGAAATTTCGGCGGCGGTTTGCAATTTTGCGTTTTCCGAACTGTTTTATTTTAACCTGACGGTGTAAATTCAAAAAATGCTGCTTCTGCTGCGCCGCATCCGCGCCTTTGTCATCCGCGATTTTCAACTCGCGCTTTCCTATCGCGTCGAATTTTTCATCCGTTTACTGTGGATTCTCGGCATTTCGACGACGTTTTATTTTATCTCGCGCATTTTCGCGGGTTTTCCGCTGGCGCAGTATGGACAGTGGCAGAACCCTCTGGCGGCGTGGCTGACGGGAATGGCGATGCTCAATTATTTTATGACCGGATTTTCCGCGCTCGCCAACGCCATTCGGCAGGAGCAGATGCAAGGCACTCTGGAAAGCGTTTTGCTCACGCCGATCAACGTGCCGACCGTCATCGCCGCGAGTTCGGCGTGGGCTTACGTTGACGCGACTTTCAACTCGTTTCTCTACCTGCTTTTCGGCTGGCTGTTCTTTAACGTCCAGTATAAAGGCAATCTTTTACTGGCGTTGGCGTTTCTGATTTTAACGACGCTGGTTCTAGCTTCAATCGGTATTTTATCGGCGAGTTTTGCAATGGTTTTCAAGCGCGGCGATCCGTTTGCGATTCTGCTCGGCGCGGGAACGGCACTTTTTTCGGGCGTTTTCTTCCCAAAAGAAATGCTTCAGGAAGCGTTAGGCACGACGGGCGGCAAGGCCCTGTCGTATATCAACCCGTCAACGCACGGACTCGACGGCATTCGCGGAGTTTTGATTCAGGGCAAAGGTTTCGGCGAGGTCGAATCGTCGTTTTATGTTTTAGTCGGTTTTCTGGTCGTGCTGCTTCCCCTTTCACTGCGGGTTTTCGCTTCCGCCATCCGACGGGCGAAGCGTGAAGGCAGTTTGATTCAGTATTAACCGTGTTTCAAGTATCTTTGTCGGTGAATCCGCCGCGTCGCTCGTGAATATACCGCGTCGGCGTGTGAATCTGCCGCGTTTGCTTGTGAATCTGTTCGGTCGGCGTTTGAATGCGCGGCGTTCGACTGTGAATATCCGGCGTTCACTTGTGAATGTCGGGCGTTCGACTGTGAATGCGGGTCGTCGGGTTGTGAATCTACGCCGTCAGCGCGTGAATGCGTCGCGTCAGCGTGTGAATGCGTCGCGTCAGCGTGTGAATGCGCGGCGTTTGCTTGTGAATGCGCGGCGTTTGCTTGTGAATCCCCGTCTATCGCTGATGAATTCACATTTTTCATCGCTGAATCACTGATTTGCACCAATAACATCCGGCGTTAGCTGCCAGCGACGATTCGGAGACGAATCCGAGGTATCTATGAAAAAACGCGCATCTGCGGTAACTTTAGATTGGAGAAAAACATTATGACGGCACAGACGGCACAGCGTAAACAACCGATTATCACGAGCGAAGACTACATCAATTCCCTGCGCGGGCGAGACTTGAAAGTTTATCTGTTCGGCGAACTCGTCAAAGATATCGTCGAGCATCCGATGATCCGACCGAGCATCAACGCCGTCGCCGAAACTTACGATTTAGCACAGCGCGAACCTGATTTAGCCAGCGCGACTTCACATCTGACGGGTGAAAAGGTCAATCGTTTTTTGAACATTGCGATGAACCGCGACGACGTGGTTTTGCAGAACAAAATGCAGCGTCGTTTGGGACAATTAACCGGAACGTGCTTTCAAAGATGCGTCGGAATGGACGCGCTGAACTCGCTTTATTCGACGACGTTCGAGATTGACGCGAACTATCAAACCGAATATCACAATCGTCTGAAACTTTTCATCACCGAAGTTCAGCGTCAAAATGTAGTAATCGGCGGCGCGATGACCGATGTCAAAGGCGATAGAAGTTTGTCGCCGCACCAGCAAGCCGACCCGGATTTATTCGTCCGCATCACAAAACGCACGACCGAGGGCGTTTACGTTTCCGGCGCGAAAGCGCATCAAACCGGCTGTCTGAATTCGCATTGGTTAATCATTATGCCGACGATGCGCCTGACGGAAAACGACAAAGATTACGCGATTGTCGGCGCGATTCCGGTTGACGCGAGCGGCATCACATACATCTACGGTCGCCAATCGTGCGACACGCGGGCGATGGAAGGCGGCACGATTGACACGGGAAATAATACTTACGGCGGACAGGAAGCGATGATTATTCTCGACAATGTTTTCATCCCGAACGCGCTGATTTTTATGAACGGCGAACACGATTTCGCGTCAATGCTGGTCGAGCGATTCACCTGTTATCACCGCCGTTCGTATGTGTGCAAAAGCGGTGTCGGCGACGTTTTGATCGGCGCGGCGGCGCAGATCGCCGATTACAACGGAGTCGAAAAAGTCTCGCACATCAAAGAAAAACTCGTCGAGATGACGCACCTCAACGAAACGATTTACGCCACCGGAATCGCGTCTTCATATCATTCAAAACCAACTGCATCGGGCGCATATCTCAACGACGATATGCTCGCCAACGTCTGCAAACATCACGTTACGAAAATGCCGTATGAAATCGGACGACTCGCCCAGGATTTGGCAGGCGGAATGGTCGCCACGATGCCGTCGGAAAAGGATTTCCGCAGCGAAGCCGTCGGCGGACTGCTTGAAAAATATCTCAAAGGTCGCGCCGATGTTTCAACCGAAGACCGGATGCGAATCTTACGCTTAATCGAAAATATGACGCTCGGCAGAAACGCCGTCGGCTATCTCACCGAATCAATGCACGGCGCAGGTTCGCCACAAGCGCAAAGAATTCAAATCGCCCGGCAAATGCAGATCGAATTCAAAAAAAATCTGGCACGGGAATTAGCCGGAATTGACGCGCGAAACCGCGAACAGCTAACTAGCGAAATTACCGACTATTTCGGTAAGGTTTTCGATATAAGCGTTTAAGAAGAATTGTAAAGCAGGATTGCAATTGTCAATTTTCTAACTGATATTCTTTTAATATTGCTTGCCAAATTTCAACGTGGTAGTTTTTCACTTCGGTTGATTTTTTTGCGTCTCTTATCAATTCTTCCGTGTAAGTTTTTATAAATTTCCGATAATCTTCAATGAAACGCAGATAATATTTTAAGCTGTGAATAATGCCGTTTGGAATAACTTCCAAGTCGCGCTCTTTTTTTATTTTAAGTGTTAGTTTATTGATGTATGTTTCTTCCGTTTCATTCAAAAAGCTGCCTTTAAAAGTAGTCAAAACGTAATATCTTTTGACCGTCGTATTTTCTGTTTTTTTGACGACATCAAAAATCAGATTGCGGTCAATCGCAATGTTGTGCTTGATTTCAACCATTTCAAAAGGCGTTCCGTCTTCGCTCCAAATCTCGATGTCACCGTAGCCGTGTTTGTCGGCTGAAGTATGAACATTCAAAGGTCTTAAAGCTTTGCCATCGTATCTTTTAATTGTTTTGAATAATTGGATATACGCCGAATAAATGGCAATTACGGGCAACCTCGAACTTAATTTGCTGTCGAAGTGTTTAATCAGCATTGCTAAAACGCCGTTTATGTCCAGCACATCCGAAAAATCAGCACTTTCCAAAGTATCGTCAAAAACTGTTTGATGTTGTTGAGATAATTGCTGCAGTCGAAAGAATAAATAAGTTAAGCAATCATTCAAGTTGAAAGATAAAGTTTGTATTTTATCCATCAAATTTAAGAACGGCTCTACTAGCTGTTTACTTCTAAACGGCAGTTTTTTGCCCTCGGTTAAATTCCAAACGATTTCGGCACGAGTAGCTTTGGTTAAAAATGCGGTTTCTTTGTTCGCGTAGGTCGGAAAATATTTTTTAAAAAACGGAGACGTAACTCTTGTGTCTAAAACTCTGGCAGAATAGCCGTCTTCAAATTTCGCCATATGCAGGCGAATGTCCTGCTCCGGTGAAATTAGCTTTTTCAACAAACTCGTGATAATTACCTGAACTAAAGATTTATCGGTATCAATTTTTTCGATAAAAATATCTACGCTTGATTTTATTTCGTTTGAAACTTGATTAGTGGTTTCGTTTATTACCATTTCCAACGCGCTTTTGTAATGTTCTTCGAGGATTTCTAATATTTCTTCCGGCTTCATATAAAAAATTCTTGTTGAAAAACAGTTTGATTTAGTCTTTTATTAGCAAGTTTTACATACTCAGGATTTATATCAATTCCAAAAAAATTCCGTTGCAGTGTTTTAGCTGCCAAACAAGTTGTGCCGCTGCCACAAAATGGATCGAGAACAATATCATTTTCTTTACTCAAAAGTTTAATCAATTCTTGAACGATATATGACGGATAAACGGCAGGATGATGATTGTCTTTGGTAGTTTCGACCGGACTTTCAATAATGTCTTTTTTCATCCGATTGCCCAAAATTTTAATTATCGTAAATCCGTTATTGATAATTTGGTTATTTCTTCCGCCGCTTTGTCCGCCATAAGCTAATTTGTGAATGCCTCGAATCTTCATTCTAAATCCAACGATTTCACCCTTCTTGATTAAATTTATCACTTCTTTCAACTCGTGTTTGGCTTTTACTTTTTCACTTTCGCAAAGGTCGGCAGCGTCAATCAATGCGAAGTATTTTTTGCCGAGATTTTCAGTAGGTTTGCTTTTGCCGTTTTTATTGAATTCATCTAAATGACTCAAATAATTTTGCAGATTGAAATGATAATCTTTTGATTTTGCGAATATAAAAAAAGGTTCGGTTGCTTGAATTAATTTTCGTTTCTCTTGGCGGGGTGTCGGATTTAACTTAGCCCAGGTTAGTTGATTAATAAGAAAGACATTATTGTTTTTGTTCGCTTCAATTGCAAATTTATAAGGCAGTAAGGCAAGATTGCCGTTTAAATATTTGTCTCCGAGATTAAAAACTATCGAACCTGTTTTTTTGGTTATTCTAACGCATTCTTTAAAGACTTTTAGCAGATTTTTCAGATAATCATTTTCTGTCGGCTCGTTGCCAATACCGAGATTGCCATTTCCATAATCTCTCTGTTGAAAATATGGCGGCGAAGTGATGACTAAATCAAGGCAATCGTCTTTAAATTGTTTTAGAATTTGAATGTTATTGCCTTCAATAATTGTGTTTATCTTATCCAACATAAAATGCTGCGTTATGATAGCAGAAAAGGTTGTTTATTTTCCAAAAAACCCAAAATCACCCCGACTGATTTTTTCGGCTGATCGGTCGTGTAAATATGGCTCGAATTTTCGAGTTCGACGAGTTCGGCGTTAGGAATTCGGTCGGCGATAATTTTTGAATTGGCGCACGGGATTAGTTGATCGTTTTTGCCGCCGATGACGAGCGTCGGCGCGGTGATATTTGGCAAACGCTGATAGGTTCCCTGCCAACTCATAATCGCTTGCAGTTGGCGCATAAAGTTTTCGGGCGTTGTAAATTTCCCTTCGCGGACGGCTAAATCTTCGGCGAGCCGTTCGCGCGGCGTTCCGGCATCGTAAATATACGGAGCCATCGCCCAGAAAGCGTCTTCGGGCGTAGCGACACCGCGACCTTGCAGCGCGAAATAAACTTCGAGCGACGCGGGAATTGATTCGCCGCCGCCGCAGTTGGTCACGGTGAGAATCAAAGAGCGCGTCATTTCCGGGCAAGTAAGGGCGAATTCCTGGGCGATCATTCCGCCCATTGACATTCCGAGAATGTGCGCTGATTCGACGTTCGCCGCTTCCAAAACCGCTTTCGCGTCGGCTGCCATCAGCGGAATCGAAAACGCTTCGTCGGACGCGACGGTATCACCGACTCCGCGATTGTCAAAGACGATTACGCGATATTTTTCGGCGAGCGGCGGCGATATTCTGCGCCATTCTTTGTGCGAGCCGCCCAAACCCATTATCAGCAAAAGCGGTTCGCCCGCGCCGTATTCTTCCCAGTAGATTTTCGCTGCGTCGTTGTTTACGTAGGGCATGACTTGATTTTAAATGAAATACTGTTCCGTGTAAAAATGTCGTCAGCACTATTTAAACTGTAAATTGATACGGACAGACCCGGATAAATCCTCGGTGAAAACAGTTTGAAAGGCTCGATTTCTTTTTCTGAGCCGTGATTATCCGACTGAATCTGCTGAATATATTCTCCGTAATTTTACTTTATGAATCAAAAACACGCCGCGTGGTATGCGCTCGCAATTTTGTTCGCCATCAACACGCTGAATTTTTTCGACCGGCAGATCATCGGCGCGGTCGGCGAACCGATTCGCGTTGAATTCGGGTTAAGCGATTCGGCGTTGGGCGCGTTAAACGTCGCGTTTACTCTAATTTACGCTTTCGTCGGGTTGCCGCTCGGAAAATTAGCCGATAGGTACGAACGGCGCAAAATACTATCGGTCGGCGTTTTGATTTGGAGCGTGTTCACCGCCGCGTCGGGTTTAGCGAATAGTTTCTGGCAGATTTTCGCTCTGCGCCTTGGTGTCGGAGTCGGCGAAGCGTCGTGCGCTCCGGCGGCGAATTCTTTGATCGGCGATTATTTCCCGGCATCGAAACGCGCCAAAGCGACTTCGATTTTTATGCTCGGTTTGCCCGTCGGTCTGGCTTTGAGCTTTGCCGTCAGCGGCGCGGTCGCCCGTAATTACGGCTGGCGAACGGCTTTTTTCGTCGCCGGTTTGCCCGGACTGCTTTGCGTAATTCTCGCGTTTTTCATCCGCGAACCGATGCGCGGCGCGGGCGAGACGATGGATGTCGGCGCGAAAACTCGCGCCGGTTCGACGTTCAAAAATGTTCTCGCCACGCCGACGATGCGCTGGCTGATCGCGTCGGGCGCACTGCACAACTTTAATCTTTACGCGCTTTCGGCGTTTATCACGCCGTATCTGATGCGCTTTCACGGACTCGACATCAGAGACGCGAATTTCGTTTCGATGATAATTTACGGCTTTTTGAGTTTGCCCGGACTGCTCGGCGGCGGCGCGTTGGGCGACGCGGCGAACAAACGCCGACCGGACGGCGCGATGCTCGTCGTGTCGGCGGCGATTGCGCTTTCGATTCCGTTTTTCTTTTTCGCGCTCGGTGTCGAAGCCGGAAACGTCACAAAGTTTTTATTACTGATGGGCGCGAGCGTCGCATTTATGTATTTTTATTATTCAATCGTTTATTCGACGATTGCGAGCGTGACCGAACCGGCTTCACGCGGCTCGGCGATGGCGATTTACTTTATGGCGATGTATCTTTTAGGCGCGTCGTTCGGTCCCTACGTTATCGGCGCGATCAGCGATCACTTCACCCAAAACGCCGCCGTCGCTTCTGGAATAATCGAATTTACGCCCAAAACGCTCGAACCGTTCCGCGCCGCCGGACTGCGTTCGGCGATGTATCTCGTGCCGATCTTAAGCGGGATTTTAACGCTCGTTTTATTCGCCGCTTCGCGCACGGTGAAAGCGGATGTCGAGAAAATTCAGAATTGGATGCGCGATAATTCAAACATCAAAAACAAATAATTTTATGAAAACACTCATTCTTATATCATTTTGTTCAATTATTTTGAGCTTTTGCGTAACTGAAACATTCGCGCAGAAAACGACAGAAAATGTTTTTGCCACTCAAGCGGTCAGAAGTTTTTATCGTTTTCATACGACGCACGACGATTTATTTAACGAAAAACAGGTTGCGCTTCGGAAGAAATTTTTCACGCCAAAACTTCAGCATTTTTTTGCCGCCGAATTGAAACGTCAGGTAATATATTCAAAAAGAAATCCGAACAACAAGCCATATTTTGAAGGACTTCCATTTCAGCCGATTGAGTTTTGTCCGGATGGTTATAAAGTTGGAAACGCTCAGATTAATCGGCAAAAAGCAATTATCAAAGTTAGTTTTGTTTATGCTAAATCTTCCTGCACTGCCAAAGATGGAACAAAAATTCTCATAAAATATCACTTTTAAAAATCGGCGGCGAATGGTTGATTGATAATGTATTTTTTGATGACGGAAGCGATTTGGTTATGGCATTTAAGGAAGCCGAAAAAATTAAATAAAAGATTATGAACGCAAAAATACCGAGAAACAAAGAAAACGATTACACCCGCGAAGCCGCCGAAGCCAGACGCGAATTTGCGAAAGAGCAGACGAACGCCGAATTAAATCACGTCGGGCAATATTCGTTTGATCCGGCGGTTTTACCGGGAAACGTCGAGCATTTTATCGGCGCGGCGCAAATTCCGATTGGGCTTGCCGGACCGCTTTTGGTGAACGGCGAATATGCGAAAGGCGAGTTTTTCGTGCCGCTGGCGACGACGGAAGGAACGCTCGTGGCGAGCTATAATCGCGGAATGAAACTGCTCAGGGAATCAGGCGGCGTAACGGCGACGGTCGTTGACGACGCGATGCAGCGTGCGCCGGTTTTCGTCTTCAAATCGGCACGTGAAGCCCAAAAATTCTCAGTTTGGGTGAAGGAAAATTTCGCCGAAATCAAAGCCAAAGCCGAAACGACGACACGGGTCGGGAAACTGCGCGACATTCAACAATTTCCGGCGGCGCGGTTTTTATATTTGCGATTCAACTACACGACGGGCGACGCGGCTGGTCAGAATATGGTCGGCAAGGCGACAAAGGCAGCTTGCGATTGGATCAAATCAGTTTATCCCGACATCGAACGCTACCAACTCGAAGGCAGTTTGGCGACCGACAAAAAAACTTCGTGGGTTAATACTTTGCACACGCGGGGCAAAAAAGTAATCGCCGAAGCGACGATTCCGGCGGCGAAATTAAAAGAAATAATGCACGTTTCGGTCGAGCAGATTTTTGAAGCGCGACTTACTTCGCAACTCGGCGGCTACTTGGCGGGCGTGAACAACAACGGAGCGCATTCGGCAAACGGCATCACGGCGATTTTCATTGCTTGCGGGCAGGATGTCGCCAACGTCGCCGAATCTTCGGCGGCGGCGGTTTATGCGGAAGTTACAAAATCCGGCGATTACTATTTTTCAATCACGATTCCGTCCTTAATCGTCGCCACTTACGGCGGCGGAACGGGTTTGCCGACGCAGCGCGAATGCCTCGAATTGATGGATTGTTACGGCACAGACCGCGTAAAAAAATTCGCCGAAATCATCGCGGCAACCGTTTTATGCGGCGAATTATCGCTCGGCACGGCGGTCATCGCCGACGAATGGGTTTCGTCGCACGAGCAGTTTGGGCGAAATCGTTAGGAAATTTAGCCACAGATTTACCCAGATAAACGCAGATAAGAAAGAGATAAAATCGGATTTGGTTTTATCTCTTAAAAATCAGTGTTTATCTGGGTAAATCTGTGGCTGAAAACTCTTCGATTTGCCCGAACAATCAACTTAGAAGTCGGAGTTATGATAAAATACGCCCAGGTTTTAATCGAAATATATCGAAAACAGGTTTAATTTATGACACCCGAAATCAAAGAATCAATATCAATCGCAGCCGAAGAAAAACGGCGTTGGGAAGCGGAAACACTGCGGAAAGTTTTGGACAAAACGGCGGAGCGCAAACGGAGTTTTGAGGGCGTTTCACTCGAATCGGTCGAGCGGCTTTACACCGAAAGCGACGCAGAAAACACCGAAGATGTCGGCTTTCCCGGCGAATATCCATATAAACGCGGAATTCACCCGACGGGCTATCGCGGGAAACTCTGGACGATGCGGCAGTTTGCCGGATTTTCGTCGCCGGAAGAGACGAATAAACGCTTTAAATATCTGATGTCGCAAGGGCAAACCGGACTTTCGACGGCGTATGATTTGCCCGCGCTGATGGGCTTGGACGCAGACTCGCCGCTGTCGGAAGGCGAAGTCGGAAAATGCGGCGTGGCGGTTTCGTCGTTCGCCGATTTTGAAGTTTTATTTGACGGTATCAATCTCGAAGACGTGACGGTTTCGCAGACGATCAACGCTCCGGCGTGGATTTTTCTGGCGTTCTACGTTGCGCTCGCCGAAAAGCAGGGGTGTGATTTCAACAAGATTTCCGGGACTTTGCAAAACGATATTTTAAAGGAATACATCGCGCAGAAAGAATGGATTTATCCGATCAAACCGGCGATGAAATTGGTGATTGACACGTTTGAATTCTGCACACAGCACGTTCCGAAATACAATCCGATTTCCGTTTCCGGTTATCACATCCGCGAAGCGGGCGCGACGGCTTTGCAGGAACTGGCGTTCACTTTGCGCGACGGCGTGGAATACGTCAAATACGGCGTGGAACGCGGAATGGACGTGGACGAATTCGTGCCGCGCATCTCGTTTTTCTTTAATTCGCACAACGACTTTTTCGAGGAAATCGCCAAATTCCGCGCCGCCCGCGTGATC
>JAYVGL010000146.1:0-13348 GCA_043772175.1 Pyrinomonadaceae bacterium | reverse complement strand
TCGGATGACACACTTGGGAATGCCTGAAAGTTACAAAGTTGAAGTCTAGCGAAAAACAGAAATGAGAAGATTGCTGATTTATGCAACAAAGCCGTTTTTAGTTATTAACAAAACAGAAACAGCTTCCTGAATAAATACCGTCTATTAAAAACATTACCTAATACTAATCCGTTTCATCAGGAGCTATACCTTCTAAAATTTCTCTCAATGCGCTCGCCACCGGTTTAGGTGAATACGCCGCGATTATCGGTTCGAGTATTTGGGACATTTCCTGAAACTCTTCCCTTATCGCTTCTTCTGTTTCGGGCGAGTATGGCAATACGCTCGAACAGAACCCGCCAAAATAATTCCTCTCTAAGCTTTTGACTGCATACTCGACACCGGCTTGATACTCGGATAAAACATCGTTTCCGGACATTTTCTCAGTCGTTATCTTTTTGGACAGATATTTTAGAAATGGTTTTGAAGCCAAGTACCCGTAACTTACAGCGGCGGCAACTCTTAATTCATTACGACCATTATTCAGCAAGCCTTCCAAAGCATCGGTAATCATTGATTCGTCGGTTATAGGCGAGAATGTTTCGCAATGTTCTTCCTCTAATTCTTGAAGAATCTCTTTGACCTTTTCACCTTCGGCTTGCGAGAGTGAAATAACCGTTTTAATCGTATAGGATTCCCACGACTCGCTATCTTCTGAAACATCTTCAGGCGAGCTGTTTACTGTATTCATCTCTTTAACTCTCCATCATTTATCAATATTTGGCTTGGAATAATATAGGCGGCGAATTTAATACGCTGCTTAAAAAGTTGGAAAAATAACCGTCTAACTATTATTTAAGAAGTTCTTTTGTTTTTTTTGTCCAAAACAAGGTTCTTTCTAGAAATAGGTTTCTTCACTTGACCTTTTCATCAATAAACCGAGCCAGCGAAATAATCATTCGAGCAATTCCAAAGGAACACGCTGCCAAAAAACTCAATTTGTCGTCGTCAAACCTACCATTTTAGCGGCGAGTCGTTCGGTTAGATGATTGATATAAATCGACGACCTTTTTCCAATCGTCTCGCACCGCCTTCGTCATTACAAAGCGTCCCGCGCCGCTTTTGACCCACGCTCGGTAAATCAAATTCGCTTCCTGTTTTTCCAGGTTTTCTAGAATCGCCGGGTAAAGCCATTCGGGGTCGAAGTGCCGCCACTCGCCGCCCGTTGGCGCGTATGAATTGGAATAAACGACCGGAGCGACTTCCTCCGCAAAAATTACTTCGATTTCGGGAAGAGAATACTTCGACGAAATCATTGCCCTGACGATGTGAGTGTCGTAATCCTCCAGCGCGGAAAATGCCGATTCGAGTTCCGCCGGTCCGTGCAGATGCGAGAGAACATCCTTTTTTAATTGATTGTCGGCAGTCTGGTCGAAAGTGTAGCTGACCACCCACAAATCGGACAACGCCGACCACAGCGGTTTTCTTCGTTCGATGTCTTGTCGATGCAGCATTTCGTTTACTTGGAAGTCAGCCAATCGTAACCGCCCGACGCGGCGAACGCGCCGACCGCGCCGCCGACGAAAATTCCGATGCCCGAACAGAGCGGCGCGCCCGGACCGCAAAGCAAACCCGCCGCCGCGCCGCCTAACGCGCCGCCCGCCATTCCGCCGAGAATACTCGAACCTTCTCTGCCCGCCGCGTTAACCTTATCTTCGGCATTGGCGACGTTATACACGGAGATAGCGATGCTCGCCACCAGAAAAACCTTTCCGGCTTTTCCCAGATACGGAGCGATGCCCGAAATCGCTTTTCGGTCTTTTCCCGCACCGACGATAACGTCGAGATAAGCCAAATCCTTTTCCGCTTGGGTCAAGGCGGAGAGAATTTTTCCGGGAAATCTGTTTCCCGCGCGGTAGGCGATGGCTTCCTCGAATGTCGGTCCCGCCTTTTTGAGATATTCGGCGTAAGCGCGTCCCAGGTCGCCGCTTTTCCCGCGACTCGTCTCGACGATGTAGTTTCTTAATAAGTTGGCGCGTCGTCCTCCCTCTTCCGGCGTGATTGCGCCGCTTTTAACTAAATCGATAAATTCCTGCGAGGCGAGTTTGATGGTTTTCAGGTAATCGGCGCGAACATCGCCCATCTGATTCATCTCGCTGCCGAAGTTCATCGCCTGCGTTTTAAACAGGTCAATCGCCTGATAAAAATCCCGTTCGGCGGGCGTGGCGTTTTTCGGAACGGGAGTCGGCTGGCGCAGTTCGGTTAGGCTGACGCTGGAATTTCCGTTCGCCCCGGTCAGATTCGAGGAAATCGGATTTTTGATTGCCTTTATTTGCGCGACTAAAGTTCGGGATAAGGGAATTTGCACGTCGAAAAGTCCTTTACCCACCGCTCGATGCGAGGCTGGCTTATCGTTTTTTCGGTAATTATCGATGAAACTCTGGCGCAAATCGTAGCCGTATTTCACTTTGAAAGTAGCTTCGTCTGATTCGTTAAAACCGAAGTAGGTAAGAATGGCGATGGCGTGCGCTTCAGGTGTGGTGCCTTTCATTCTGACTTGGATATACTCGTTGTCGTTTAGCATCAACGGTCTGAAATTGTAATTGAACGTCGCTAACGCTTCTCCCAAATTCATAATTATTCACCTCGCCGCCGTAATGTATATAAGGATTCAATGCCCGTTCAGGATGTTTAACCTCAAGTATAATGTAGCTTCTTGTTGTTCGACTGGCAATACCTTCGGCTTACAATAAATTAATTTCCCGTGTGAAAAGTCTTTTGGCTGTAATCGGGCAGTTTTTTCGGCAATTCCAGTTTATCGTCAATCAGAACGTCGGTTGAAACATTTACCAACTTGGCATACCGCAGAAGAACAATCAGCGACGGCTCTCGGATGCCCTTCTCGAATCTCGGAATATCAGTCCGCTGCACCGTAATTTCGTCGTCACCGAGTTTTTCCGCCATCTGCAATCCCGTATAGCCGAAATGCTCACGAATAATTAATAATTTGCCAGCCAGTTTTTTCGGCTTCACGCGGCTCGCACTTCCCATCAGTTGATGCCTCCTGATGGAAAGTGTCTTTGAACATTGACTAATCCGGAAAAGCGCGATAAATTCCTTCTTATTTTGAATCCATTTGGATTCCAAATAGTTTCCTTGACACGCGACGCCGGAGAATGAATTTGAATGATTCTCCGAGCGACGAAAAGCATCAGGCTTTGGTCACCGCAGTTGGCATAGATTGTTTTGTAAAGAACGAGTCTTGATGCTTAATTTATCAAACAAATGCGCTTGTCGTCATTCTGCTTTGGACGTTTTGCCTTTAACCGGCAGGAGATTATTAATGAGAAGGATGAATTTTATGTTGGTTTGCTTGTGCCTTTTGGTGCTGTCCGTTACCGCCGTTTCAGCCCAGAAGCAGCGCGAACCGCCCATGAGTATTAGCGATTGGGTCGGCGAATACAGATACATCTATAAGGAAGGTAAAACCGAGGGTGGATGGGTCCCCGTCGTCGAATACCTGCTTGCTGTTTCCGCAAAAGAAGATTCACTCGTCGCCCATTTCACCGTCGACGGCTATCAGGCTAATGACAATTATTCTTACACAGCGAAAGCGACTGGCAATCAACTATTTCTGTATTTCCTGAAGGATTTGGGAGACAGCGACACGGAAGGACTCGGTCGCAGGCGATTGAAGAAGGGTCAGTTGGTCGGTACTCTCGTTAAAACTACCGTCCGCGGAAAAGCAAAATACCAATACAAAAACGGTGCCTACGAAATTTCGTTCGGACCGCAGAATCCGGTTTACTTTAAGAAAACCGAATAAATACTTCTTCACCGCGCAAATCTGACGGATATCCTATCTAAGACTTATGAATTACGATTGTCCGCAATGTTTCAGTTCGGAGACGGCATCCTTCGAGATGATGCACGCTCAAGGCACTCAATCGGGAAACCTCAGTGCAGCGACCGTTAGTTTCAGCGGTGATGTCGGATTGACATCCGGACAATTCAATTCTCAAACCGTTTTAGCGGGGCGATTGTCGCCGCCCGTCGCCCCGGCTATGGGATGCGGCATACAACTTTTAATCGGCATCGGAGCGGCAATATCGGGGATTCTCACCGGAGTCGTCATTTTAGGAGCATTCGACGCCGTTATCGGAATATCAAGTAACAGTAATTGGCCGCTCATACTCTTTATTCTTCTATTCTCCGGATTTTATGTGTGCGGGGTGCATCTCTATAATCGATTCGTTCAACAGAAAAAAATGTCGGTCCACCGCGAACAATTAGAGGAATGGTCGAAAAGTATGATTTGCAGGAGATGCGGCTACATGTGGATTCGGGATCGAGAGTAAATAGATTTTTAAGAATGAGGCTTTCTGTAATTAGCGGGAAATAACCGCCTATACGGGTGTCCTTATTGGTTTTGCAAGAAAAGCGACCTTTTTAAAGGCATTGGCTTTCAGGATGGCGAAGTATAAATACCCAAGGTTGGCGAAGTATAAATACCTCTTAAAATCGGATTAGACAGCAAAAAGATTTCATCGAATTTGTAGAAATTTAAGTTGAACATTAGTTTCTCAAACAACTAATCCAATCGTGAATTACAATTTCCGGAAGGTAAAAAGAGAAAAAAGCCCGTACATACGGGCTTTTTTCTCTAAACCAATCCGATTCTTTTAGATGGCGAAATACGAATACCCGAATGGCGAAGTATAAATACCCAAACTGGCGAAGTATAAATACCCTTAAGGTTATTTGTTGCCGCCCGCGAGTTTTCCGATTAAGGTGAACAGCGGCAGATACATCGAGATGACGATGGAACCGATGGTTAAACCTAAAAAGGCGATTAAGACCGGCTCGATTAACGCCAGCAAATCGGCGATTGCCGAATCAACTTCGTCCTCATAGAAGTCGGCGATTTTGCCGAGCATCGCGTCGAGTGCGCCGGTTTGTTCGCCGACTCCGACCATCTGACTGACCATATGCGGAAAAACGTCGGTCGCCTTGAGCGGTTCGACGAAACTTTCGCCGCGCTCGACTCCGGCGCGAACTTTCAAAATCGCGTCTTCGATGACGACGTTGCCGGCGGTCTTCGCCGTGATTTCCAAAGACTGGAGAATCGGAACCCCAGAAGAAAGCAGCGTTGACAGAATTCTTGAAAAACGGGCGACTCCGATTTTACGCAGAATGCTGCCGAAAATCGGCAATTTCAGCAAAAGCGAATCAATCACCCATTTTCCTTTCGGCGTTTTGTAATAAAAACTCGTGCCGATTGATGCGCCGATAATCGTAAATAACAAAGCCAATCCGCCCCAGCCGGCGAGAAAATTACTGATTAACATCACGATGCGCGTCGGCAAAGGCAGAGCCTCGCCTGGTCCGAGCAGTCCGAGAAAGATTTGCTCGAACTGCGGAATGACGACGACCATAATCGTGGCGACGGCGGCGATGGCGACGACGACGACCGCCGCCGGATAAATCGAAGCCGAAATGATGTTGCGCTTTAATTTGACGACTTTTTCGATCAAAGTGGCGAGCCGCTGTAAGATCAAATCCAGCACGCCGCCCGTCTCACCGGCTTCGACCATATTGGTAAACAGCGAATCGAAAACTTTCGGGTGTTTTTCCAACGACGCGGCGAGCGTCGCGCCTTCTTCGACGTTCTGGCGAACCTGGTGCAGAACGTCTTTGAAAAACATATTTTTCTGCTGTTCCGCCAAAATATCGAGACACGAGACGAGCGGCAAACCCGCGTCAATCATCACGGAAAACTGCCGCGTGAAAATAGCCAATTCTTTAGCTTTGACTTTTTTACTGCGACCGAGTTTCGGCAGACTGATTTCGCGTCCCTTTTCCGAGGCTTGCGTCATTACGATCTGCTCGCGGCGCAGCAGAGAACGAAGTTCGTCTTGGCTGGCGGCGGTCTTTTCGCCCGACACCATTTCATTTAAGCGGTTGCGACCTTTGAAGGCGTATGTTGGCATTTTTCTTTCTAGCTCCTCTTAGTTTTCTAATTCCAGATTTCAAATTCCAGATTCCAGATTTAGGATTTCAATTTGAAATCTGGAATCTGGAACCATCTCGGTCTAACGCGGCGGACGCTGACCGATTGGTCGTCCCTGCGCGTATGGACTGCCCGCGCCGTGCGGCATCGGCGGTTTGCCCTGTCCGCCGTAAGCGTTATTCAAGCCCGCGCCGCGTTCGATCAAATCTCTTAATTCGTCGGTGTTAGACGTGCGCTGCATCGCCACGTCCATCGTAATTTGGCGGTTCATAAAAAGCGTGGCGAGAGCCTGGTTGAACGTCTGCATTCCGAACTTATCCTGCCCGGTCTGCATTGACGAATAAATTTGGTGAATTTTATCTTCGCGGATCAGGTTGCGAATCGCGGCGTTCGGGATGAGAATTTCCAGAGCCATTACGCGCCCGTCGTTGTTGGGTTTCGGCAGCAGAGCCTGACACATAATGCCTTCGAGAACCATCGAAAGCTGGGTGCGAACCTGCGATTGCTGTTCGCCGGGAAAAACATCAATAATACGGTTGATCGTCGAGGCGGCGGAATTGGTGTGCAAGGTGGCGAAAGTCAAATGTCCGGTTTCGGCAACGCGCAGAGCCATTTCGATGGTTTCCAAATCGCGCAGTTCGCCGACGAGAACGACATCGGGGTCTTGTCGAAGCGCGGTTCGCAGAGCATCGGCGAAGCCGTGCGTGTCGGAGTTGACTTCGCGCTGGTTGACGACGCAGTTTTTGTGATTGTGCAGAAATTCTATCGGGTCTTCGATGGTTAAAATATGTTCGTGGCGTTCGATGTTGATTTTATCAATCATCGAAGCGAGCGTCGTTGATTTTCCCGATCCGGTCGGACCCGTTACGAGAATCAAGCCGCGCGGCTTTTTGCACATATCGGAAACGACCGGCGGCAAACCCAAGTCTTTAAAGGTTTTGATTTCATACGGAATCGCTCGGAAAACACAGCCGACCGCGCCTTTCTGGTTGAAAAGGTTGGCGCGAAAACGCGACATTCCTTTTAAGCCGAACGAGAAATCGAGTTCGAGATTTTCCTCGAAACGATGTTTTTGCGCGTCGGTCAAAACCGAGTAGGCGAGTCGTTTCGTGTCGGCGGGCGTAAACGGCGGAAAGCCTTCAAGCGGACTGAGATGTCCGTGAACGCGCACCTGCGGCGGCGAATTAGTCGTGATGTGTAAATCGGAGCCGCCCAAATCCGTCATTTTGCGAAGCAAATCGGGAAGTGTCAATTGCGTTTCCGTGCTGTTAAATTGATCGTTCATAATTTTTAATCGGGAAGGTTTTCAGATTTCGGCAGGTTTTGAAATTTTACGAGTTCGGTGAATTCGGGCAACGGAAAAGTCGGGGAAGCCGATTCACACGACTGCCCGAACCGCCCGGATTTTCAATTTTGTTACTTGTTGAGTTCCGCCTGCTGAGTTGGCTGCGGACGGCGTTGCAAGGAGATAATCGCCTTTTCCGATTCTTCTTCGAGCCGCCGCGAATTGTCGTTCGGAGCGTTGGTTGCCACACTGTAAATGCGCCCGTCGGCTTCGGTAAAATAGAACAAACGCGACTGCACCGCGCCGTCCGCGCCGGCTGATTTGGCGACGACGACGTAAACTTTTTTGTCGCCGACTTCCTTCTGATAATCGTTGACGACCCAGCCGCCTTCTTTAATCATCCGGTCAATCACCGTGCGCCGCAGAGCGGTCACGGCAACGCCGCCGACGGTTTTATTATTGTCCGCGCCGATTGCCGGACCGACGACGGAGATTGCCGCCGAACCGAGACTCGATCCGTTGTCGTTAACGACGTTATACTGCAATTCGCCGGTCGAAGACGCGCCGCGTTTCCAGCCGGACGGCGCGGGTTCGCCCGACGGCAACATCACGGGTGAATTGTCGGCGGCAGTCGTTTTTTTAGTGTTTTGCGCCGTTTTCGTCTGATTTGCGTCGCCGCCTTCGGACATTTTGCGAGCGTTGGCGAGTCGGATTTGACGCAGGCGCAAACTGCGTTTGCGGTCGTTCAAAGCGGTGCGATTTTTGCTGCGCTGGCGATACGCGCGCCACCATTGTTTTGAATACTTTTTATATTTTTTCCGGTTCTTTTTGGCGTGTTTGGTTGAACCGGCTTCCACGCCGTTGGTCGTCAGCGAAACAATCGTTCCGAGTCCGACGAAGATTGCCAAAGATAATGCGATTGCCCTAAAAATCATACGTTTCCTCCAAAATCCCTTTCCTTTTTTATAAAACCGTTTCCTTGACGACTTCCTCAATCGTCGTAATTCCTTCGCGTAATTTGTGCAGTCCCGAACCGCGCAGCGTAATCATTCCCAACTCGACGGCTTTCTTACGCAGTTCAATCGCGCTCGCGCCGATGATAATCAATTCGCGCAGCTCGTCCGTGATTTCCATCACTTCGTAAAGCCCGATGCGACCTTTGTAACCCGTGTTATTGCAGACCGCGCAGCCCTTGCCTTTATAGGCTTTCATCGTTTCCGCTTCTTCGGCGGTAAAACCGATTTCGACGTAGCCTTCGACCGGCACGTGAACTTCCTCTTTGCAATCTTTGCAGACCTTTCTGATCAGTCTCTGCGCCTGAATGATGTTGACCGAAGTCGCTACCAAAAACGGCTCGATGCCCATATTGACCATTCGGGAAATGGTCGAAGGCGCGTCGTTCGTGTGCAAGGTAGATAAAACGAGGTGTCCGGTGAGCGCGGCTTTGATGGCGATTTCCGCCGTTTCAAAGTCGCGGATTTCGCCGACGAGGACGATATTGGGATCCTGACGCAGAAAGGAGCGCAGAGCGGCGGCGAAATTTAACCCGATCTGCTCTTTCATCTGCACCTGATTGATTCCCGGCAAGTTGAATTCAACCGGGTCTTCCGCCGTCATAATGTTCGTTTCGGAAGTATTCAAGGCTTGCAGTGCCGAATAAAGCGTGTTGGTTTTACCCGAACCCGTCGGACCTGTTACCAGAACCATTCCGTAAGGCTTCGAGATGTTGCGCTGGAAAATCTCCAAACTCTTTTCTTCAAAACCGAGTTTGGTCATATCGAGCATCAGCTTGTCTTTATCTAACAGACGAAGCACGACTTTTTCGCCGAACAGCGTCGGCAGAGTCGAAACGCGAAAATCCAGCTCACGCGAACGATTATCAATTTTTACTTTGATTTTGATGCGCCCGTCCTGCGGCAGACGTTTTTCGGAAATGTCGAGCTTCGACATAATTTTAAGGCGCGAAATCAGTGCGTCGCGCATTTTCAGAGGCGGATGCATCACGTCATACAAAACGCCGTCAATACGAAAGCGAATGCGAAAATCTTTCTCGTAAGGTTCGACGTGAATGTCCGATGCGCCGCGTCTTAAGGAATCAACCAGCAGAACATTAACGAGCCGCACGACGGGCGCGTCTTCGCTCGCTATCGAAAGCTGCGCCAGATCAATCTCGTCGTTGTCTTCGAGAACTTCAAATTCATCGCCTTCGTGCGCCGCAAATTCAAAGCGGTCGAGCGAGACGTTCAAATCCGATTCGACGAGCCTCTGGTCAACGACCGCCGTTTTGCCGTTCGCGCCGTTTCCATTGCCGTTCCCGTTCTTTTTGTTCTTCGGAACGAAGCGGTCGGCGACTCCGACGACAGCGTAATCGAAAACGTCAATTTGATTGGTCGGGCTGTAGTATTTGCTGATGGAATTTTGCAGAGAGGCTTCGGACGCGATCACCGGCTCGACGTTTAAGCCGGTCATAAACTTGATGTCGTCCATCGCAAAAACATTCGTCGGGTCAGCCATTGCCAGCGTCAAAGTCGCCCCGACTTTGGAAATCGGCAGCACGGAATACTTCTGCGCGACTTCCTGAGAAATCAACTTGATGGTTTCGGCTTCGATTTGAAAAAGTTCGAGATTGATGGACGGAACGCCGTATTGACGCGACAGAACGGCGGTGATCACGTCGTCCGAAATGATTCCGAGGTTCACCAGATTCGAGCCTAAACGGCCGCCGTTCGCGCGCTGAAATTCCAGAGCCTCACGCAGTTGCTGCGAAGAGATTAGGTTTTCACGGACAAGAATTTCCCCAAGTTTTGCTGACATTCGTTAAATTTTCCTTTTATTTACGCTCAAAAAAGAGAGTTTTGCGGTGAAGGTTTTCGGGTTTTGAATCGGCTGTTGCCTGGATTATCACGGCGATAAACGTCGTTGAATAAATAGTATATCGTTAAACTTAAACCTGTCAAGAATTCTTTTTCAATCTGACGGAAATTTAATTGAGTATCGGTCAGATTGAATGATGCAACTTTCAAAAGCAAAAAGAGGCGGCGTTTTGCAATCAAAACGCCGCCTCTTTTTATTCGTGAAAACCTGAAAGGTCAAGATTTCTTTTTAACAGTTCCTTTGACTTTTTGCGGAGTTAATTTGTCCTGTGTTTTCAAATAATCAACCGCGTCTTTGACGCTCGCCTTTAACGGGTGAGTTTCCGGTGCTATTTCGGCAAACTTCTGCATAATGTTCAAGCCTTCCTGTTTCGCCGCCGTGTTGTCGTTGACCACGCCGGCATTGAACAGCGACAATCCGAGACCGGCAAGCACGTCCGGGTTGTCCGGCGACATTTCCAAAGCCTTGCGATAAGCGATAATGGCGTTGTCGGCATCGCCGCTTTCACGCAGAGCGTCGCCAAGCAAAAGCTGCGCGTCGGATTTCTTTTTCGCGTCCGTCTCCATCGCCAGATACTCTTCAAAAGCCGTTAATGTTTCCTTGCCTTTCGCACGGTCGGCTCCGGTTTTCGCCATCAGCCAGTAGGCTTCTTTGCGGTTGCCGAGTGCTTGAAATTTGTTGGCATCATAGCCTTTCTGAACGGCGGCATCCGTCGCAGTCGCCGATTTGAGAACCGTCAGCGAACGCTCGGACGAAGTTACCGCATCTTCCAAATCCTTCTTAACGCCTGCTATTCCGGCAGCTTTGGTCGCCGCATCACCTTTGACCGACAGGTTGTAATTGATTCTAGCGCGGGTTATCAAAGCCGCCGTTTTGTTGTTCAGCAAAACCGGCGCACTGCCCGCATAATCCGGCTCGGCGTTGATGCCTTCGTCATATTTAGTGATGGCGACTTCGTAGTTTTTGTCGCCGAAGGCTTTGTTGCCTTCTTCCAACGCTTTTTTGATCAGCGCGTCGTTGTTCTTAGTTTTCGTATTTTTGGCGTTGATTTCCGCGACCTGTTTGTCGTATTCGGCTTGCGCCTTTTTCTGTTCGGCGGTCAGTTCGACCGGCTTTCCGCCTCCGACAGTTGCCGCCGGCAGAATAGAGTTAACGGCTTGTCTGGCTTCCTCTTCCGTCAGGCGTTTGCCGTCTCCGGCGACCACCGTTATATTGACGGCTTCGTTGCCGGCTTTGATGTTCGGGAAAACTTCCGGTTTGATGTTCGGCGCACTAATCGAAAAGACGAAGGTTCCGAGCGGCAGACCGGCGAAAGCAAACGCGCCTTTTTTGTCGGTTTTGCCCGACGGCAGTTTGCCTTTGACATCGGTGCGGTAAACGTCTATGACGGCGTTGGCGACCGGCTCGAAAGTTCCGTCAGCCTTTTTCAGTTCGACCTTGCCGCGCACCGGCGCGGTTTGGGCGGAGACGAAAAGCCCGCCGGTTAAAAATAAAGCGGACGCTAAAAGTAGTGTCAAATAATTCTTTGGCAACATAAAAAATTCCTCCAGAAATTGTTCAAATAAGATTACCGAAAAACGCTTCTTTGAGATGCCTCTGAAAAAAGAAGAGTTGTTAAAGTATGCGATATTTTAACTCAAGTCGAAGAGAATTTTGAAGCGGACGGTTGATTCGAGCAAAGTTTATTTATAAATTTGCGCTGTGCTATCTTAGATTTAACTGCTCAAGGCAATTCTGAGAAGGAGAAACTGATGGTCGAGAGAATATATAACTTCAGCGCGGGACCGGCGGTTTTGCCGCTGGAAGTTTTGGAAAAAGCGCAGCGCGAACTGCTTTCGCTCGGCGGAATCGGAATGAGCGTAATGGAAATCAGCCACCGCTCGAAGCATTTCGCGCCGATTCTGGAAGGTGCGGAAAACGGCATCCGCGAGCTTTTGAAGGTTCCCGAAAATTACAGAATCTTGTTTCTGCAAGGCGGTGCGAGTCTGCAATTTTCGATGGTTCCGCTAAATTTTCTCGGCAAAAATGAAACGGCGGATTACGTCGTAACCGGAACGTGGGGCGTAAAAGCCGTTAAAGAAGCGCAACGTTGCGGCAATGTGAACACGATTTTCTCGACCGCCGACACCGGCTTCAAATCCGTGCCGCTCGAAGACGAATTGAATTTCAGCGCAAACGCAAACTATATTCATTACACTTCCAACGAAACCATCGAAGGCGTGGAATTCAAATACGATTTGGACGGCAAAAGCATTCCGGTCGTCTGCGACGCTTCATCAAACATTCTTTCCAAACCGCTCGACATCGAAAAATACGCGCTCATTTACGCCGGAGCGCAGAAAAACATCGGACCGTCGGGCGTAACTCTGATAATTATCCGCGACGATTGGCTGGAAAAAGTTCCCGCCAATCAGCATTCGATGTTCGATTACCGCGCCATCGCCGCCGCCGATTCGATGCTCAACACGCCGAACACCTGGGGCATTTACATCATCAACTTGATTTGCGAACACCTCGAAAATCACGGCGGACTCGCCGCGATGCAAGCCAAAAACGAAGCCAAAGCGCGTATTTTATACGACGCGATTGACCGCAGCGACGGTTTTTACAACGGACACGCAAACCGCGCCGCCCGTTCCGTAATGAACGCAACCTTCCGACTACCAACCGAAGAACTCGAAAACAGATTTGCGACGGAAGCCGCCGCCAACGGTTTGGACGGCTTAAAAGGACACCGCTCGGTCGGCGGCATTCGCGCTTCGATCTACAACGCTTTTCCGAAGGACGGCGTGGCGGCGTTGGTAGATTTTATGAACGATTTTGCCGACAAAAACCAATAGTTCCGCATTCAATCGTGTTTTTTGCGAACCTAAAACCAGAGAGAAAATTTGTAGCAATTCTTTCCTCGAAGTATTATATTTGAACTCTATTTTTTAGAGATGAGTTGAGATATATGGCTTATTACACATACCGACAGCTAACTTACAACGAGTTGATGTGGGCGAGAACTGTTTTTGACAATTCTTTGCCCCATAACGACGTTTATCTCGCGGACAGATTTCTGCCGGGTAATGAAAATGTCCCCGTAACTTGTGTAACAGAACCTCAGTCTTGAGTAGAAATTAAGCGTAAGAAATTATCTTTGCAAAACATAGTTTGTAATCTAATATCTTCAGTTTTAGTGTATTCCACAGTCCGTT
>JAYVGL010000145.1:0-3262 GCA_043772175.1 Pyrinomonadaceae bacterium | reverse complement strand
CCGACCAGATTCAACATCTTGAGCGCGTGTTCGCGGGCTTGCGCCTTCGTGTGATTGAGATGAAGTTCGGTGACTTCCATCAACTGCGTCGAGATTTTTAAGAACGGATTCAAGGATGTCATCGGGTCTTGAAAAATCATCGCCATCCGCTTGCCGCGAATCTTCCGCACGTCGTCAATCGAAAGTTTGCGGACATCAACGCCGTCAAAAACAATCGTGCCGCTGACGATTTTTCCCGGCGGTTCGGGAATCAAGCGCATAATCGAAAGATTCGTCACCGATTTCCCGCTCCCCGATTCGCCGACGATGCCCAAAGTCTCGCCTTTTTCGAGCGTGAAAGTAATGCCGTCAACCGCTTTGACCACACCGTCTTCGGTTTGAAAATAGGTTTTCAAATCTTTGACCGTTAAAATTTTGCCGTTTTTTTCAATCATCTTTTATCTTGGAGCTACATAATAATAAATTATAATTCCGCTGACTTTGATCGGTTTGCCGTCTTTCAGCGTCGGCTCAAACCTGGCTCCTTTCGCTGAACCTTCAGAGACTTTGCTCAAAGTCGGATGTCCGCAGATAGTCCTCGTTTCGATTACATTTCCCTGCTCGTCAATTTTCACCCTAACGGAAACCGACCCGCTCAATCTTTGTTCTCGCGCTTCGGACGGATAAGGCGGTTTTGGAAGAGATTTCGCCTTGCCGTTGAGTATTCCGACTTCTTCCAGAACCCTTTTTCCAAATAATTTTTCTCTTGCCTCTTGAAATGTTTTGTATCTTTCAGCACCGGCTCCTCGTCCGACGACCAAACAACTTCTTGAATCTTCTATCTGCTCAATTTCCCTGCTTTCTGTTTCAAAATGTTTAGTCGCTACGGCATAGCCTTTCAAATAGAATTCGTCAGCTTTTTCAAACTTTTTATCGCGGGCATAAAAGTTGGCTAAATTTAAAGTCGGCGAAAAACTTTCTCTACCTTCTTTTCCAAACTTGCTTTCAGCAGTTTCGATTGCTTTCAAAAAATTTGCCTCTGCTTCTTCCTTTAAATCGCCTAAACTCTGCGAATTGGCTAATGCTTCATAAGTCGTCACTTGTTCTCTGCTTTTCAGATTAGGAATGCTTTCGTAAACATTAATCGCTTTTTGTAAATTTTCGATTGATTCCTTGAACTTCTTTTTATCGCGGTAAATCACGCCCAAATTCGTATAAGCAACGGCGGTCTCGACGTTATTTTCGCCGTAAATTTTCAGACTCAAATCAACTGCTTGTTGTCCGAGTTTGATCGCTTCATCAAACTTCTGTTTTTGGTAATTGGAAACAAGTTGTTGATTAATTTGTTTGAGAGTTTCCTTCTCGTCCGTTTGCGCGTGAACCGAGCAAACCGTTAGTAAAATAATGGTGATTAGCAACTTTTTTGTATTCATTTATTTTCTTGCAGCCATTTTTGAAAATCCAGTAAGACTTGAAATTGGTCTTCGCGTTGACTTCGACTGAGAAATTCGGTTAAAACTTTCGCCGTCAGAAACGGGAGCGCAAGACTGTTCTCCGACAAAAGATATTCGCCCGTTTCCGACAACTCGAAAATTCTCAAAACTTCCGCGTCGTAAAGCCAAAATTCTTTGATTCCGAAAGTTGCGTAAATCTTAAATTTGTCATCCGATTTGTGCGTGTCATTAATTTCGACTACCAAATCCGGGAACGAATCAAGTTCGTCGGCAACGTAATTTTTCAATTCAACCGAAGCGGCGTTCTGAATAAAATAAGAAGCGTCGGGTTCGGTAGCAATTTGACGAATCGCCGACCGTAATGTCGCTTGCCCGACGGCAACGATGTTGATTTGCAGATTCATCATCATTACCGAAATTATTCCTTCGAGAGTCGTTTTGAGACGCTCGTGAAACATTGTGGCGACAGTTGAAATCGTCAATTTTCCGCCGCATAAAGACATCTTCATTCGCGGGCGTTCGATTTCAATCGCCGCTTGCAGAACTTTATAATCCTGCCACGAAATATCGTGCAGCGTAATCGCTTTTTCAAGAAACGTCGTTTTGAGCGTTTCGCCAAAATCGGCAATCGAACTTATCATTTGTTGAGACTAAAATTTGCGCGTCTGCGGATCGAGCGCGTCGCGCAGACCGTCGCCTAAAAAGTTTAACGAAAACAGCGTCAACGCCATCGTTACGCCCGGAAAAATCAATTGCCAGGGGAAAACCGAGATGTTTTTGATGCCGTCCGCACAAAGACTTCCCCACGACGCGAACGGTGCTTGAACACCGATTCCTAAAAACGAGAGAAACGCTTCGGAAAGCATCACCGACGGAATCGTCAGCGTCGCATAAACGATCACGGGACCAAGCGCGTTCGGGACGAGGTGGCGAAAAATAATCGCCGGAGTCGAAACGCCGGTCGCCCGCGCCGCCATCACGAATTCCTGATTTTTCAAGCTGAGAATCTGCCCGCGCACAACCCGCGCCATCGTCAGCCACGAAACCAGTCCGAGCGCGAAGAATAATAAAATAATTTGACTTAATCCCGCCGTGCTGCCGCCGCCGATTGAACCGGCGATTGACTGAATCCACTGCGGCGTGTTTGGTCCGCCAAAGACCGACAAAAGGACGATGACGATTAAGATGTATGGAATCGCGTAAATAATATCCACGACGCGCATCATAAAATTATCTATTCTGCCGCCCAAATATCCGGCGGTCGCGCCGTAGGAAACGCCGACGATTAACGAGACAATCGTCGAAATAATGCCGACCATCAGCGATATTCTGCCGCCCTGTAAAACTCTCGCCAGAATGTCGCGCCCCGAATCGTCGGTTCCCATCGGATGCTGTAACGACGGCGGAAACGATTTAATCAAATCGCCTTCCGGCGGAATAAAGTCGTAAGTGTAGCCGGTCGCCCATTTGATAATCGCCGGACCGATGGTGACGGCAATCGCCATAATCACGACGATGACCAATCCGAAAACCGCTAACTTGTTCTTTAACAGACGCTTCCAAGCGTCCCGCCAGAGCGACGCGCCTTTGACAATTTCTTGTTGTTCCATAAACTTTTACGAACCTAAAATTTCGTCAATCTTTAACTCTAAATTTTCAATCGTCCCGGCTTTGATCGTTTCGCCGGATTCTAAAATCTCCGCCAAACGATAGCTGCCGTTTTTCGGCGACGAGTAACGCTCGACGGTGTTTTCCTTTAAATTTATCAGCCAAAATTCCGCAATTCCCGCTTCAGCATACAGCGTTTTTTTGATGTCGCGGTCATATTC
>JAYVGL010000144.1:0-4234 GCA_043772175.1 Pyrinomonadaceae bacterium | reverse complement strand
GCGATTGAGCAGTGTGCTGAACGGTCCCGACTGTTTCGTCGCCCGCAGAACGGTCGCGTGGACATCGTAAAAGACGAGAGCGAGAATCGCCGCGCCCGTCAGTGTCATCAAAATTTCGCTCGCCGAATTCATAAGTTTTCTCTGTCTCGTCCGAAGTTATAATCTATACGACAAGTTTTTGGATGCTGAATTTACAAAAGTGTTGGCGTAGAATAACTAAAAGAGGCGTATCAACTAAATTTACCGATGCCGCGCATCATCTGTCTTTCCGACACGCACAATTTTCACGAGCAAATCAACGTTCCCGACGGCGATATTCTGATTCACGCGGGCGACGCGACCGGGCGCGGAACGATTCCCGAAATTGCGGATTTCAATCGCTGGTTCGCCAATCAACCGCACGAACATAAAATTCTGATCGCAGGAAATCACGATTGGCTGTTTGAAATCAGCAGCGCGGCGGCGCGAAGACTGCTCGACGATTCGATAATTTATCTGGAAGATTCGGCGGTTGAAATCGAGAATTTGAAGTTTTACGGCAGTCCCTGGCAACCGCGATTTTTCGACTGGGCGTTTAATTTAATGCGCGGCGCGGAATTGGCGGAAAAGTGGGAAATGATTCCGGCGGACACCGACGTTTTGATTACGCACGGTCCGCCGAACGGGATTTTAGACGAAGTGCCGCGTCGGTATTTTATCGAAAATACGGGTTGCGAAGAATTGCGAAAGCGGGTTGAAATGGTTCGCCCGAAACTCCACGTTTTCGGGCATATTCACTGCGGTTACGGACAGACGGAACAATCCGGCGTAAAGTTTGTCAACGCCTCTGTTTGTGATGAGGAATATCAGCCGATCAACGCGCCGGTCGTGATTGATTTGTAAAAGGCTTTTAACTTTCCTTAAAAGCGTCTTCTTCGACTCGCTGCCCGAAGCTGATGGTTTGGATACTGGTTTCTTCGATTTGTTTGTCGTTCGACCAAAGCACCGACCGAAAAGGCACGAGCGTTCCCTGCGCGTAATTGTAATCGTAAAATTTTCGCCGCATTTTCACGCCGTTTTCTTCGTATTCGAGCATCATCACGCGTAAGGTTTTCGAGCTGATATAAAAGCGCGTTTTACGGCTTTGTTTGTCGGTTACATTCAGCACGAAAAACTCTACGTTCATTATTTTTTCGGGTTCGCCGAGAGCGAGCGTCGAGCCGTTTTCCTTGTAGCGCAAAAGTGCTTCGAGACCGTGCCAAATCTGGTTTTCAAAGGCTTTCGTCGCGTCTTCACGCGGCGTGAAAACCGAGTCGTTGAACACGCCGAAAATTTTATCGTTGTTGTAAACGAGAGCGTATTTCGCCGAAGGAAATGCCTGATCAAAGCGAACGCGCTCTTTTTCGAGGTTGTCGCCGCGCAGAATCAGCTTTTCGTAGGTCGCCTGTTCGGTTTTGCCGTCGGGGTTAACGATGCTGATTTTGCCGCGCTCGATGGTTGTTTTGCGAATTTGTTTGAGATATTCGCGCCCGCCCAGACCGCCGTAGATGTAAACCACCGATTCCGCCACCTGTTCGGGTGTCGCGTTTTTCGCCAAGCCGTTGGCAACGGGTTTTTCAGCGGATTTTTTATCTTTTTTGCCGACCTTCGGAGTCGCTTCCGACTGCGGTTTAGCAGTCGCGTCCGGTTTGACTTCCTGCGCGGAAACTAATAAAACATCGGTTAGCACCAAAAAAGCAAACAATACTAAAAACTTAAAACGCACAACAAATTCTCCTTGGGTTTTTGGAAAGACAGGTTCTTCGCGGATTGTAGCATAAATATAAAGTTTAGGCATCGCGTGTCCGCAATTTTTAATCTTCTCTATTGATGAGATAATTTCGCTCTAAGATGCTTTCGGAGATGGCGTTCGGTCAAACGAAAAGATATTATTCAAGGCAAACTTCAGACAAGTTATGTTTCACGTGGCTCTGATCGAACCTGAGATTCCGCCGAACACGGGCAACATCGCCCGCTTGTGCGCGGCGACTTTCACCGATTTGCATATCGTCGGCGTAACCGGCTTTCGGCTCGACGGAAAAGCGGTCAAACGCGCCGGACTCGACTATTGGGAACACGTTAAAATTCACCGCCACATTGATTTGAGCGATTTATACGCCGCCCTGTCGAAGTCGCGCTTTCTTTATTTCACGACGAAATCCGACAAGATTTACAGCGATTACGAATACATCGAAAACGATTGTCTGATCTTCGGGCGCGAAACACGCGGACTGCCGGAAGATTTGCTGAAAGCCAATTGGGAACGCGCCTTAACGATTCCGATGCCGAATCAAAACGTCCGCAGTCTGAATTTAGCAACCAGCGTCGGCATCGTGCTTTACGAAGCGTTGCGGCAAACTCGAAAACGCTGAAAACATTACAAATCTTTACGCTTCGCCTTCAAAACTTTCCATCTTTTCGATAAGTAATTTCATCTATTACTTACAAACAAAAAGCGAGAAAAATCTCAAGTTTTGTTGATGTTTAAGGAGAAACTATCGAGATGAAATACATTAGAAATTTATTTATACTGGCGGTCGCCATTTTCGGTTTTTCGCAGGTTCAAGTTAACGCTCAAGGTTACTCCCAAAAAACTTTGGAGCAGAAGGTTTTCAAGGAAATAATCAGACTTCCCTACTATGGCGTTTTCGACAGCATTGCGTTTCAGGTCAAAGGCGACACGGTGATTTTGACCGGCAAAGTCGTTCAGCCGACGACGCGCAAAAGTGCCGGGCGCGTGGTCGAAAAACTTGACGGCGTGAACAATGTCATTAATAACATCGAGGTTCTGCCGCTTTCAAACTTCGACGATTCGATTCGTCTGCGAACTTTGCGAACGCTGCAAACGCAGGGCGGAGGTTTATACCGCTACTTTTTAGGCGCGAATCCGTCGGTCAAAATCATCGTTGACGGCGGCAACGTAACGCTTGAAGGTTTCGTCGCCAATCGCGGCGATTATAATCTGGCGAACATCTTGGCGAATGGCGTTTCCGGCGTATTCAGCGTAACGAACAATCTGATTATCGAAAACGACCGCCGTTAATTCGGAAGTGTAAAAGTTGTGTAATAAAGCCCGAATGATGTCGAATCGTTCGGGCTTTTCTTTTTTCGGCTTTCACTGATTCGGCTTTTCAATCTTATAATGAAACTGCGAATCAAGATGTTTTTCGATTTTCCGAGATGGTTGAAAGAGAAGATTTAAGCCGTTATGTCTGGCTGTCAATTTTGGCGGCGGTTTTGACGATTGCTCTGAAGGCGACGGCTTATTTCTACACGGGTTCCATCGGTTTATTGTCCGATGCGCTCGAATCAATCATCAACCTGATCGCGGCGGTGATCGCGCTGATAATGATAAAAATCGCCGCCTCGCCGCCGGACGACGACCACGCTTTCGGACACGACAAAGCTGAGTATTTCGCCAGCGGCATCGAAGGCACACTGATTTTCATCGCGGCGGGCGGCATCATTTATTCGGCGGTTCCCAAACTTTTTTCCCCGCTGCCGATTGAAAACATCAGTCTCGGTTTAGTCGTTTCACTCGTTGCCACCTTGATAAATTTGTTCGTCGGACTGCTTTTGATAAAAATCGGCAAGCAGAATCGTTCGATAATTTTGGAAGCCGACGGTCGGCACTTAATGACCGATGTCTGGACTTCGGTCGGCGTGATTGCCGGCATCGTCGTCGTCGGTTTTACGGGCTGGCTGGTGCTGGATGCGGTGATCGCTCTCGTCGTCGCGCTAAACATCGTCTGGACGGGATTTCAATTGATAAAACGCTCGGCACTCGGTTTGATGGATACGGCGATTTCGCCGCAGACGACTGAAGAAATCGTTCGTGTTCTCGACGGCTTCGTCGAAAAACAGGGCATTGATTATCACGCTTTGCGAACCAGACAATCCGGTGCGCGGCATTTCATCTCCGTTCACATTCTCGTTCCCGACGAATGGACGGTACAGAAAGGACACGATTTGACCGAAGAAATCGAACTGGAAATCTGCCGCGTCGTCCCCGAATCAACCGTTTTCACCCATCTCGAACCGCTCGAAGACCCTTTATCTTTTGAAGATTTGGAACTTTTTCGGCGGAAATGATGCCGATTCAAATAAAATAATGCGTTAGAGTCCGTTTAAATTTTAGTGTTTAACATAAAGTTAAGCGTTTTTAATCGTTAATTTGACCGAAATTTTTAATTTCAAGGGACAAAAATGCAAAAAC
>JAYVGL010000143.1:0-9840 GCA_043772175.1 Pyrinomonadaceae bacterium | reverse complement strand
GCAAAGTTCGGTTCACACCGACCGCCGGCTCAATAACATACGGATAAAAACGCTGTTTTGTCGCTTCGTCAAAATACGATAAATCTTCGGTCGAATCGGGATTAAGGCGTCTGCCGTCCACGTCTTCCGGCTTTTTGGAGTGCGCTTTCAAATCGAAATCCTTGCGGTTGGCGATGCCCATCAATTCGTCGAATTGTTTCGTCTCGTCCTCACGTTCGGGGAAAAAACGATACAAAATATCAACCGTGCGTTCGGCGTAGTGCGCTAATTCTTCTTTGGTTTGTTCGTAAAGTTTGAGATTTTCGGGCAAAATTCCCAAAGAGTAAAACCATTTCTGAAACTCGTCAATAAATTCCTGGTGAATCGCGGGCGCGTCTTCCGGGCGACAGAAATACTCCATTTCCATCTGCTCGAATTCTCTGGTGCGGAAAATAAAGTTTCCCGGCGTAACTTCGTTGCGAAAGGCTTTGCCGATTTGTGCGATTCCGAACGGCAATTTTCTTCTCGAAGTATCCAAAACATTTTTGAAATTGATGAAAATTCCCTGCGCCGTCTCCGGTCGTAAATAAGCCAACGCCGATTCGTCTTCGTCCGATGAAACTGCGCCGACCGTCGTTTTGAACATCAAATTAAATTCACGCGCATCGGTCAAATCGCATTCTTGATCTTCACCCGGATGCATCGAATTGTGTTTCGGGCAGACGACATCCTGCAATTTGTCCAGGCGGAATCTGCTTTTGCAATTGCGGCAGTCAACCAGTGGATCGCTGAAAGTCGTCTCGTGTCCGCTGTATTTCCAGACGTTTCGGTTTTGGATAATCGAAGAATCAAGACCTTCGATGTCGTCGCGCTCGTGGACGAGCCAACGCCACCAGGATTGTTTGACGTTGTTCGCCAACTCGACTCCGAGCGAGCCGTAATCCCAACTGCTTCCCAAGCCGCCGTAGATGTCCGAGGCGGGAAAAACAAATCCGCGCCGTTTTGATAAAGAGACGATTGTTTCAATGTTCGGTGCTGTCATAGATTAAGTTTCGGGTTTCGGGTTTCAAGTTTCAAGTTTGCATTTTGCATTTTGCGGTTATCTAAAAAAGAAGGGGAAAATTTTCATTTTCCCCTTCTTTTTTGATGGTCTTTCTTATATTATTCCTGCGGCACGGGCGGCTGCGCTCCGGGCGGAATAATCCATAAATCGTAAGTCGTCTTCAAGCGCGTTCCCCAATTGGTAATCACGATGCGGCGCGGATCAATGCCGCGAGCTTTGACCAGATAATCGAGCGTTCGCTTGCTTAAAAGTTCGACGCGGCGGGCGCGGACGCTGTTTTTGTCGGTTCCCTGATACATAATGATATAGCCCTGCGAATCGGGATTGTTTTGCAGTTCGATGACAAAGGCATCGAGTCTCGCTTTGTCGTCGTCGAACGAATTCGATTCAAATTCATCGAAGCGGCGCGGTGTCGGCGGCGGCGGTTTTTTCTCGACAATCGTCGGCACGGAAATCTGCTGGCGGCACGCCGCATCGTAAACGCCGTCGTTAACATCTAAATCAGCGGTAACGGTTTGCCCGCCGAAGCCGGTCGTATCAACCGTAATCGAAGGCGTTCCGAGTCCGCTTGTAATTTTCAAATTGTTCGGCGCAACCGTCCAATTGTATTTGACCGGAATCGGGTTGCTCGTTACCGCGTTAAACGAAGCGAATGTTATTAAATCGCCTTCCATTACGCGCTCCGGTCCGTCTAGTTTAATGTTATACGGACACGCGCGGCTCGTCGTTTCTTCGACGACTTTCAAACAGATACAGTTTTTCGCGTCGCGCTTGATTTCGATATCCTTGGTGTAACTCTGCCCGTTCGGACCTTCGATGACGAGGCGGTGCGTTCCCGGAGTCAGATAAAATTCCGCCGGTGTTCCGACTCCGCTCATTCCCAAAAGCTGATCGTTGACCTTAACCGGATAGGCGACCGGAGAAGTTCGCACCGTCAGGATGCCCATATTTTTCGGGCGTTTATTTTTATCATTCTTTTGAGCGAAACCGTTGGTTAAACCCAAAACGAACATCAAACCCGCCGTAAAAAGAAAGTTAAATCTGAATTTTCGCATTGTCGTCCTCTAAAAATTTCGTCAACCGACGGCTGCCCGCCATTAAGTTAGTCTTTGTTTTCTTTATCTTTGCTGCCGAATCTGCGTCGTGCGGCAAGCCCGATTCCGGCGAGTCCCGTTCCGAACAGCAGAATCGTCATCGGTTCCGGCACCGGCTCGGTCGGCGGTGTCGGTGTCATCGTCGGTGTCGGCGTAGCAGTCGTCGGCGGAGTCGGTGTCGGTGTCGAACCGCTCGGCGGATTATCGTTGTTCGGTATCAGAAAAAGCAGCGGAACCGCACCCAGCGCGAGCCAGCCATATGGAAAACCGCCGCCCGCTACCGCTGGCGCAACGCAATCGCAAACATCGTCTTCGACGATTTCGGTGTTTGTTTCAGTAATTACTCGATTGTCCTGTGGCGGTGTTTGAGCCGCATTTTTTTTCTTGTCGTCGTCATCGCCGCCATTGGCGGCTGGGTCATCGCCCGTCAAACGCAGTTGCGCGAAGCTGCCCGTATTGGCTTTGCCCGGCTTCGCGTTAACGACCTGCACTACTTGATTGAACTGCACCGGCGCGGCTTTTGCCGTCGCCGCCAGCGTCATCGAATATAAAACGGCGACTGAAAGGATAAACTTGAAATTTGATTTTCTCATTTCTTTTTGCTCGAATGAATTTTATTTAACGTAAGAAAATACGCTCTTCCAAGCCAAAAACTGACTCGTTAAAGAAGAATTTTGTCGGGGCATCGGCAAATGTATCAAAACATCGAAAAAAATGCAATTCTGTTTCGAGTCTCTCGTGTTTCTAACTTCCCGACAACATTATTTTAGTCGTTCAAGGTGATATAAGTTTTAATAAGTCGGTTTTTCCAAAATTATTTTACATTTTTTGTTTAGTGAACATAAGGCAAAAAGAGGTAGTGGGTCAGTTTGAAATAAGTTTTTCTTGAATCAAGTTTTTGCTTGTGTCATACTTCGGATTATGCCAAACCGCTCAAGCAAAAAACGTCCAACCGACGCAAACCAATTAGCAAAGTATATCGTTGATTTGTCCACAGGTGAAATAAACGAGCCGGAAACGGAAAAGCCGGAAAAGAATCCGGCGGCGGTGTCGCTCGGTCGGCTTGGTGGACTGAAAGGCGGCAAAGCAAGAGCTGCTTCATTAACGCCCGCCGAACGGTCGGCAATCGCTAAGAAAGCGGCTGAAATAAAATGGGCGCAGTATTACGAAGAAAAAGAGAAAGCAAAGAGCTAATTGGTTATTTTTATTGATTCGAGTTCCATTAAACGAGCCTTGCCATTAGCGTCGCGATCAACAACGCCTGTAACAACGACATTCTTATTTAACCATTCAGAGGCTTCATCATCTGTATAATCCTTATAAACACAGCGAGCTTCATTTACTTCAAGATTTTCAATATGTCGTAATTCCAATCGTCTTGCGTCTAAATCTATTTCTCTGACTTGACCATTAAAAGTGGCTGTTTCTTTACTCGAAACAGGGTGTTCCAACACTTTACGAACTGACTTTTTTGTTTCTTTTGTAAGAACTCCTTGATCAAAACCGCCGATATTTTTCCCTGCGATTGACACGCTCGAAACGCCCTGCCTTGCGGACGGCATAAGTTCGTTTAGCGCAGAAATAGCGATGTCTCTAACTTTTGCATCTGGCACGGCTTCAGCAATCGCTTCTAAAGATGCGTCTTCAGCAATATAGTGCGAAACGACACCAAGCGTTTTCATTGCTTCTCTGGCGGCTTTATAAAGCGGATCGTCTTCGCCAAATAACGTCGGTTGATTTGAGCCCTCTTCTAAATCCTGTAATGTCGGCAGAGAAAAGCCTAGAACCAAACTGCCTTTTGCGAAAGCTGTCAAAGTTAAATCGAACTCTTTAGGCATTCGTCTTGAACTGTCTTCCAGATTAGCAATCGCCTTTGCAACTTTTGTTACCTGTGTGCGAACTTTGCCGAAATATGAAGAAATAACGGATATTCGCGGATTATCTTTATCAATCCCTTTACCCTTGAGGCGAACGACAAAATCAGAATTTTCGATAGCGTTTGCTAATGGGTAATCTTCGGTATAAAGACTCTGAAGCAAGACGTAATACGGCTGACACAACATTTTAATAGTTTCAGGCGCAGCATTGAGCGCAGACATTTCGTTCTGTATTTGAGCGATTTGAGAATACAAAAGGTCGGCTTTGTAATCTAAAACGTCTTTCCAATTATTTAATTGTTTGCCGTTGTCGCTCATTGTCTAATGAAATCCTTAAAACGCCTTTTCTAGTTCCTGCCGGAACATTTCTGTTCATTGCTTCTTCGGGTCGTAAATACTGAAAAAATTCTCTCAAATCATTCTTAACTCCCGCCGCCCAAATCCATAAATCTACGTTGTAATTTTGCTTCACGGTGTCGTGATGTAAAAGATGCGGATACTGCAAAAATAATAGATTTACGGTCTGAAAATCGGCAAATTCCAAAACAATGTCAACGTCGTTCGGCGGCTCGCCGTTATCAGCAAAAGATTCTTTGTCGGTCGTAAAGCTACCGTCAACATAAACTATATTAACTTCTGTGATTACAACAATTTGCGACAGATAAAACATAAAGCTGTCCCAAACGCTTTGCCTCTTATTATTATACACGAATGACGCTTCGATTTCAGTCAAATCGCAGTCGTGAATTCCTGTGGGTAAAATCCCGCCTGTTACAAAATTTGGTATCGGCAAATCAACCTCTTATGAGTAATCTAAATTGCTAAAAGACAGAAAGTATAAATTGTTAAATGGCTGTAATTTTCATATTTTTTCCGATAATTTGCAAGCTATTTACGCAAAACAATTTGACTTTTCTTGAGCGGTCAAGCATAATAGTCAGTATGAACAAGTTAGATAAAAAACGCCGCATTCAAGTTATCGCTTCTTTAGTCGAAGGCAATTCAATCCGCGCCACCGTCCGAATGACGGGCGTTGCCAAAAATACGATTGTTAAATTGCTTGAGGACATCGGCGCGGCGTGTCTGGAATATCAAGACAAGGCTTTTAACAATCTGGCTTGCAAGCGGCTTCAATGCGATGAAATCTGGTCGTTTGTCGGCGCGAAAGCAAAGAATGTTCCGAGCGATAAAAAAGATGAATTCGGCGTTGGCGATGTCTGGACTTGGGTTGCTATTGATGCCGATACGAAACTTGTTCCCTGTTGGCACGTCGGCAAGCGCGACGCTCAAGCCGCTTACGACTTTATCAACGATTTAGCCGGACGGCTTAAAAATCGCTTTCAACTTTCCACAGACGGACATAAGCCGTATCTGGAAGCCGTCGAAAGCGCGTTCGGTTGTGAAATTGATTATGCGATGCTGATTAAAATTTACGGTAAATCACAAGACGAAATCCGTTACAGTCCGGCTGAATGCCTGACGACTGAAAAGCGAGTAATTTCCGGCAATCCGAACAAACGCGATATTTCAACGAGTTTTATTGAACGCCAGAATCTGACGATGCGAATGTCAATGCGCCGCTTCACGCGCCTTACCAACGGCTTTTCAAAAAAGGTTGAAAACCATATTCACGCGATTTCTCTGCATTATATGTATTATAATTTCGTCAGAATCCATCAATCGCTTCGTTGCAGTCCGGCAATGGCGGCAGGTGTAACAGGCAGACTTTGGGAAATCTCTGATATTGTGGATTTGTTGGATTAAAATATGTTAGATAGTTGGAAAGAAAATCGAATGTTAAAACGCAAAAAAGCCGATTTGGAAAAACAAAAAGCGGGTTTAATAAAAGATTTTGTGCCAGAGTTTGAAGGCGACAATCCCAACTCTAAAGAGTTAAGCAGGTTGAGCCTTAAACTTTATGAGTGCAATCGGCGGATTAACACGATTGAAACTGAAAGACTGCTTAGAAAGGCAACGAAGTTGGGTATTGATTTTCCAGACAAGCCGGGTTGGTGGTGGAATGATATTGATGATGAGGGTGTAAATTATCGCAATTACTTAACCGATTCAGGTGAAGCGGGCGTTTTAAGATTGATTAGAGAGGAAAGACGGAAGAGTGTCGAGTGGTGGGTAAAAATAATCGGCGGCGTAATTACCTTACTAACGGGATTAGCCGGTTCAATAATCGGCATAATCGCTATTCTCAAAAAATAATTTCAAACTGACCCACTACCCAAAAAGAGGAAAGTTTTGAAATGATCCAAAACTTTCCTCTTTTTGTTTCTCTGAATTTCAGCTATTCTGCTGCTTCGGCTTTTTCTTCGCCCAAAACCGCTTTGCGTGAAAGTTTGATTTTGTTGCCTTCTCTGCCGATGCACTTGACCATAATCTGCTGACCTTCTTTCAGTTCGTCGCGCACGTCGCGGATTCTTCTGTCGGAAATTTCGGAGATGTGCAGAAGTCCGTCGAGTCCGGGCATAATTTCGACGAACGCGCCGAAATCAACGATGCGCGAAACCGTTCCGAGATACGTTTCGCCGATTTCCGCTTCCGCCGTAATTGCGCGGATTCGTGCTAGTGCCGCTTGTCCGGCTTCGCCGTCGGCGGTCGCAATGTTGATTGTGCCGTCGTCGGAGACATCAATTTTCGCTCCCGTTTCTTCGGTAATCGAGCGAATGATTTTGCCGCCCGGTCCGATGACATCGCGGATTTTTTCCGGGTTAATCTTAATGGTGATAATGCGCGGCGCGTAAAGCGAGATTTCCTCACGCGGCTGACTGATCGCCTCGGTCATTTTATCCAAAATATGCAAACGACCTTTTTTCGCCTGTTCTAACGCTTCCGACAAAATCATCGCGTTAATTCCGGCGACTTTGATGTCCATCTGCAAAGCCGTGATGCCGTCGGCGGTTCCCGTAACTTTGAAATCCATATCGCCGTAATGGTCTTCCGCACCCGCAATATCAGACAAAATCGCGTAGCGATTGCCTTCCATAACCAGTCCCATCGCAACTCCGGCGACCGGCTTTTTGATCGGCACGCCCGCGTCCATCAAACTCAAAATGCCGCCGCAAACCGTCGCCATCGAACTCGAACCGTTTGATTCGGTAATTTCGGAGACGATGCGGAGCGTGTATGGAAATTCGCTTTCGTCAGGCAAAACGGCTTCGATAGCGCGGCGCGCCAGATTTCCGTGTCCGATTTCGCGCCGCGACGAGCCGCCGAAACGTCCGGTTTCGCCGACGGAATACGGCGGGAAATTATAATGGAGCATAAAGCGTCTTTTAAGTTCGCCCTTTTCCAGATCGTCCGTAAACTGCTCGTCCATTTTCGTTCCCAGAGTCGTCGTGACAATCGCCTGCGTTTCGCCGCGTGTAAATAAAGACGAGCCGTGAACTCTAGGCAACCAGCCGACTTCGCAAGAAATCGGACGAATTTCCGAAAACTTTCGCCCATCGGGACGACGACGATTGCCGAGCATATCTTCGCGGAAGATTTTTTCCTTCAAATGCGAAAAGACCGCGCCCGCCGCCGATTTTTTGCCTGCGTCTTCGGCGTAACTTTCGACGACTTCCTTTTTCAGAGCGTCAACCGCCGCGTAGCTGGAAATTTTATCTTTGCCCGTCGTGTCGAGAGCCTCGCGCATTCGCTGGCTGTATTTGTCTTCGATTTCTTTGACGTGTGATTCGTCTAATTCCGCGACTTGGAATTCGCGTTTTTGAATGTCCAACGCTTTGAATAATTCCTTCTGCCATAAACAGAGGCGTTTGATTTCCTTGTGCGCGAGCATCAACGCTTCGAGCATTATTTTTTCTTCGACTTCGTCAGCTTGCGCCTCGACCATCACAATCGCTTCTTCGGTTCCGGCGACGATCAAATTCAAAAGCGATTCGCGCCGTTCGTCATACGTCGGATTAATCAGATATTTGCCGTCAATCAAACCGATACGAACCGCCGAAATCGGATTGACGAACGGAATATCCGACAAATAAAGAGCGCACGACGCGCCGGTGATGGCGATGACATCCGGGTCATTGTCCGCGTCGGCGGAGATCACCGAACCGACGATTTGCGTTTCAAAACGATAACCTTCCGGGAACAGCGGGCGCACCGGACGGTCAATCATTCGGCAGGTCAACACTTCTTTTTCGTTCGGGCGACCTTCGCGGCGAAAATAGTTTCCCGGAATGCGTCCGGCGGCGTAAGTTGATTCACGATATTCGACCGTCAGCGGAAAAAAATCCAATCCTTCCTTCGCACTGCGCGAACTGACCGCCGTAACTAAAATTATCGTCTCGCCGTATTGAATAACTACCGAACCGTCGGCTTGTTTGGCGACTTTTCCCGTCTCGACAATCAAATCCTTATCGCCCAATTTGATTGTTTCTCTCAAGTATTTTTTCTGTGACATATTTTCTTTTCCTCTTACAATAAAAGACGGCAAAGCTATTCGTGAAAGCCTTGCCGCCTTTGAATTCAATGTGCGACCGTGTTCCCATTTCACCGGCGGAATTTATTGCGCTGTCACGTTCAGCTACCGCCGATTAATTCTTCGAGAGAACCGTTATGTTGATGACCCGAAGCGGTCACAAATAGTGGTAAATGGTAAGTAGTAAAATTCTTCAACTTATCATTTACCACTATCCATTTACCACTATTTTACCTTCTTAATCCCAATTTCTGAATAATGTCGTGATATTGGTTAATATCCTGACTTTTGAGATAATCCAACAATTTTCTGCGGCGCGAGACCATTTTCAATAAGCCTCGACGCGAGTGATTGTCTTTTTTGTGAACTTTAAAGTGTTCGGTTAATTCGTTGATCCGCTGGGTCAAAAGCGCGATTTGCACGTTTGACGAACCCGTATCGCTGTCGTGTGTCCGGTAGTCGCTGACGATGGTTTCTTTTGTTTCTTTTGGTGTTGCCATATTAAAGAGGTCTCTCCTTCTGCTCACAGAAAATCGGTTCATACCGAAAAACCGCGAAAATTATTTTTAGTTTTGTTTGGTTGTTTTCGAGAACGACCTATTATAACTCGAAAGCCGTCTTTATTCAAAGTTTGCGTTTTTACTGCTGAAACTCTTCCATAAATTTCGTTGAGAAATTTCCCTTCTGAAAATTTTCGTCGTTCATTATTTTCAAGTGCAGCGGAATCGTCGTTTTGATGCCTTCGATGACCATCATTTCTAAAGCTCTTCGCATTCGCGCAATCGCCAAGTCGCGTGTTCGGGCGTGAACGATTAGTTTCGCTATCATCGAATCGTAAAAAGGCGGCACGACGTAGCCCGGATAAATAGCCGTGTCAACTCTCACGCCCGGTCCGCCCGGATTGTTGAAAGCCGTGATTTTTCCCGGCGACGGCGTAAATTTCACCGGGTCTTCGGCGTTAATTCGGCATTCAATAGAGTGTCCGACAATCAAAACGTCTTTTTGCGTAAAGCCTAATTCCTCGCCTTCCGCGATGCGAATTTGATTTCGCACTATGTCGGCGAGCGTGACCATTTCCGTTACCGGATGCTCGACCTGAATGCGCGTGTTCATTTCCATAAAGTAAAATGAACCGTCTTCGTCCAGCAAAAATTCAAAAGTTCCCGCGCTTGAATAACCGATCTCCTGACACGCTTTGATGGCGACCGCGCCCATTTTTTCGCGCTGTTCCGGAGTAATGGCGACTGACGGAGCTTCTTCCAATAATTTTTGATGCCGCCTTTGAATCGTGCATTCGCGTTCGCCCAAATGAACGATACTGCCGTGTTCGTCCGCTAAAACCTGAATTTCAATGTGGCGCGGACGTTCGATGTATCTTTCAATGTAAACGCTGCCGTT
>JAYVGL010000142.1:0-7788 GCA_043772175.1 Pyrinomonadaceae bacterium | reverse complement strand
AATCGGATGACACACTTGGGAATGCCTGAAAGTTACAAAGTTGAAGTCTAGCGAAAAACAGAAATGAGAAGATTGCTGATTTATGCAACAAAGCCACTGATAACTGATAACTGAAAAAATATGATAAACGCACTTATTAGATTTTCGATAGCAAACAAATTGGTCGTTTTGCTGCTGGTCGCAATTATGGCGGCGGGGGGCGCGTATAGTTTGATAAATTTGCCGATTGATGCCGTGCCGGATGTCACCAACGTGCAGGTGCAGGTTTTGACCGGCGCGCCGTCGCTCGCGCCGCTGGAGATTGAACGGCAAATTACGTTTCCCGTCGAAGTGGCGATGTCGGGCTTGCCGAACGTCGAAGAAATCCGATCGGTGTCGAAATTCGGCATCTCGAATGTGACGATTGTTTTCTCCGACGACACCGACATCTATTTTGCCAGGCAGCTTATTTTGGAACGTCTCGCCGCGGCGCGTGAACAGATTCCGGCAAATATCGGCTCGCCCGAAATGGGTCCGATTGCGACGGGTTTGGGCGAAATTTATCAATACGAAGTTCGCGCCGAAAAAGGCAGCAATTACACGGCGACCGACTTGCGGACGATTCACGATTGGAACATTCGGCGGCAGTTGATGGGCGTTCCCGGAGTCACGGAAGTCAACTCGCACGGCGGTTACGGCAAGCAATACGAAGTGCGCCTCGTGCCGGAAAAAATGCAATCTTACGGTTTATCTTTGCGCGATGTTTACGAAGCTGTGACGCGCAACAACTCGACGGTCGGCGGTGGCTACATCAAAAAAGGCGCGGAGCAATATCTGCTTCGGGGTGTCGGTTTAGTTGAAAAAATGGACGACATCGCCAACATCGTCGTCAAAACCGGCGCGAACGGAGTTCCTGTCTATGTGAAAGATTTGGGTGAAATCGTCGAAGGCAAAGGCATCCGGCAGGGCGCGGCGACGGCGGGCGGCGACGGCGAAATCGTCACCGGAATGGCGATAATGCTTAAGGGTGAAAATTCGCGCACGGTTGCCGAGCGCGTCGCGTCGCGGATTGACGAAATCCGCAAAACTCTGCCCGCAGGTGTTTTCATCGAACCGTTTTACGACCGCACCGCCCTTGTCAAACGTGCGATTGCCACCGTCGAGAAAAACTTACTCGAAGGCGCGGCACTCGTCATTTTCGTTTTGCTGATACTGCTCGGAAACTGGCGCGGCGCGCTGCTCGTCGCCACGATAATCCCGCTTTCGATGCTGTTCGCGGCGATTCTGATGCGGATTTTCAATGTGTCAGGGAACTTGATGAGTCTCGGCGCGATTGACTTCGGCTTGATTGTTGACGGCGCGGTCGTGATGGTCGAAAACGTCGTTCGCAGACGAGCAGAAGCGCAGCACGAAAATTCGCGTGAACCGCCAGAACGGACGATTCTGGAAGCGTGTCTGGAAGTCGCCAGACCTGTAGTTTTTGCGGTTGCGATTATTGCCATCGTTTATCTGCCGATTCTGACACTTCGAGGAATCGAAGGAAAAATGTTCGTGCCGATGGCTCTGACCGTGATTTTCGCGCTGCTCGGTTCTTTAATTCTTTCTTTGACTTATGTTCCGGCGATGCTCGCTCTTATTTTGCGCGGAAATGTTTCTGAAAAGGAAAGTTTCCTGATTCGCTGGGCGAAACGGATTTACCAGCCCGCGCTCGCTTACGTGATGAAATTCCGCGCTCAGGTTTTGGTAATTGCCGTTGCTCTGGTTTTGATTTCGGGCGCGATTTTCCCCTTCCTGGGCGGCGAATTTATTCCGCGTCTGGACGAAGGCGATATTTTAATCGAAGCGATTATGTTGCCGAGCGTTTCCCTCGACCAATCAATTACAACCACGACCGAAGTTGAAAAGTCCCTCAAGGTTTTTCCCGAAGTTAAACAAATCGTTTCAAAATGCGGCGCACCGGCGGTCGCCAACGATTCGATGAGTCTCAATCAATGCGACGTTTTCGTGATGCTCAAACCGATTGACGATTGGGGAACGGGTCGCACGAAAGAAGAACTCGTCGAGGCGATGTCGAAAAAAGTGGAAATGGAAGTGCCGGGCGCGGCTTCGTTCGGTTTTATGCAACCGATTGAGATGCGCGTCAACGAACTGATTGCCGGAACGCGCGGTGATGTCGCCGTCAAACTGTTCGGCGACGATTTGGACGTTCTCGCCAAAAAAGGCGCGGAAATCAAGCGCGTTCTCGCTTCGGTGACGGGCGCGGTCGAAACCAGAGCCGAAGTTACGACCGGGTTGCCGCAGCTTCAAATCAAGCCCGACCGCGCCGCGATTGCGCGTTACGGCTTGAACGTCGAAGATGTCAACGATTTGGTCGAATCAATCTTCGCGGGCAAAAAAGCGGGGGAGGTTTTCGAGGGCGAGCAGCGTTTCGACATTGTTCTGCGCCTTAACGAAAACGCTTCGCAAACGATTGAATCGGTCAGAAATCTAATGCTGACCGCGCCGAACGGAGCGCGTGTTCCGCTGACACAAGTGGCGGATATATCTCTGGTCGAAGGCGCGGCGCAGATTTCGCGGGACGACACGCGTCGTCGCATCGTCGTCTCGACCAACGTCCGCGAACGCGACGTGGCGAGTTTCGTCGAAGAAGCTAAAGGGCGCATCGGGAAAGAAGTGCAGTTGCCGCCCGGATATTTTCTGACGTGGGGCGGCGGCTTCGAGAATCTCGAACGCGCCACCGGAACGCTTTTAATCGTCGTTCCCATCGCGCTGTTTCTGATTTTCGTGATGCTGTTCACGACGTTCAACTCGGCGAAACAAGCCCTTTTGATTTACACCGGAATTCCGTTCGCCATCGTCGGCGGCGTGATTGCCCTCGCTTTGCGCGGAATGCCGTTTTCGATTTCCGCCGGTGTCGGCTTCATTGCCCTGTTCGGCGTGGCGGTCTTAAACGGCGTGGTGATGGTCAGCTTTATCAACCACTTGCGCGAAACAGGCAAATCCGTGATTGATGCCGTCAATGAAGGTGCGCTTGTAAGATTACGTCCCGTGCTGATGACCGCGCTCGTGGCAAGTTTAGGATTTATCCCAATGGCGGTGGCGACATCGGCAGGCGCGGAAGTGCAACGTCCGCTGGCAACGGTCGTTATCGGCGGTTTGATAACTTCCACGCTTTTGACTTTATTGATTCTGCCGACGCTTTACGCCTGGTTTGAAAAAGACGCGGAAGGAGAGATGTCAGACTGACGAGAATTTTATGCTGGATAGATGGAAGGAAAAAGCGCGGGAATTGAAAAAGGAAACATACGTTCTATATTTGGCGTGTCGGCATCCGCAAACGCCCCTTTTTGCCAAAATCGTCGCCGCTTGCGTTGTCGGTTACGCATTCAGCCCGATAGATTTGATACCGGATTTTATTCCCGTCTTAGGTTTGCTCGACGATTTGATTTTGATACCGCTCGGCATCGCCCTTGTCATCCGGCTGATTCCGCCCGGAGTTTTTGAAGAGTGCCGGCAAAAAGCGAGCGCGGAAATGGCATCAGGCAAACCGACGAATCATTTAGCCGCCGCCATTATCGTTATCGTTTGGATTTCGCTCGCGGTGCTGACAGGTTACTTTGTTTTTAAATTTTTTAGATGAGGAAAGCGATAAATGAAATTGATAATTGCCATCGTGCGACCGCACACGATTGATAAAATCGTCGTCGCGCTCGAAGACATCGAAAACTTTCCCGGCATTACCGTCACGGATGTCGAAGGTTTCGGACAGCGTTTGCGGACTTCAGTATATGACGCGCTCAACCCGTTCAAGCTGAAAAAACAAATCGAAATCGCCGCTAACGACGAGATGGTTGAGCAAATCGTCGCGGCAATCCGCGAGAATGCTCACCCGGGCAAAAAAGGCGACGGGATAATTGTAGTTGTGCCGATTGAAGAAGCCGTTTTAATTTGAACGGCTTCTTTTGAGGCTTCAAACTGGAAAAGAAACAAAAACCGACTCCGGCGCAAATCCGCGAACAGCTTGTCGCCGAATGTGCTAGTTACTAAAAACAATTTGAAAAATTTTATGAATAAACTACAAATCGAAAAACAAATTTACGCATTCCGGTGGGCGTTCGCCGGATTGTTAATCTTTTTTCTGCTCGGTGCGGATGCGCTTGCACACGGCGTTGCCGAAGGCGATAAAGGCTATATCGGGGAAATTACCGGAGTGAATTTGCTACCGTTCGTTTACCTGGGCGCGAAACATATGTTCACTGGATATGACCATATTTTGTTTCTGCTCGGTGTGATTTTCTTTCTTTACCGGCTCAAACACATCGGCATTTATGTTTCGCTTTTTGCCATCGGGCATTCGACGACGATGCTTTTGGGCGTGTATTTCGGGACGAATATCAACGGTTATCTGATTGACGCGATTATTGGTTTGTCGGTCGTTTACAAGGCTCTCGACAATTTAGGCGCGTTCCAGCGTTGGTTTGGATTTCAGCCGAACATGAAAATCGCCACGCTTGTTTTCGGACTTTTCACGGCTTCGGGTTGGCGACGAAAATTCAGGAATACGAAATGTCGCGCGACGGTTTAATTGCCAATATGCTCGCCTTCAACGTCGGAGTCGAAATCGGACAACTGCTCGCACTCGCTGCGATTTTAATCGTGATGAGTTATTGGCGACGCACCGACAGTTTTTTCAAACACGCTTACACCGCGAATGTTTTGATGATGATTGCCGGGTTTATGCTCATCGGCTATCAACTGACGGGTTATTTCGTCAGCTAAATTTAGGGGAAAAATTTAAGCAATAAATGAAGGATAAAATTATGTATAACACCGACTTACCGAACCGTGCCGAACTGCCGAGCAATAAACAACTGCTGCGTTCAACCATTATTGCGATTATCGTTGCCGCCGTGCTTTTAGTGACGATTGTTTTGCCCGCCGAATACGGCGTTGACCCGACGCGCGTCGGGCGCGTTCTCGGCTTGACCCAGATGGGCGAAATCAAAATGACACTTGCCGAAGAAGCCAGAAAAGCTACCGAAGCCGAAAATGCTCAAAAAAAATTCCGCGACGGCAACTACCGCGCCGAAACAAAATACGGCGGCTACTCAATCAACGACTAATCAGCCGACGGAAAACAACGCCGCGACAAAATCCGACGAAATGACCGTGACGCTCAAACCGGGCGAAAGTGCCGAAATAAAACTTGAAATGTCGAAAGGCGCAAAAGCAAATTTTGAATGGACGACCAGCGGTGGCGGGTTGAATCACGACACGCACGGCGAAGGCGCGAACAAGGCTTTCATCAGCTACAAAAAAGGCACGAACGTCGAAGGCGACGCGGGCGAACTCGTTGCCGACTTTGACGGCAGTCACGGCTGGTTCTGGCGCAATCGCACTGCCGGAGAAGTAACCGTGACCATCAAAACCAGCGGCGCGTATCAGAGCATCAAGCGGCTCGTGTAGAAAAATTTAAAGAATATGCAAACCGGACTTTGGAGCAATCGAAATTACGTTTTTTTATTCGCCGCGCAAATCATTTCGCTTTTGGGCAGCGGCGTAACGACCGTCGCGCTGGCGATTTTCGCGTATCAGTTATCGGGCGGCGAATCGGCGACGGCGATCATCGGCAGCGCGCTTTTCCTGCGGATTCTGGCGTTTCTGCTGTTTTCACAGTTCGCCGGAGTTTTAGCCGACCGCGTGAGCCGCAAAAAGATTTTGATTGTGACCGACGTTCTGCGTTTCGGTCTGCTCGCGTTGTTCCCGTTTATCACGGAAATCTGGCACATTTACGCGCTGATTTTTGCGATAAATTCGGTAACGGCATTTTTTACGCCGACATTTGAAGCGAGTTTGCCGGAAGTCGTCGGCGAAACCGATTATGTCAAAGCACTTTCATATTCACGGGTCGCCGTTGACATCGAAGCGTTTGCCGCGCCCGCGATTGCCGGTCTTTTGGTTGCCGCATTCAGCGTGCGCTGGGTTTTCTGGTTCGACGCTTTGACCTATCTCGTTTCCGCCGGATTGGTTTTATTGGTGACGATTCCGCAAATAAAAAAACAGCTCGCGCCGGTGGAACTACGCGGATTTATCAGCGATTTGACGCTCGGCACGCGGATTTTATTGCGCGAACCGTCGCTCCGGCAGGCTTTGATTTTGAGTTTCGCCGAAGCAACGGCGGGCGCGGCGGCGATTGTCGGAACAATCGTTTATGTCAGCGACGTTTTGCAAAGCGGCGACACGAGTTTTGCCGTCGTGATGGCGGTTTTGGGTTTGGGTTCGTCAATCGGGGCGATAATTCTGGGACGCGCCACGACGCGCATCGAAGCGGACGCGAACGGTAAAACGGCGTTGCATTACATCCGGCACGATTGGTCGCGGAATGCGCTTTTCATCGGCGGAATCGTTCTCGGTTTGATTCTGCTGCCGGGCATTTTTCAGCCGCCGCTCGTCATTTTCGCCGCTTTGTGGTTTTTAAACGGCGCGGGACAAGCGTTGATTTCCATCGCGTCGGGAACGCTTTTAGCGGAACACACACGGGAAGAAGAACGCGGTCGGGCTTACGCGGCGTATTTCGCTTTGACGCACGCCTGCTGGCTGATTACTTATCCGGCAATCGGTTACGCCGCCGTCTGGTTGAAAACGCCTTTGACTTTTACCATTGCGGGCGCGATTTGTCTGCTCGTCGTCTTGTCCGCCTTCGCCCTCGGCGGTCAAAAGCAGGCGGCGCACAAACATTTGGCTGAAGAAAATTAAACGATTTTAATAAATCTGTGATGTTTATTAAAAGTCGCCGCCCGATGGCGGAATTAAGGGACGGGTGAACTCAAATTTACACAAGCTGTGGTTTAACGAACAACGCGATAACGAAGTTGCTGCTGTCACCTTCACGTTTATTGAATTGTTCGCGGTGTTGCCAGTAAAAAGGATAAAGTCATTGCGGTTGTCTTTTTAAGGTTGTGATTCAGACCAAACATATTTTTTACCGTTCCATTTCATTGTTCCGTCGGAGCCTTCGGTGCCGAAAAAAAGATTTACTTTGCCGCGTCTAGCTTTTTTGATTTCCCAATTTTTGCCTTTTTCGCCCTGCTCGCCCAAACGAACTTTCTGGAAGATGAGCGCACTGCTGCGACCGAGAAATAAAACCGATGACTTTTGAGCAAACTCCCAACCTTTACCTTTGCCGTGAATAATAAACAACGCTAAATCTTCCGCATCTACTTCTTTACCAAAAAAATAGGGATATTCGATTTTCACATTTTTGGCAATGTTTTCAACTGTGTCGGATAAACTGACAATCACTGCGACATCTTTCACCTTGTCGCCGTCAAAGTCTCCAGTCAGTTCGTAAGGCACTGCTTTGATTTCGACCTTGAGTTTTCCGCCCGAAATTGACTTGACCAAATCTTTTACATTCTTTGCAGTTTGGGCTTGCGCGGAAACACCTAAACACAATAGTAGCGTAGAGATTGCAGTCAATATCAATACAAATATTTTTACTTCGCTTTTGTTAATTCTAAAAGTCATTATCTTTTTCCCTCCTTCAATAACCGGTCGAGAAACTTAGTCGGATTCATCAAATCTGCTCTTCGCTGATAATTTGCATTTTTCAAAACGTCTTCATTGTAATATTCAATTTTGTTAACTCTGTCAGTGAGAACTCCACTACCGGAGCCGTCAAACAATTCAAAGTGCATCATCGGACTGACTTTATAGCGGTTCTCAGAATTGAACGACTGATTTTAGAGGTGTAAGCTAATTTTATGAAGGCTTACTCTTTAGATTTGCGCGAGCGGGTGGTCGCCGCCT
>JAYVGL010000141.1:0-33175 GCA_043772175.1 Pyrinomonadaceae bacterium | reverse complement strand
GGCAAAGCGGGGAAAAGATCAGTCCGGTTTTGCTTGACCCAGCGGTAAAAGGCGTGCTGCGATGTGCCTTTCAGAGCAAACAGCAAGCCGAGCGTGACCGGTTCACTCATCGAAAGTTTAGCTTGCAAGTGTTCTTGTGTTTTGGGCAGCATATCATCTACCCGGCAAAAAAGTTCTATGATAAAATTTTCTTGAGTCACGGTTTATATTTCCTTTGTGTTTGGTTTCGTCACCTCCACAATAGAAACTTTTCCGTGACTTTTTCAACTAGCACCAATGGTTATATAAAACCAACACGCCGCCGGTAAATCCAACGGGCATCAAATACTCGATTTTCGTCGGCTTGGCGAAGGTCGAACAACTTACGCTCAACAGTATCAGTGCTAAAATCATTATCTGCTTTCGCATACGTTTCTAAGGACGCTTTTTTGAGAACTGCTCATTGATTTCATCAAGTTTGTCCAAGGTCCTAAGGTAAATATACCTAGAGTCTTTCGGCAGACCGATAGAAAAGGCATAGAGCGGACCTTTGTTGCCGTTTGCCTCAAACCCGATGCTCCGGTGATTCATTGCGAATACTTTATTGTTGCGCTCCTCTTCGGTGATCGTGTCCACGCTTCGCAAATTCTCGCCCGTCGAAAGCGACGAGCCGTGCGGCTGAATGTATTCAATCCGCGTCTGGTTGTTTTTATCATCAAGGTAATAAAAACTGTAATTGTAAATTGCTTCCGGTTCCGGCGTGTTGACCTTCAAAAAGCCGTCTTTTGGAATGCGATAACGCACTGTGCCGTCAGCGGTGATTTCCGGTGTGCTGCCGTCCGCCTGATTGTAGAGGATAATGACCCCGCCGGTAAATCCTGCGGGCAACAGGTATTCGATTTTCGTCGGTTTGGCAAAAGTCGAACAGCTTACGCTCAATAACACCAACGCTAAAATTATAAGTTGTTTGGCTGTATTTTTCATATTTTGATTTATCCGCCCGGCTTCGGTGTCGGTGTCGGCGGCGGCGACGGAATCGGCTGCCCCGGTTTCGGTTGATTGGAATTTGGCGCAACGGTCGGCAAATTCGTATAATATCGGTTGTATTCTTCCGGGGAAACGATTCTGCCGTTGTTGAGAACGCCCGTAAAAGCTCCGTCTTCGACGATCACCGTTACGTCAATATCAATCATCGGCAGTTGCTTGTCGCCTTCGATGCCGCGACTTAAGTCTCGTGAAAGCACCGGACCGTCGCCGTCGCGTATCTGCCAGACACCCAGCATTATCGCTCTATCATTTTTATCAATGATGTAAGTTTCGACGGCGGGAAATTGATCTCCGGTGATATTTCCATAAACGCGCATCGAAATATTTTTCGGATTATTTTTGTCCGGCGTGTAATGAAATTTAATGTTCGGATGCACGTCAATGTCGGATGCCAGCAGACTGCTTTCGCCGAAAAGCCGGAAGGCGCGGTCGTTGCCGAAAAAATGATATTGCAGACGGTCGGGACTGTTGGTTATTTTGTCCGATTCGGGCAAATCGGTCAAGAACTCTTCGCTTCGCAGATGTCCCGGCGAACGCGCTGTTTTCGGATAAAGCATCGGCGGCAGCACCGTCATACCACCGGGAATTGGTAGCGGAATCGGCGGCAGCGGAACAATTAAAGTCTAAGTGGTCGGGGCTGAAGCGATTGTTATCGCTCGGTTTTGCGCTATCTGCCAATTGTATGTTCGCTTGCCGGGCGCGGCGATTAAAGTTGAAGAACATTGCAGCCTGTAACTGGCATCAGGATCAGTTCCAAAGCCGCGATCTCCTTTATCGCCAGCTGACAGACTGAGCGGTCCGAACCAGTCGAAAGGAGCAAAGACGGTTACAAAAAGACGAAACTTAGAATCATACCAGTAATCATCCGCGCCCGGCTGTTTTGTCGAACTCGTCTGAATAACCGAATTATTTTCTTTCACCTTTCTAGCGGTCGGATGCTTCAAAAGGTATCCGGCTCCCATCAAACTTTGAACTGTCCGGTTACTGGCAAAAAGTCCTTTGATTTGAACCGGATTCGACTCCGTGCCGAGAGCCATCCAGGTATCGGGATCCATTCTTCCGGTTGGTATCAGCCCTTTGTTTCTTTGAACATAAGCAACCGCGTCCTGCGTCGCTTTGTCATACGAATTATTTATTTGAAGATTGGCGGTCGGAATGTTCGGGTGTGTTTTCAGAAATGTTTTCAATAAAACAACGGTAGGTGTATTGTCACTTAGACCGATAAGGGAAGGTTCCAGTTTTGCTAGGGTTTCGGAGTTCATAAATCTGGTAGTATTTGTTGATTTAACGCAAGTCAAGAAAATTATTATGCGGCGACTTAATTGTCAATTCAGCGTTTTCCGTAAACGGCAACTTCGACTATAAACCTGCGAAAGGCAGCGATAATCGCAGGTATGTTATAGTTTTGATAATACTTTGTTAAATGTAAGTTAGAGCGGATTTATCATCCGTTAAGAGAGTTGAAATGAAAAAAGTTGGATTTGTCAGCCTCGGCTGTCCGAAAAATTTGGTTGATTCCGAAGTGATGATGGGGCGGTTGAAAGCGGCTGGCTACGAAATTACGAACGATCAGGCGGAAGCCGACACGCTGGTCGTCAACACCTGCGGTTTCATCGAATCGGCGAAGCAGGAATCTATTGACGCGATTTTGGAAGCGACCGATTTGAAAGGCGCGGGCAAAGCGCGGCGCGTCGTCGTCGCCGGTTGTTTAGTGGAAAGATACCGCGACGATTTGATGAAAGAATTGCCGGAAGTTGATGCGTTTATCGGCACGAACGAGATCGGCAGAATACTGGAAGCGGCGGACGAAACCGTTAATTTCAAGGGTCTGCCGCTGATGCAGATCGGCAATAAAACTGCGACGTATCTTTACGATTTCGACACGCCGCGTTATCGCGCCACCGAATCGCACACGGCGTTTATCAAGATCGCCGAAGGCTGTGATCGTCCGTGCGCCTTCTGTTCGATTCCCGGAATGCGCGGCTCTTTCCGTTCGCGCCGCTTCGGTTCGATTCTCAGGGAAGCCGAAGATTTGGCGAAACAGGGTGTCAAAGAAGTAGTTTTGATCGCGCAGGATTCGTCGCGTTTCGGCGAAGATTTGGGCGAAGTTGACGCGCTCGCCAAACTGATTCGCGCGCTTGGACAGATCGAAGATTTGGAATGGATTCGCGTAATGTATGCGTATCCGACGCACATTTCCGACGCTTTTCTCGACGCGATTGCGGAAACGCCGAAAGCCGTCAAATACCTCGATATGCCGCTCCAACACGGCTCGCGCAATGTTTTGAAATTGATGAAACGCGGTGGAACCCGCGAAAGTTTGGAAAAATTAATCCGTCGAGTCAGAGAAAAAGTTCCCGGAATCACGATTCGGACGACTTTTATCACCGGCTTTCCGGGCGAAACCGAAGAAGATTTTGAACAACTGATGGCGTTCGTCCGCAACTGTGAATTCGATAATGTCGGCGTTTTTACATATTCGGACGAAGAAGGAACGGCGGCGTTTGATTTGCCGAACAAAGTTGACGCGAAAATTGCTAAACAACGCCGCGTAACCTTGATGAAGGAGCAGGCGAAAATTTCCAAACGCAAAAACAAATCGAAAGTCGGCAAAACTTTCAAAGTTCTGTTTGAAGGTTTATCGCAGGAATCCGATTTGCTTTTTCAAGGACGACTGGAAGGACAGGCGCAGGAAATTGACGGCTACATTTTAATCAACGATATGCCGGAGAATTTCGACCCGCGTATCGGCGCGATTTACAACGTGAAAATCTCCGAAGCGCATAATTATGATCTGATCGGTGAAATCGTCTAAATATTTGTTTCCGGTGTTTTCGCCGAGGAACTTGAGAACTTCAGGCTGCACAATCTGCGCTCCGAAACCGTTGAAATTATAATCGAAACCGTGCTGCGCGTAAGGAATCAGAAGCGTCTGATGCGGCACGTTTGCTGACGTTAATTTCCCGTCGAGAAACATCGTATTTTCACTCCAGACGAGTTGATCGCGCCCGCCGTGAATCAGCAGAGTCGGTGGCGTATCGGCGGAAACGTGCGACACGGGCGAAGCCAAAACGTATTTTTCGCGCATCTCGGAAGATTCGTGCGGACTGCCGCCGAGAAAATTCGAGAGCGTCGTTTTTCCGTTGATTACGGCTTCGTTCGCCGGATTGTCGAAATCCCAGAGCAGATCGGTCGGAGCGTAGAATGAGACGACGGCGCGAACTTTTTCGCTTGTCTTTTCGCCCGATTGATTTTCATCACAGCTTGCCGGAATTTTCGCATCGTCGGCGGAGAAAGCGGCGAGCAATGCCAGATGCGCTCCGGCGGAACGTCCGAGCAGAGCGATTCTTTCCGGCGCGATTTTGAATTCGCCCGCGTGATTTTTCACCCATCGAACGGCGCACTTAACATCGCCGACGGCGGTCAGATAATTCGGCTGCGTCAAGCGATAATCAACGTCGAAAACCGTGTATCCGTTAGCGGCAAGCCATTGATTCCACTGTGGAAAATCGCTGCGTCGTCCGCCGTTCCACGAACCGCCGTGAACGACGATGATGCTTGCGCCGTTGTTGGCGTTTTCGATGGTGGGCGCGTAAACATCCAACTGCAAATCTCCCGCGTCGAATCGGGCGAAGACGTAAGTTTTAAGATCGTCGCTTTCAGATGCACCGGTCGAAACCGCGCCGAAATATCGCTTTAACGAAAGCGGAACTTTTTTTTCGCGGGCGAGCGGCAGAACGCTGAGAGGCGGATAAAGCGCGATCAAAAAAGCGGCGATTCCGATTGTCAGAGAGATAGTCGAAAGTTTTTTGCCGCCGTCAAAATATCGAACCGTCGAAGCGCAGACGATGCCGAATAAAGCGAGCGCGGCAAGCCACAAACTCCATTCACTCGCCGCCACTGACAAAAGCCAAATGTAAGAGTGCAGCGCGGGAACGATGATCCATATCGTTGAAAGCAAAGCAATTGAACCGGTTGCCAACGCCAAAAAATTTAGAAAACCTTTCATTTCACGCCGATCACTTCGACGATGAAAATCAGCGTTGCGTCCGGCGGAATCACGCCGCCCGCGCCGCGTGCGCCGTAGCCGATGGACGGCGGAATAACCAAAGTCGCGTGGTCGCCAACTTTTAACTTGCCGAAACCTTCGTCCCAGCCTTTAATCACTCTGCCTGCGCCGAGCGGAAACGAAAATGGTGCGCCCCGATCAAGCGAACTATCGAATTTTAAGCCGTTGGTCAAAAGTCCGGTGTAATTGACGATGATATTGTCGCCGACTTTTAACGGTGCGCCCGTGCCTTTTTTGGTAATGATGTAGGTTAAACCCGATTCGGTCGTAACCGCCGCTGATTCCGGTGTCGTCATAATTTTCTTTCTGATAATCCTTTTTCTGATGATTCCTTTTTTGATTTTTATTTTTCCGACCGTCGTTTTTTTCGCGCTTCGGCGCATGGTTCGTTCGGTCGTTTGGCTGAACGCAAAACCGGCGAAGACGCTGAAAATTAAAACCGCTGCAATGATTGTTCGCTTCATATTTTGAGTTTTATCTTACAATGATTCACCGTTTCGGAAAAACCGGGCTTTGCAATGCTTCGGTTATTCCAATACTCTAGCTAAAAGTTATCTCAAAAATCCGCCGGTCGTTCTAAATTCCAAATTTTACATTCGGAATGCCGAATGTAAAACGCCGAATGCCGGTGATTTAAACATTTTTGAGATGGTTTTCAGCAGTATATATACTTGAAGACTTTTACAAACGGAACTTAAACGAATGCCGAGTTACGACGAAATAATTCACGTCTCCGCGACCGTCGAAGCGGAGAAACCAGCCGCCGAAAAAATAACCGACAAAACTCCGCTCGATTATTTCGCCCTTAGCATAACGACTTTCGGAGTCGGCTATTTGCCGCTCGCGCCGGGAACTTACGGTTCAATCGTCGGCGTTGGAATTTATTTGATTTTCGGCTGGCTCGAAAATCGCGCTTCCGCCAATTTCGGCGCAAGCGGCTGGACGGCTTCGCAGATTACGGCTTGGGTTCACGTTTTTAATCTGGTTTTATTTACGCTGTTTTGCCTTTTGGGAATTTGGGCGGCAAACCGCGCGACGATTCTTTTTCAGAAAAAAGACCCGCAGGAAGCCGTCGTTGATGAAGTTATCGGGCAGTTGATAGTTTTCCTGTTCATCCCGTTCGACACGCATTGGTATTTCGTTCTGTCGGGATTTTTGCTGTTTCGATTGTTCGATATTTGGAAGCCGTATCCGATTGATTCGCTGCAAAATCTGCCCGCCGGAATCGGTGTCTGCGCCGACGATGTTTTAGCGGGCGTTTACGGCGGAACTTGTTTGAGTATTATCTACGCGATCACTTTAATTTTGTAAAATATCACGTTTCAGCGGGCGACGCGCTCGCCGGAGACTTCAGGAAAACCAATCTTGAAGGCGAAATTATCGTCTGCCGCGAGTGTTCGATCAAAAGCGATTTGGCAGGCGAAAGGAATTTTACAAGCAATTTAGACGCGGTTTTTATTCGTTGATTCGCGTCGTGTGAATGTCCTGTTCGGTTTTGGCTTTCGGAACTTCCTCTTCTCCTTCAAAAATCCAGCCTTTGCGCCAGAAATAAAACATCAGTCCCGCTCCGATGACGAACATCAGAGCCAGTGCGCCGAAATAGCCGTAGGGCGAGTGCAGTTCGGGCATATTGTCGAAATTCATTCCGTAAACTCCGGCGATCAAAGTCAGCGGCAGCATAATTGACGAAAAAACGGCGAGAAGTTTCATCACTTCGTTGGTTTTGTTGGCGGTTACGCTGAAATGAATGTCGAAAAGTCCGTTGACTAAATCACGATAACTTTCCGACAAATCGGAGATTCGCAAAAGATGGTCGTGGACATCGCGGTAAAAAGGAATAATGTTTTCGGGAATCTGCGGAAATTCGCCGTTCGACATTCGATATAAAACGTCGAGCTGGCGGACGGAAATTCTTTTCAGACGGACGACGCTGCGGCGCAAGTCCATAATTTCTTCGAGAATTTTGTTGTCGGATTTTTTCATCGTAAAAACGCGGTCTTCGAGCGTGTTGACCGCCGTTTCAAAGTCATCCACGACCGGCATATATAAATCAACGATGCGATCTAAAATCTGGTGCAGCAGATACGCCGCGCCGCGCCGACAGTGATGCGCGTTGCTGCGAATCTGCTGTTTGACGTTCTTGATGCTTTGGAAACGCTCGGAATGAAAAGTTACGACGAAATTTTTGCCCAGATAACCGTCGAGTTCTTTGGTCGTAAAATTCGTCGGATTGGTGATTTCGGGTTTGATGCCGTGAACGATAAAATAAAAATAATCGGAAAACGCCTCGACTTTCGGCTGGTTGCGCGTTTCCAGACAATCTTCGACCGTCAGATAGTGAAACTTAAAAATATCAATCAAAATATGTTTGTTGAGTTCTCTCTGATCTTGATTTTCACCCTTCAAGTCAACCCAGACGACGTTCGTTTCGTCGGCGAGCAACTCCGGCAAATCTCTTTCGGTAAAGCCTTCTTCGACCTGCGCCGCGCCGTTTCGGTAAACAAAAATTTCCATAATTTGACGTTTATAAATTGTCCTTATCGAGTGTTGAAACAAACTTTTCAGTGCTTCGTAACTGATAAAATATAACAGGTTTTTCAAATTAAAAAGCAATGGTTTATAGTTAAAACTAAAAAATGAACGAAAGTAAAGCGACGCTGCAAGTCGAAAATATCTCTAAACGCTACGGCGATTTCACGGCGGTCGAAAATTTGAGTTTTGAAGTTCGCGCGGGCAGAGTTTTCGGCTTTTTGGGTCCGAACGGCGCGGGCAAAACGACGACGATTCGGATGATCGTCGGCATTACCGCGCCGGACGAAGGACGCATCGAACTGTTCGGAACGCGCATCTCCAATGAGACGCAAAACCGCATCGGCTATTTGCCGGAAGAGCGCGGACTTTACAAAAAGATGAAAATTGTTGACCAGCTTCGATATTTCGCCGCCCTTAAAAACGTCTCGCAAACCGAAGCCGACAAACGGATTGATTTCTGGCTCGAACGAATGAAATTGTCCGAATGGAAAACGAAAAAGACAACCGATTTATCCAAAGGAATGTCGCAGAAAATCCAGTTCATTTCGACCGTTCTGCACGATCCCGACTTGCTGATTCTGGACGAACCTTTTTCCGGTCTCGATCCGGTGAACGTCGAATTTATGATCGGTGTCGTCGCTGAATTAAAAGCACAGCATAAAACCATTATCTTTTCGACGCACTTGATGGAAACGGCGGAAAGATTATGCGACGACATAATTTTAATCAACAAATCGCGCAAAATCATCGGCGGGACGCTGCGCGAAGTCAAGGAAAGTTTCGGCAAAAATCTGATCGCGCTGCGCTGCGTCGGCGGCGAATCGGTTCTGAATGATAAAACTTTGGTCACTGAAATCGTCGCCCACGCCGACGAAATCGAATTGGAATTGGCGGAGAACGCCGACGCGCAGGATTTACTGAAACGATTAATTGAAAACGGCGCGACAATTTCTAAATTCGAGGAAATCGAACCGAGTTTGAACGATATTTTCATCGAAAAAGTAGGAGAAAACCAGTGAAAAAATTTTTGGCGGTCGTCAAACACGAGTATAAAAAAATCGTTCTGAAATGGACGTTTTTGATCGCAACTTTATTGTTTCCGGTTCTGGCGGCGGCGTTTGCGGTTGTTCCGGCGTTGATTTTCTCCATCAAAAGCGACGCGACGCGCATCGTCATCGTTGATCAAAACGGGAAAATCGCGCCGCGCCTTAGAGACAATCTTTTGAAAGAGGAAAAGCGGGAACAGATCGAAGATGCCGAAGCAGAGGCTTTGAAAAATCTGACCGCGACGCAAAAAGAACAGATGGAACGCGCCGCCAGACAGATGTCGGAGGCGTTCGTCTTCGTCGAATATAACGCGGAGGCGAAAACCGTCGAGCAAATCAAGCGCGAACTCAACGCGAAAATCACGGAAAAAGAACTCGACGCTTATCTGATCGTGCCGCCGGATTACAATGCGAAAACTGCGAATTTCGAGTTTTTTACGCGCAAGGCGGACGGGTTGATGTCGAAAGCCGCGATGCGAAACGCGATCAACGGCGCGGTGCGTTCGCAAAGGCTCGCCGACGCGAACATCAGCGAAGATAAATTGAAAATTCTCAGTCAGAGCGTAGATTTATCGGTTAAGCAAATCAGCGAAGAAGGCGGCGAAAAAGATTCGGACGGAACTTTTGCGGCGGCGTTTATCGTCGGTTTAATGATTTACATCACTCTTTTGATTTACGGTCAGCAGATAATGGCGGCGGTGATCGAAGAAAAGGAAACGCGCATCGCCGAAATACTTTTTTCGTCGGCGAAACCGTTTGAATTGATGATGGGCAAACTCGTCGGTGTCGGACTCGCGGGTTTGACGCAGTTGGCGATTTGGATCGCCTCCGCGTTGCTTTTGATCGGCTTCGGACTGGCGCAGATGAGCGCGGCGGGAATGAACATCTCGATTCCCGACATCACGCCGCTGACGATAATTTATTTTTTCATTTTCTTTATTTTGGGATTTTTCCTTTACGCGACAATTTACGCCCTGATCGGTTCGATGGTTACAACCGTGCAGGAAGGCGGACAATTTGCGCTGATTCCGGTGATGGTTTTGGTCATCGGATTCTACCTGAGTTTCGCCGTGATCCGCGATCCGAATTCAAGAGTTTCATTCTGGGCTTCCGTCGCGCCGTTCGTCTCGCCGCTGACGATGCCGGTCAGAATTCTGGCGGAAACGCCTCCGTTCTGGCAAATCGCCCTGGCGATTGCCCTGAACGGTTTGGCGATTGCCGGATTGGTCTGGCTGGCGGCGCGGGTCTATCGCGTCGGAATGCTGATGTATGGCAAGAAGGCGACGATACCGGAAGTTTGGAAATGGATTCGGCAGAGATAACGGTAAGTGGTAAATGGTGAACGGTGAATGAAAAACCTCTACCATTCACCGTTCACCGTTCACCATTTACAGAGTTATGAAAAAATTTGATTATTCGCTCGATTACAAAAATCTTGACTTGCGAAAAAATCCTGAACTCTATCGCGTCGGGAAGGGTGAGCAGGGTGTTCTGATGGTCGAGCCGTATAGAAGTGAAATCGTTGATAGCTGGAAATTTAAAACACCGGGAATTGCGCGTGAATCTTCCGAAAAAATTTACGCGCTGTTCCTCGAATATAAAGAACAAAAAGATTTCGTCGGAATGGATATGGCGCGAAAGTTTTTGCAGATGGGAATCACGCGGGCGCGGCGTTACGCCAATCATCCGGACGGCAGAAAATATAAAAAAGGAACGCGGGAAATTATTCCGATCAAAGAGATTGACGAGGAAAAAGCCGAGAGCGCGCGTATTTTCAGCGAGAAATACTATCTGGCGAAAAATGACGAAGTTTATCAGCAGATGATGAAGGAACACCGCGAAAAATACGAAAGTTCGTAAACGGCGGCGCGTTCGAGCGAAGCGGAAAACAAAGGCGGAAAGATAAGTGGAAAACAATGAAATTCGGACTTCCTGCAAATTTCACTATTTCCCGTTTGTTCGCTACGATTAGAGAAGTATGAAGGAAATAAATGTTATCGGCGGCGGTCTCGCCGGAGTTGAAGCGGCGTGGCAGGCGGCGGAAGCGGGCGCGGCAGTCAAACTTTACGAAATGCGTCCCGTCGTGCAAACGCCCGCGCACCGGACGGAAAACCTGGCGGAAATCGTCTGCTCGAATTCGTTGAAAACCGACGAAAAGGGAAGCGCGCCGTATCTTTTGAAAGAAGAATTGCGGCGCGGCAAATCGCTCGTGATGCGGGCGGCGGAGGCGACGAAAGTTCCGGCGGGCGCGGCTCTGGCGGTTGATCGCGGCAAGTTTTCGGAATTCATCACGCGGGAAATCCAAATGCACCCGCGAATCGAATTGATTCGTGAGGAAATCAGAGAAATTCCGGCGGACGAAATCACGATTATCGCCACCGGACCGCTTACTTCCGAAGCGTTAACTGCCGAGATAATGAAGTTTACCGGCGACGATCAACTTTATTTCTACGACGCGATTGCGCCGATTGTCGCGGCGGATTCCATTGATATGTCAATCGCTTTCAAAGCGGCGCGTTACGGCAAAGGCGGCGACGATTACGTGAATTGCCCTTTTGACCGCGAACAGTATGCGCGGTTTTACGGCGAATTGATCGAAGCCAAATCCGTGCCGCTAAAACGCTTTGAAGATACGAAATGGTTTGAAGCGTGTCTGCCGATTGAGGAATTGGCGCGGCGCGGCGTGGATACTCTGCGGTTCGGCTGTATGAAGCCGGTCGGTTTGCCGACTCCTTCGACCGGGCGCGAGCCTTACGCCGCCGTTCAGTTGCGGCAGGAAGATTTGATGGCGGACGCTTTTTCATTGGTCGGGTTTCAGAATCATCTGAAATACGGCGAACAGGAACGAGTTTTGAAACTGATTCCGGGCTTGGAAAACGCCGAGTTTTTACAGTTCGGGCAGATTCACCGCAACACTTTTATCAATTCGCCGCAGATAATTTACGAGACTTTGCAAACGAAAAAGCAGCCGAAATTATTTTTCGCCGGACAGATTACGGGTGTCGAAGGCTACGTCGAGTCGGTCGGCACGGGCTGGCTCGCCGGTTTGAACGCGGCGCGAATTGTGCGGGGCGAAGATTTGATCGCCGCGCCGGAGACATCGGCAATCGGCGCACTCTGCCGCTACGTTTCCAACGTCGAGACGAAAAATTTTCAGCCGGTCAACATCACGTTCGGCTTGCTTTCGGAACTGCCTTTGGAACTGCGAAAAAAACACCGCAACAAGCGCGAACGGCACGGCGTTCAGGTCGAACTCGCGCTTGAAGATTGGGACGAATGGCTGCATCGAATTGACAAAAAACGCGCCGCCAACGTATGAAAAGTTTGATTTTTTTATTGCAAATCGGAGAGTTGCTCGACGGAGATTTTAACTGGCGCGGGCTGGCGCAATTGCTTCTGCTGGTGCTGATGGGTTTAATCGCCGTCGGCTTCGCCGCGTTCGCCGCTTACAAAGCGTTTCAGCCGAAGTCGAAAAAATAAAATGCCGCCGGAAATTTTGATTATCGCCGCTGTTTTTCTGGTCGCCGTGCTTTATTCGTCGGTCGGACACGGCGGCGCGTCCGGTTACTTGGCGGTGATGACTCTGCTTTCGGTTTCTTCCGAAGTTACGCGCCCGACGGCTCTGGTGTTGAATCTGTTCGTCGCCTCCATCGCTTTTATCCAATTTTATCGCGCCGGAAATTTTGATTGGAAAACCTTTTTCCCGTTTGCCGCCGCCTCCGTCCCGATGGCTTACATCGGCGGAATGATTCATTTGCCGACGACCGTTTACAAGATTATTCTCGGCGTAACTCTAATACTGGCGGCGATTCGGCTGGCGATCAACATCAAATCCGAACGTGCGCCGATTGCGCCGCGAACTTGGATTTGTTTGATTATCGGCGCGATTTTAGGATTGGTTTCGGGATTGGTCAGCGTCGGCGGCGGCATTTTTCTGACACCGATTCTGCTTTTGATGAATTGGACGGAAACGAAAAAAGCGGCGGGAATTTCCGCGCTGTTTATTCTGGTAAATTCGATTGCCGGACTTTTGGGCAATCGCGCACAAGTTCTGGAACTGCCTTCGACCGTCTGGATTTGGATCATGGCGGCAATTATCGGCGGAATTATCGGCGCAACCGTCGGAAGTCGTCGGTTTAATTCGTTGACTCTGCGGCGTGTGCTGGCGTTCGGTTTGTTGATTGCGGGCGCGAAATTGATTTTCACCTAAAAATTTTGCTCACACAAATAAAAAAGCCTGACTTTTGAAAGTCGGGCTTTTTTATTATTTCGCCGTTAAACTAAAAGGGAAGCGGAAACGGAATGCTGTTGCGCCAGTCGCCGTTGCCTTGCCGATTGCGGCGGTTGTTCCGGTCGTTTCGATTATTGTTGTTGTAATTATAAGCGTTCGCCAGCGTGACCAAGTCATAACGGATATTGTTCCAATCGTTCTGGATATTGCCGTTCAGACGGGCGCGGGAGATGGCGCGGTCGAGTTGATTTCCCAATTGCAGAACGCGCTGCGCTTCGTCATAGCTGTTGTTGTAATCGCCGCGATTGTCATAGCGGTCGTCGAGATTTTCCGCTGCGTCCGCAAAATCCTTGGCTAATTGATTGAGCCGGTCTTCACGATTGCGATTGTCATAGCGGCTGTCGTCGAGTTCGCGGTCGAGTCTCCGTTCAAATTTACTGCTGCGGTTTTTCAAATTTTTGATGGTTGACTGCAAATTGCGATTGTTTCTGTTACCGCCGCGATTATTGCGGTTATCGTCGTTGCGGCTGTTACGGTTGTTGCGATAATCGTCGTTGCGCGAATAACCGTCGTCATCATCGCGGTTGCGGTCATCGCGCCACTGCGCCGAGGTGATTGAAGGCAAACCCAAAATAAGTAGCGAAAAAGCCAAGATGCCGATGTAATTTTTCAAACGATTCATAAGATATTTCTCCTCTAACCTTAAATAAATAATCTTTCGCAACGCTTTTCCGTCGCTTCCCGGCTTCTCGTCGGGCGTTGCCTTTTAACTTGAGGAGCAACGCCCGTGCCACTTGATTTCAAAGCGGCACATAAAACGCAAAGCTCCGTTTTGACGAGGCTTTGCCGACTTTAATAATTGTTGTCGCTGCGATTTTTAACGATGTCGTTTGCGGTGTGTTCCAAATGGTCGAACGGTGAAACGGTGAACTTTTCTAAATTAGCCGACGATGCGAGCTACATTCCAGCTTTCGATAAAATTATTCAGCTCGGTCTCGAAGGCATCGCGCCGGATTTTGCCGAACGGCTCCGGTGGAAGCAGAAATTCCAAACCGTCCGACGGCGTAACCGAAACATCAATTAACAGCGTGAGCGCGCTGTTGATCAAGAGAAATCGGCAATCCGCCGCACGAGTGTTTTCGCGCCGCTGCGCTTTTTCGATTTCCGGCTCAACGCGCCGGAATCGGAATATCCGACGAAAAACCCCATTGCGTCGCACTAAATCCGGTGGTTGAATTGAGCGAATACCACGTTCCGCTTGACGGGCGATAAATCGCCACATCAGCCTTGCCGTCGCCGTCGTAATCCGCCGGAACCGAAATATCCGACGAAAACCCCCATTGCGTCGCGCTGAAACCTGACATCGAATTCAGCGAATACCACGTTCCGTTCGACGGGCGATAAATCGCTATATCAGTTTTCCCGTCGCCGTCATAATCGGCGGGAACGGGTTTGTCGGTCGAAAATCCCCACTGCGTCGCTTTGAAACCAGTCGTTGAATTGAGCGAATACCACGTTCCGCTTGACGGACGATAAATCGCCACGTCCGCTTTGCCGTCGCCGTCGTAATCGGCGGGGACGGGAATGTCGGTTGAAAACCCCCACTGCGTCGCACTAAATCCGGTGGTTGAATTGAGCGAATACCACGTTCCGCTTGACGGGCGATAAATCGCTACATCAGTTTTCCCGTCGCCGTCGTAATCCGCCGGAACCGGAACATCGGTTGAAACCCCCCACTGAACTGCCCTGAAACCGGCGGTTGAATTAAGAATATAAAAGGTTCCGTTCGACGGACGATAAATCGCCACGTCGCATTTGCCGTCGCCGTCGTAATCGGCGGGAACGATTTTGTCGGTTGATAAACCCCACTGCGTCGCACTGAAACCCGTTGCGGAGTTAAGGGAATACCAGGTTCCGTTCGACGGGCGATAAATCGAAACGTCCGCTTTCCCGTCGCCGTCAAAGTCGAACGGCGTTCTTCTGAAAGTCGGCGATGCCGCCTGATTAACGGTGAAAGTTTGTCCGGCAGCCGTGATCGTGCCGGTTCGCGCCGCGCCGGAATTGGCGGCGACGGTGAATATAACCGTGCCGTTTCCCGTGCCGCTTGCGCCGGATGTGATGGTGATGAAAGCGTTATTGCTGACGGCGTTGTAAGCGCATCCGGCTTGCGTCGTCACGACAATCGAATTTCCCGCGCCGCCGCCTGCGCCGATGGTTAAACTATTTGGTGCAATCGAGTAAGCGCAGGTGTCGTCGTTGATAATCGTTCCCGTGCCGATTCCGCCGATGATAACGGCGTTCATCGCGCCGCTTAAATTAACCGTAAAAGTTTCGTTCGGTTCGACCGCCGTATCGCCGTTGACGAAAACCGTAATTGTTTTGGTGATTTCACCCGGCGCGAAGGAAAGCGTTCCGTTTGTCGCCTGATAATCGGACGGTGCGCTTGCCGTGCCGTCGGTGGTCGCGTAATTGACAGTGACGGTTTGCGTGGTCGCCGCCGACAGACCGATTGTAAAATTAAAGCTGGTCGTGCCGCTGTCGCCCTCGTTCAAAGAGACGTTGCCGATAGAGACATTCGGCACAATCGGATCGCCTTGCAGACGGGCGAGCCGCGAACGCGAAACGCTGCCGACGAGCGTAAAATCGCCGCCGATTAAAACCTTACCGTCCGTTTGCAGGGCGACGGCGCGAACTAAATTATTCGCGCCGCCCGCGCCGCCCGTCGGATAAAACGAATCGAGCGAACCGTCCGCGTTCAAACGCGCAATGCCGCGCCGGTTGATGCCGTTGACAAATCCAATCGCGCCGCCGAGCAGAATTTTCCCGTCCGGCTGTGTTTTTATCGTCCACACGCCGGAACTGCCCGTGATGCCCGCCGTGAACGAAGTGTCGAACGAGCCGTCAACATTGAGCCGAACGATTTGATTTTTCGGTGTGCCGTTAAAGTTAGCGAAAGAACCGCCGATGAGAATTTTGCCGTCCGGCTGCACGGCGACTCCGTAAACGTCGTTATCCGTGCCGATGCCGAACGCATTATCGAGCGTGCCGTCAGCGTTCAGACGGGCGACGTTTCTTTGTAGCGGACTTGAACCGATGACGAAGAAATTTCCGCCCGCAATGATTTTTCCGTCAGTCTGCAAAGCAATCGTGAAAACACTGTTCTGCAGACCGGAGTTGATTCCGAGCGGCGTATCGAGCGAGCCGTTTGAATTAAGCCGAACGATTCCGCGCCCGGAAACGCCGTTGTAATTTCCGATCTGACCGCCGACCAGAATTTTCCCGTCCGGCTGCAATACGATCACGCTGACACCGGTTCCGCCTGTTTCCGACGTGTTAAAAGTTCCATCGAGCGAACCGTCAGGATTCAGGCGCACAGTGTTTTTGACTTCCGTTCCGATCAGAAAATGTCCGCCGACTAAAATTTTCCCGTCCGTTTGCAGCGCAATCGCTCCGACACTGCCGAAATTGGCGTTCGACTGCACCGGCGAATTGAACGATAAATCGGGCGTGCCGTCGGCATCGAGCCGCGCAACCAGACTTCGCGCCGCCCCGCCCACACTCGTAAAAGCCCCGCCGATTAGAATCTTCCCGTCCGGCTGCACGGCAACAGCAGAAACGATTGTTACGGAGGAATTTGAATTAACCATTGCGCCCGCATCAAACGTCAAATCAACATCGCCCGGCGCGGCGTGAACAACGGAGGAAAGCCAAAAAATCAACGTCAAAAATAAAATGATCGAGTGTCGCCTTGGAATTATTTTTTGATATTTCATATTTGCTTTTTCTCAAACCGCGCAGGTTTTTTCTCTAACAACTTTTTCCACCGCCGTCTTGTAAATTTTCCCGCACCTGATTTTTCGCCTTCAACACAGTAACGCGAAGGATTGGCAAAAAAAGCTGAATAAATTTTGCCGAAGTCGAATACTGCAATTTCCGCCGACCGGTTCCGCTGATGCGGCTGCGTCTTCAAGCAGATGCTAGCGAGCAAACCACCTGTTTTCGCCGATGTTTTCAGGCGAAAGAAAATTATGTAAAACGAGATGTTTATTTCGCAGACGGCGGTTTTTCGTTCAATCGCCTTCGACAACCAGATGCCGCAAAATATATTCGGCGGCATCGTTTTTTAATGTCGTCTCGTTTTCGACGCTCATCATCTCGCTCAAGTCAATCGTTCCGACCAAATCGTCGCCGGTCAAATCTCGCTCGATTATTTTGAGAGTCGTGATGCCGACCGGAACGATTTTTTGGATGTCTAAATCAACTTTGTTTCCCGGATCGGGATTAAATTGACCGATGCGGAAATCCGTCGCCGCGAGATCGCCGAAACGCCCGATCAACTCGTCGTTTCCCGTTAAATCGTCGGTCGCCAAACATTCGATATTGATTAACTTCAAAAACTGCGGCTGATCGGACATCGTAATACCTCCGAAAATAACATTTGTTGAAGACAGTTCAGCCGACCAACTCAACGCCCTGATCGTTCAGTTCCGCCACCACAAAATCGGGCAGCGCGTTCTCGGCGAAAAGTTTTTTCAAATCGTCCAGAGCGACCGAAGCGACGCAGCCGAGACACGCGCTGATATAAAGGGCGGCGGCGACCTGCGCGACATCTCCGAGTGCGATCAGCACGGCTTCGTCAACTCCGGCGAACGCGCCGAGAGCGATCAAAGTTCCGATGGTTACTTCGGCTTCGCCGCCGCTCGCGTTCTCCAACGCCGAATGAATTTTATGCACGTATTCGAGAGCTTCATTGGCATCCTCGACATTCGGCACGGGCAAGCCGCTGCCGTGCATACACTGCACCCAATCGTCTGAAAATTGACTCATTTTGTTTCTCCTTATTAAAACCTATTCCGCATAATTGCAGCAAGGCAGTTTAACCAAAGGCAGAATCACCTTTTTAATACCAATAACCGAAATTTCATATTTTCTTTCCACAAACACCGTCACGCAAGATTGACGGAATCCCTCAAGCCTTATGCTTCTGAACTAAATACAAATCTACAGCGGCTCTAAATCCTTTTTGTCCGTCATCGTTTAGCCCGTCTCGAATTGCCTGAGAGCCGGGTCCTTCAAGAGTATGACCTGCTCCGCCAAGTGCCGTGTCTCCAAAAATCCCGGCAGCAATATCGAATCCTAGTGAATAAAATGCGGATGGAAGGGCGGTTCGGGCTTTTGCAAGGACGGCATCAACATTAGCGATTGCGGCTCCCTTAATCGCAAATTCTAAATTTCTGTTCCGATCTACGGAAAATCGAACCCCTTTGGCGTAGCCGGATTGTTCCTCTGGCCTCAATGTTCGACCAAAACTATCTTTTCCGGGTCCTGGCAGAGTTTGCCCTTCAGCGACTGCCATTCCGATATTGAATCCGCGCCGGCTGTCAGCGTCCGGCAAACTACTGCGGAGTGCTATGGCTAACGGATCCATATCCGCTATCGCTGCACCTTTCGTAACAAGAACGTCCTCCGTTCCTTTGGCTAACATCGGGACGACGAACTTAGCCGCCTCAAATTTGGTAAAGTCGCACTGACCGGCATCCCGCACACAGATTTTGGCTTGGTTCTGCATCGTGTTGATCGCGTCCACCACTTCGTCGAAATCTTTTATCAACTTTTCTCGAATGACCGCTGTGCCGTCGGCGTTTTGAAAATCGCCGCTGTGTTTGAGAATGTATTTGAGATCGTCCCGCAGTGCCAAAAACTCGAATCGCTTTTTCGCCAAATCTTCTAAAACGTCCTGGCGATTTTGAATGTCAATATAGACAAACTGATCGTTCGGATTTTTCAGCCCTTCGTAATCCTGCAGCAAAACGGCGTATGGAAAAGCCTTGTCACCCGACACGCCAATCGGAAATTGTTTTGCCGTCAATAATATATCTTCAAGGTTTAAATCTGCTGTGCTAATAATTCCCTCGCGGAAAACGTGACAACTAACTTCTAAATGAGATTTGGTTGCAGATGTGGCAGTGTTAATATCTGTATTCAAATGAGCCGATGCGGTCGGTCCGGCATTATAGGCAGCCCTTACCTTGGTGGCTGTATCTTCTTTCTCCTTCTCATCTGAGCCGGTAATTTGATAAATTGCAAAAAACTCTCCGCCTTTCAAAACACCGGCAACAAATGTATCTCCGAATCGTTGGCGAAATCGGTCGGGATTATTATTTACGAGCAGCTCGTTTGCGTCGGGCGAGAAAACAGGCGAGTCAATACTTTCAGTAACATCCTTAACGCTGACTCTCACGACAACGTAGGTGGAAAAACGTGAAAAGTCGTGTGAGTTGGCGTAGTCAACTTTGGCACTTCCTGAGAACCCCATATATTCACCTCCGGCATCTACGGAAATGCCGAGGGTTTTGTGTAAAGTTTCAACATCGGTGATCGTAATACAGTCGCTCGTAACTCTTTGACCGCCTGCGCCCTGGATCGCCGTAATCGAAGAACCGACGACGGCGGGCGTGGGCAGACGATCACCGGTCAGACGGTTGTAGCCGAGTCCGATTTTCATTCCTTCCGTGAAAGAGACGATCCGAGTTGCCATTTTCCTGCTCCTTTCAAACAAAATGCTTTTCCGATCAGAGAAATTTTTAACAGGTTTTCGAAAAGCGAATAACTACCTTTGTAAGTAGGTTCGTCCGAAGAGTATCAAATGATTTTCTCGCGCAGGGCTTTGGCGACGGCTTCGGTTTTTGAATGAACCTGTAACTTTTCGTAGATGTTCTTCAAGTGAAACGAGACGGTGTGAATCGAGATTTGCATTTCGCGGGCGGCGGTTTTTTTGTGATGACCTTCGATCAGAAGTTTGAGAAGCGCGATTTCCTGCGGCGTTAAATGATAATCGGCGTGTTCCGGCGGGCGAAACGTGCGAAAAAGATTGACGACGCGGGCGGCGATGGTCGGCGACATCGGCGAACCGCCCATCACGGCTTCTTTCAATGCTTCCAAAAGTCTGGCGGGCGGCGTATTTTTCAGCAGATAACCGTTGGCGCCGTTGCAGAGCGCGTCGAAAATCTCGCGGTCGTTGTCGTAAATCGTCAAGGCGATAATCGGCACGGCGCGAAAAATCTCGCGCATTCGGGCGATGCCCTCGATGCCGCTCATTCCGGGAAGTCCGAGATCGGTCAAAATCGCGTCCGGCTTGTTATGTTCGATTCGTGCCAACGCCGTTTCCATCATCCCGTAGCTGGCGACGCACTCGAAACCGCTCGTGCCGTTAATCAGCGCACACAAACCTTCGCGCACCTCGCGCAAATCTTCGATTAAGACGACGCGCAGTGTTTTTTCGATTTGTTTGCTTGATTCGGCGATTGTCATCACTTAGAGTTTCTTTCGGTTTATCGAAAAAACAGTTTATCGAAAAAAAATCGCGCGGTTGCCTGCTCATTTGAGCAGGTCATTCAAAATTGACGGATTTTCGGCAGCAGCAATTCAAATCTAACCGATGTTCCGCTGCTTGATGCAATCGTCAAACCGCCGCCGAGAGCTTTGGCGCGGCGCGTCATACTTCGCAAACCTTGTCCGTCGCTTTCGGAGTTCGCCGCAAAACCTACGCCGTCGTCCTTGATTTGCAAAAACAGTTTGGTCTTTTCGACGCGAAAATCAATCGCAACTTTCGTGCATTCGGAATGCCGCGCCGCGTTGTTGACGGCTTCCTTGAAAATCAATAAAACGTCGCGCCGGATACCGACGCTCAACTTCAAAACCGAATCAGTCGGCGCGTGAAACTCCAAATCAATATCGCGCAGCGCAAAAACTTCTTCGGCGTGCTGGCGCATTCGGCGCGTTAAATCGAGCAAACCGTCGTGTTCGGGCGCGATTGCCCAGACAATATCGTTCATCGAAGCGACCGATTCGCGGGCGATTTCGGCAATCGAAGGCAGCAGATTTTTGACTGTTTCGCCGCCGATTTGCCGGCTCGCCACTTCGCTCAAAAGCGCGATGCGCGTCAGGTTCGCGCCGATGTCGTCGTGCAGATCGGTAGCGATCCCGGTTCGCATTCGCTCCATTTCGAGCAGCCGCGTCAAACGGTTTTTGTAGAAAAAATAGATCAGCAAAGCCGTCGAAAGCAAAATTAGAGCGATGAACCACGGGCGTTTCCAAACCGGGGCGGCGATGCGAAACGCGGCGTTTGCGCTTTGGCTGTAAAGCCGGTCGGCGGTCAGCGTGCGGATTTCAAAAAGATATTCGCCCGCATTCAGATTCGCAAAATTGACGGTTCGGTCGGAAGTTTTTGTCCATTCGGCGGCGTTGTTCAAACGATATTCATACTTCATTGTTTCGCCCGGACTCGCGCCCAAACCGAGAAAATCAACGCTGATTTGCTTCTGATCGGAATTTAATTCGAGCGGCGAAATCGCTCTCTCACCCAGAATCGAAACGCTCTGCGCCTCGCCGTTAACGCGCAAACCCGTAATTAAAACATTCGGCGGTTCTCTGGCGCGTTCCGGTTCGGGAACGAATCGCGCCAAACCGTCGGTCGTCCCGAACCACAGATTATTTTTTCGGTCGCGGTAAGCGATTTCGACGCTGCTGTTCGGCAAACCGTCGGCGGTGGTAAAGTTTTCAATCTGTCCGGTTGCGGGATTTAATCGGTCAAGTCCGCGTCCCGTGCCGATGTAAATTCGCCCGAACTCGTCCTCGGTAAGACACGCCACGCCGATGCTCGAAAGACCTTCGGCAGGCGTGTATCTCAGAAAATTCAAACGCTCGGCGTTCACGTCGTCAAGCCGCAGAAGTCCAACCGACGGCTCGGCAATCCAGAGTCTTCCGGCGCGGTCAACGAATAAATCGCGCAGCCAGCCTTCCGGCACGCCGTCGTTTCGATCAAAAATCCTGAATTGCCCTTCGCGGTAACGAATCAACGCGCTGTCGCTGTCGCCCGTGCCGATCCAGAGATTGCCCGAATGATCCTCGACGAACGATAAACCAATCCGGTTTTTTCCGAAACCGGCTTCCTTCGTAAAATCGCGCCAGATATTGTTCGCCCGTTCCCAACGCCACAATTCGTTAATTGTTTCGCCGGTGGTAACAACCCAAACGTCGCCGCGTGAATCTTCGTAAAGCCGAAAAATTTGCCGTGATTGCGCCCCGAAGTCAATTCTTTGCGGCAGTGCCTTCGCCAAATCTGCAAATCGCGCCGGTTTCGGAAAACGATACAGCCCGCTGCCGGTCGGAAACCACCAATCGCCCGCGCTGTCCGGCAGGACGGTTTGTTTCCAGCCCCAGCCGAAATAATCGAGACCGGCGGGAAAATTCGGCTTGACCAACTCGAATTTCTCGCCGTCGAAGCGGCTGACGGGTCGCCCTTTTCCATCGTTGAAACTGACGAAAAGCTCGCCCGCCGCATTCTCGAAAATCGAATTTACCAGCCGATTAGCCGTGCCGTCCGCTTCGCCGTAAGACGTGAAACCGTAACGCGCCAGCTTTTTCGCGCCGCACCTCGTTCCCGTCCACAAATTGCCGTTCTTGTCTTTGGCGACAGTCCAAACGTCGTAATCGCACAAATCGTTTTTCGCCGTGTAAGTCTTGCAAACCGAATTGCCGTTCGCGCCCTGCCACCAACACAATCCGCGAGTCGTGGCAATCCAAAATTTATCTTCGTCTTCGTATAAATCCGTAATCCAGTCGGAAGGCAATCCGTCTTTTGTTGTGAAAAAACGCTCGACGATTTTTTGATTTTTGCGCGGTTCGGCGACGAGCAAAATTAAACCGGAAGCGTAGCGCGGACTTGAGCCGACCCAAACGCGCCCGGTCTTATCCTCGAGTAAAGTAGTCAGATGAGCGTCCGGCAAACCGTTTGCCGTCGTAAATCGTTCGACTTCGCCGTTCGGCAAAAGCCGAAACAAGCCGCTCTCTTCCGTGCCGATCCACATCGCGCCGCGCCGATCTTTGATGATGGTGCTGACGGCGACTTCTTCGTCGCGGTTCGGCGGTTCGCTTAAGTCAACGGCTTCGAATCCGTCTCTTTCACTCAATTTGTAAAGTCCGCCGCTCGTTCCCGCCCAAATCGCGCCGTTTTCGTCTTCAAATAAAATGTTGAATTGTTTCGCCTTCGGATTGTCCGGCAGCATCACGGTAAAAAACGGATTGTCCGGTGAATTTGCCAAACCCGTCGGATTTAATCGAGCAAGTCCGCCGTCGGTCGCAATGTAAATCGCGCCGCTGCGCGTTTCGAGAAAATCGTTGACGTGGCGTTCGGGCAAACCGTCGGCAGTCGTAAAATTTGTAAAAGCGTAGCCGTCAAACCGCGAAATGCCTTCCGCCGTGCAGAACCACAAAAAACCGCGCGAATCCGGTCTGATCTTGAAAACATTATCGCGCAACAGTCCGTCGGCGACCGTATAGGTTTTAACCGGCAGACGTTCGGACTTCGAGACCGGAGGCGAAAATAAAACGAACGCCAAATAGAGGAACGGCGCGAGTCGTTGAAAATAAAATTGCTTTTGAGTTGCGCGAAACGACACGATATTTTTGCGGGCGAACGATTGCCTTAACACGCGCATTATGGCATCTGCGCCGGTTATTGACAAGAATAATCACAAAAAAAGGCGGTCATTGACCGCCTTTCTATCGTGTTTAATTTCGCCTGCCGCAAACTAATTTTCCAAAGACTTCGCCGCGTTGATGCGTCCACCGTTTTCGACTTTGCCGTTCATCGAATCAAGTTTATCAACCGATTTCAAAACTCTCTCGCGCAGTTTTTCAACCGAGATTTTCGGTTCGTTCGCTACGATCAAAGCGGCGACACCGGCGACGTAGGGCGTTGCCATCGAAGTTCCCGACGCTTCACGATAATCGTCGTTGAGCCACGTCGAAACGATGCCTTTGCCCGGCGCGGCGATGTGAACCGTTTTGACACCGAAGTTGGAAAAAGATGCCAGCACGTCGTTCGAGTCCGAAGCCGCGACACTGATGACGTTCGGCAAATCGTAATTCGACGGATAATGCGGGTTTTTATCGTTGCTCGTGCCATTGTTGCCCGCCGCCGCGACGAATAAGATTCCTTCTTCGCCCGCCGCCCGAATCGCGTCTTCCAACGCTTTCGAGTTTGCCGTCGAACCCCAGCTCGCACTAATGATTCGGACGTTCACACCGTTTCGTTTGCGGTCAATCGCGTAATTAATCGCTTCAATCGCATCTTTGGTCGAACCGAAACCGCCGCGTCCCATAAATTTGAGCGGCATAATCGTGACGTTCCAATTGATTCCGGCGATGCCTTCGTTGTTGTCGCCTTCCGCGCCGATAATGCCCGAACAGTGCGTTCCGTGTCCGTTTTCGTCCATCGGGTCGCCTTGATTGTCCGTGCCGTTAAAGCCGTGAAAATCATTGTAAGTTCCGAGTTCCGCGTCGGTATATTGCGGAACATTGTCAGGGCGCGTCCACATATTTGAAACCAAATCGGGATGCGTGTAATCAACGCCGGTGTCTAAAACCGCGACGACGACTTCCTTCGTGCCTTTAGTTTTTTCCCACGCCAGCAACGCTTTCATATCGGCGTTCGCTTTGCCGCCGTTCTGACCTTTATTGTCCAAAGCCCACTGTTCATTAAACAACGGGTCATTCGGCAGATTGGCGTTCGCCGTATTTTGGCTGAAAGGCGCGTTGACGACCGAATAGTTCTCCGTCGGATCAGTGCCGATCCGGTAGTTCGGCTGGGCGTATAAAACGATGTCCGACATTTGCCGATACTGCGCGGCGACCGTTTCCATATCGCGCCCGTCGAGGTCGTCAATCGCCGTCAAACCTTTGACGATTTCGATTTTGTCTTCCACGCGGTCATTATATTTCGCCGCGATTTTTTCGATTTCGCCCGCGCTGACGCTCGGTTTGAATCTGACCAGAACTTCCGGCTGACGGTCGTCAACCGAACGCTTCGGCGCAATCGTCTTCGGCGTTGATTTCGTCGGGTTATTCGACGAGAAAAACGGCTTCGACTGCCACATTCTCAACTGACCTAAAACCGCCGCAAACGTAATGACGATGACGGCGATGCAAAAGTGCATCCAAAAATTATTTCGATTCATTAATCAAACTCCTGTTAAAAGCCGCACATTATTTAGAATTTTTCTTATCGGCGTTCTCCGATTTGCCGCCGGACTGTTTGCCGATTTTGTCGGCTTCGGCGATCTTGAAAATCGGGTCGCCGTTTTTATCAACGTCGGGGATTTTCGCCAGCTTTTTCTTTAATTCTTTGTCTTCCATAGCTGTTGACTCCAAATGATTATCCTACGATTCGACGACGTAATTCGCCCCGTCGTAGTTATAAAGTCGAAGCTGATACTTGTCGGCACGATATTCGTAGCTTTCACCGTTCGCCTGCAAATTTATCTGCCAGCCTCTCGAAATCATCTGCGCTGACATCTCATCTGCGCCGGGCGCACCAAGCGACATATCGGAAAAATCCTGCTCGTTAACGGAAACGATTTCGATTTCTTCGACGGCAACGCCCGTTCGTTCGGCTAGATCGGCTTTGGCTTTTTCGACTGCGCTTTCTCGATTGTATTTCATTTTTTATTCAACGATGATTTGTCTAGAACAGATTGAATTTTGCGCTTCTTTTTTCCGATAGTCAATTAAAAATATGTTACAGAAACGCTTATCAATTATAGTAGAAATTCCGTCTAAAAAGTTAAAGCGTTTGTTTTTATGAATTTACATTTTGCAAGGCGGCGAAAATAAATTTCCGCTAAAACTTGTCAGCGGTTCAAAAATGCGGCTATAATCTAATTTACTTATCAAGGGCGCGGCGAGCGTTTCGCCGACGCACCGAGAAAATTATCAAAAATTAGTATCTTAAATATAAAGTTGAATGCAAAAAAGCTGTCAGACCGACAGCTTTTTTCCTTGCCTTTTGCTCGCCGAAAGTTGAAAAAGTTCAACCAAAGCCGGAACGATAAACAGCCCGCAAACCGCGCCCAAAATCGCGCCGGTGAGAAAACGCGACCAGTGCGTGTTCGCCCAAACCTCGAAAAATCCGAGCGACCAGTCAACGCCCATCGGAATCATCGCTAGAAAAAGCCAGAAACGCGGAAACGGATCGGTATCTTCGATGCGGCGCAGCAGCGGATAAATCAGAAACCCGAAAAGCAATCCGAAATAAACTCCGAAGCACCGCGAACAAACCGCGAAAGGATGTTCTTCGATGTGAAAAGAACGTCCGTCAATCTGATGACAGATGAAACCGAAAAATTTATAAACCGAATGTGAAACGCCTTTCAATCCGTTTGCTTCGGCAATCGGCGCAAGCACAATCGAGAAAAGCCACGCGAAAATTACGAAAGCGAAAACACTCCACACGACAAAAGCCCGCCGCCGCATTTTGACGGCGAGATTTTGCGGAACGTAATTTTCGATTGAGTCGGGCATCAGTTTTTAATGATGAACGGTGAATGATGAAAGATGAATGATGAACAGAAAACCAAACGCCGTTAAACCTTCCCGCATTCATCATTCATCATTCATCATTCATCATTCATCATTTGAATTAAAACCTTATCACCGCGTCCGGTCCGCCTTCGACGTGAACCGTGTCCACGAAACGAATGTTGCGCGTGTCGGTCGTCATCACGACGGAATGCGTTCGTTTGCCCGCGCCGAAAAATCTCACGCCGCGCAGAAGCGAACCGTCGGTTACACCGGTTGCGGCGAAAATAATTCGTTTGCCGGGCGCGAGATCGTTGGTGTCGTAAATTTTGTCCGGGTCGGTGATGCCCATCGAATGCAGACGTTTCATCAATTCTTCGTGCGGCGGAACTTTCGATTTGTCAACGCCTAATCTTTCCGTATCGAAAACGAGTTTCGCCTGAATTTCGCCGTTCAGACAGCGCATCGCGGCGGCGGTTAAAACGCCTTCGGGCGCGCCGCCGATGCCCATCAGGGCGTGAATGTTGGTTCCGGCGACCGCCGCCGAAATTCCCGCCGACAAATCGCCATCTGAAATCAAACGAATTCTTGCGCCTGCCGAACGCACGTCGTCAATCAGTTGTTTATGCCGCGAACGGTCGAGGCACATAATCGTCAAATCTTCGATGTCGCGGTTCAGACTGCGGGCAATCGCTTTCAGATTTTGTTTGACCGGAGCTTCAATATCAATCGCGCCGCGACAGCTTGGTCCGACGACGATTTTGTCCATATAAATATCCGGCGCGTTTAGAAGTCCGCCGCGTTCCGCCGCCGCTAACACGGCAATCGCGTTGTTTGCTCCCAAAGCGCACAAATTCGTGCCTTCGAGCGGATCAACGGCGATGTCAATTTCCGGAAAAGTTTCGCGCACCTCCGGCGGATAGTCCTTGCCGCCGAGTTCTTCGCCGATATACAGCATCGGTGCTTCGTCGCGCTCGCCCTCGCCGATCACGATCCGCCCGCGCATCGGCACGGTGTCCATAATTTCGCGCATCGCTTCGACGGCAACGTGATCCGAGTATTTGCGGTCGCCCTGTCCCATCGTCTTCGCCGACTCGATTGCCGCCGCCTCGCACACGCGCAAAAAATCCAGCGACAATTCGCGTTCTGCTCTTAAGTTTTTCATTTTGATTTTTTTCCTTTTTCTTAATCCTCAATTTTTAGTGCCGAGTTCCGAGTGCCGAGTCCGCTTTCGTCATCGAAAACGATAAGTAAAGGACTAAGCCCTCAACACTGAGAACTAAGCAGTATTTCTAATATATTCCGACTAATTTTTACGCTTGTCTAACCCGCTTTGACAAGTTATGCTTTCTAGTAACAAATCATTGTTTGATTTTATAAAGAGAGAGGAGAATTTTTAGAAAATGACGTATATCGTAGTTGAGCCGTGTGTCGTATGTAAATACACCGATTGCGCGGCGGTTTGTCCGGTCGAAGCGTTTCACGAACTACCCGACCGACTTTTAATTAATCCCGATACTTGTATTGACTGCGACGCTTGCCTGCCCGAGTGTCCGGTCGAAGCGATTTTTTCTGATATGTCCATTCCCGACGAATATATGAGTTGGCTCGAAATCAACGCGACCGCTGAAAACTATCCGATAATCAGCACGAAAATTCCCGCCCTGCACGGCGCGAGTTGTGCCGGTCCGCCGGAATAGCCGGGAAGAATGAAGGATGAAAGATGAGGGATGAGTAAGATTTGATTTTGCTCATCCCTCATTTTTGCGTTCTAAGGACTGTTTGAAAACTTTGGTGCGATTAAATAACCTCAGTTCGGGTTAAGCAAAGTAATGGAAAGCCGCTAAAACTGTTCATTGTTCGCTGTCAACTATTCACTATTAAAGGTAGTGTCCTAATTTTGTGGTGCTAGGTAGTGTCCTAATTTTGTGGTGCTATACTTTTTAGAGTTTCAAAAACGACCCTTTTTGAGGTACTTTTTGCATCAAAGAAATATGAAACGTATTTTAGTTTTACCAATTATCCTTGCTCTATTGGTTGTTTCTTGCTTAACTCAACAAACAGAAATTCCACCGATTGTTCCAGAGTCAACAGATTCAATTCCAGAACCACCTGATATAAAAACGCAAAAGAAATCACCCCAATACAAATTATCCGTTGAAGAAAACCTTAAAAGCTATTTTTATGGGCGTGAAATAGTTCCTTCTATTATCGTGAATAATACAGAGCGTGACCAAACTAAGATTCAGTTAGAAAATAACAAAGTTGAATGGATACGTAACGAGAAAGAAACCAAAATAAAAATCAACGAAGACCTTTTCACGCTAAAAGATAAAAAAACGATTAACAGTTTAGAGCTTAGTCCGCTTGAGAAGGACGATGATTATGAAGCTGTTGATTTTGCAGATAATTGGGAACAAATAAAATTTTACAAATTTGATGACAGACAATTGATTGGAATTAGTATGGGCAATGAACCTTGCACAGGAATCGGTTGTAGTGTTGCCTTTCAGTTAATTTACGATTTGAAAACAAAAAGCAAGACTTTCTTCGGAACTTACAGAATTGAAAGAGAAGTTAATCTGTATGATTTTAAGAATGACGGAACAATAGATTATTTAGGCAAAACATATATTGGTGAAAGTGATGGCGTGGCTAAAGAAATCAGTAATGTTTACAAACTGTATTCAATGGATGAAAAAGGCGTTTTTCATCAACAATTTAGCAACAAGCAAAAGCCATATTTTATAAATAGAACTTTTGAGGCAGAAAACTACAGAGAAATAGAAAGTAAATTTGAGGCGAGTTGGTTAGAAGAAATTAAATAATGACATCAAAAGTTCCATTTACGCATACGTTAAAACAATGTCATAAACGCTCATTTTCGACACAAAAGAACTTGCTTAGCAATTCGGCTGGATAACTCAGTTCAACGAGTTTCAAAAGCCGTTTCAAAATCTCAAAATTAAATCTCTTTGCTGACTTTTGAAACATTTATAAATTGCAATTTCTAAAAGTCAAAATCACTTACTTTCAGCACCACAAGATTAGGACACAACCCTATTAAACAGAGCATCTTCCCGTTTGGCAGTGAATAGTTGATAGTGAACAATTGATAGTTACAATTTTGCCAACCTTTTCCTCAACAGACAATAACAGACAATGTTTTTTGACTGACGTTTTTTTAATCTTCGCATTACCGCTTTATTAATTCCAGCGCACACCAAAACGAATGTTAATCGGCAAACCGACCGTTCTGAGCGGCGTTCGCCCGACCGAATAGCGCGAATTGAAAACATTTTCGATGCCCGAAAAGATTTGCAGATTTTCGCCGAAACGCTTTGAAATAAAAGCGTCTGCCTGAAAATAAGGTTCGAGCCGGAACGTATTCAAATCATCGTCGAACTGTGCCGACGAAGCGCGACTCTGCACGGCGAAATCCCAGCTTTTTACGGCGTAATTCGTTTGAAAGGTGAATTGATGCCGCGCCGTCTGCGGCACGCGCCGATTTTCCAGTGCGCGATTGGCAGGGAATTCGGCGATCCGCGCATCGGAAAACAGATAACCGGCTGAAAACTTAAATCGTTCAATCCGCGTTTCCGCTTCGATCTCCGCGCCGGAAGCGCGAATTTTTCCCGCGTTTCGCCGCTGTCGCGTAATCAAATTCGGCGTAATCGTCGTCGTTACATTGGAAATCGGAGCGGCAATCGTCGCCGCAAAGAAATTTCCGCGCAGATAAAATTTATTTTTCGAGAAGCTCGCGCCCGCTTCGTAATTGACGGCGCGTTCGGCGCGGAGATTTTCGTTTGACAAAGTTACGACATTGCCGACGCGAAAACCTCGATAAAGCTCATTCAGAGTCGGTGCGCGGAAACTTTTTGAAGCGAGCGCGAAAACCGAAACTTCCGGCGTAATTTGATAAAGCGCGGAAATCTGCGGCGAAAAAGCCGTCTCGCTGCGGTCGGGAAATCGAATCACATTCGTCTGATTGGTCGAAAGCCTTCGCGTCGTCGAAGCTGCCGCAAAATTTCGCCAGGAATCGTAACGCGCACTCGCCGATAAAACTAACTTCGAGCCGACTCGCGCAAAATCCTGCACGAAAACGCCGTCAGTCCGCTCGCGTCCGCCCGCGCCTAAAAGGGAAGTCGGACGATTATTTACCAAACCGATTTCATCGCTCGCGCCGCGCACCGCTTGCGTTTCAAAGCCGACGACGATTGTTTGATTATTCAAAATAACCGCTGAAACATTCGCCGAAAATCCAAAATTCTGCGCCGGAACACGCTGCACTCGATTCAGAGTTTCGCTGTTCCGGTCGGCACTGACGGCGGAAAAAGTCTGATCGTAAACCTGCGTTCCGCCGAATGCGCGAACATCAAACTTCAAATCCCGAATCCTGAATCCTGAATCCCGAATCCTGAACGTGCCGCCTGAAACGAATTGCCGAAGATGCGTTCGATTGATTTGCGCGGGCGTTCCGTTCGTCCGCGCTTCGCCGAAATATGACGGTTTGAAAAAAATATCGTCGCGTGTGCCGAATGTTTTCCCGAACCGCGCCACAAAATTCGTATTCTTTGAACCTGCGAAACTGTCGGCGAGTCCGCGCTGATTTTCGTCGGTCAAAATATAACCTTTCGTCTGAAACTGCGCCGCCGTAAAGTCCGCCGTCCAATCGCTCTTTTTGAATCCGGTAAACGTCGCCCCCGAAAAAGTATTCTGCGTTCCGCCGTAAATTTCGCCTGAAAAATCAAAACTTTTATCAACCCGTTTCGATAAGATATTGATCGCGCCGCTCAGCGAATCGCTGCCGTAGAGACTCGACGCGCCGCCGCGCAGAACTTCGATTCGTTCGACGGCAAGCGGCGCGACGCGATTCCACTGCACCCAGCCGCCGAACGGATCGTTCAAAGGAACGCCGTCAAATAAAACCAGCGAACGCGACGCGCCGGACGCGCCGACACCGCGCAGGGAAACGCCCTGCGCCGTCGGATTTGCCTGGCGACTGCCCGTGCGCCGAAATAATGAAAAGCCCGTAACTTGCCGCAGTGCGTCGTCAATGGTCGGCGCGGCGGCTTGTTTGATTTCGTTTTCAGACAGCGTTACGATGCTCGCCGGAGTTTCGCCGAGCCGTGTTTCGGTGCGGCTGGCGGTGATGATGACTTCCTCGCGCAGCGCGGCGGGCTGAAGCGTAAAAACATTGTTTTGAGGAAAATCTTGCAAATTGTTGAAGGTTTGACGTAGAATGGAAAAGTTATGCGCTTCGATGACGAGCGTAAACTTATTCTCAAAACCCGATTCGCACACGAAATTTCCTTCCGCTTCCGATTGACACGGGAAATTTCGACCGGCTTTCGAAACGATTTTGACTTCCGCTTTCTCAATCGGTAAACCGTCGGCATCCGCCGCTTTGCCGCGCAAAACTCCTTGCGCGGTTTCCTGTGAAAATACCTGCCAAGAAGCAAATAAAAATAAAACGACGGCGAAAAAAATCTTCATCGGAATAACTTTACCAATTTACGAACTGACAATAAACGAATGTTAGACGACTTTCAAAAATCAACACGGCAGAGCGGCGAAATTCTCGATGCGCGTGAAAATACCAGGCGTAAAGTTCTCGTCCTGTTCGGGACGCGCCCCGAAGCCATCAAACTCGCGCCCGTCATTCTCGAATTAAAAAGGGACGAAAAATTTCAAATCGTCGTCGTCTCGTCCAGCCAGCACACCGATTTGCTCGCGCCGCTGCTCGAAATTTTTAAGATTGAAACCGATTACGATTTGCGGGTGATGACGGCGAATCAAACGCCGAACGCGGTTTGCGCGAAGATTCTGGAAAAGCTCGATGTCGTTTTGGACGCGGAAAAACCCGACGTGATTTTAGTGCAGGGCGATACGACGACGGCGTTTGCGGGCGCATTCGCCGCCTTTAACCGCCGAATAAAAGTCGGGCATATCGAAGCCGGCTTGCGTTCGGGTAATCTGCACAGCCCGTTTCCCGAAGAAGCCAATCGCCGCCTCGTTTCGCAGCTGGCGACCTTTCATTTCTGCGCGACCGCCGGCAATAAACGAAGTCTGACGGCGGAAAACATCGGCGAAAATCAAATCTTCGTCTGCGGCAACACGGTCGTTGACGCGCTGCATTTTATATTGAAAAATAAAAAGCCGAACGCGAAAATCAAGAAACTGATTGACGATACGAAAGGATTGAAACGAATTTTGCTGACGACTCACCGCCGCGAAAGTTTCGGCGAGACGATGACGGGAAATCTGGAAACTCTGCGCGATTTCATTTCTCGTAACGAAGACGTTTGCATCGTCTTTCCCGTTCATCCGAATCCGAACGTGCGGGATGTAACCGGGAAAATTTTAGCGAATCGGGAAAGAATATATCTGCTCGAACCGCTCGATTATATGGATTTCGCCGCGCTGATGAAAGTCGCGTGGCTGATCGTTTCCGATTCGGGCGGCGTGCAGGAAGAAGCCCCCGGTTTGGGCAAACCGCTGTTGATTTTGCGGGAAAACACCGAACGCCCGGAAGCGGTTGAAGCGGGAATCGCGCAACTGGTCGGCGGCGATTTGAAGAAAATTTTGGAAGCAAATTACGCCGACGAAACCTGGATCAACTCCGTCGGTAAAATCGCCAATCCGTTCGGCGACGGCACGGCGGCAAAACAAATCGTCGAAATTTTGCGGGAAGTTTTGAGTTCCGCCTCCCGGCGATTGACGTTATCAATCTAAAAACCGCCGCCTGAACGCGGAACTCGAAACTTTCTAAATCGCTGATGACAAATTCCCCGACAACTAAAAAAAATCTCCTGACCGTTCTGGTCGAAGATTATTTTCACGTCGGCGCGTTTGAAAACTTGATTCAGCAGCGCAACTGGTCGCGGTTTGAGCCGCGTTACGAACAGAACA
>JAYVGL010000140.1:0-12634 GCA_043772175.1 Pyrinomonadaceae bacterium | reverse complement strand
TCCAAACGTGAGATTCTTCTTTTATTTCCCCAACGTCATTTTTGATAGCTTCTAAGTGAGAAACAAATTGCAGTTCTGTAAATTTGTTTTTCAATTCATCGTCGCCTTCTAAGTAGATTTGCTCAAACTTTTCTTGATTCAACAAAGCGTGAAAATTATTAACGCTATCTGTCAGTTTCTTCTCAATTTCTTGATTTTCTTCAAAAGCGCATCCTAAAAGGTAAATTGAAAAGATTAAAACCAAAATCAGTTTCGGAGTTCTCATAAATTAAAATCTATTTGCTGTAAGCACTAAGAAGCAGCTTACCTTCGTAATCAATCAGCCCAAGTTTCACGCGGTCGAGCCAGCCTTGTCTGCCGAGAACATTGCGCGTGGACCATTCTTCTCCGGTGAAATAGACTTTTGTATAGGTTTCGATGCCCAAAACGAACATCGTTAATTCGTGTCCGTAAGCGGTAAAATCATCGGTCGCCGTGCTGATGCGAATTTCTTCGCCGCTTTCAATATTGAGTCCAAGACGTTCACCGTTTTTGCGTTCAAAAATACAAAAACTCGAACCTGTGTCAATCTTGGCTTTGAACGCCGAACTTTCCACGCCATCGAAAAGCGTGACCGGAACTGTAATGCCGACGAGTATTGTGTCGTATTTGTAAGTTTCCCCAAATTCGATTGTTTCCATTACCAACCGCCCCAATCGGATTCTTCGACAAGATGTTCCAAATACGGAGTTTCGATTCCCGCTTCTTTTGCCTGACGATGAACTTCGATCGCGTTCGTGCCGTGCGCGATAAGTTTGTCGCCGTCCAAACAAACCCATTGATTCATATATTTTTCACGATTTTTCAAAACCCAATTCTGCGCTTTGCGAAATCGCTCGAATTGCTTTTTGGCGTTTTTACGCAACTGCGCTTTTTGCGCCGTTCCGCGTTTTTCTTCGTCAAGCCATTCATAAACTTTAGCTTTTTCCCGAATCGGCAAAGTTCTAATCGTTTCAATTACTTCATTAGCCGTATGCTGCATAAAAATCTCCAATTACCACAAACTCATTCACCGTAAGCACTAAGTAGCAGTTTGCCTTCGCGCATCAAGCAAACCCAATTTCACGCGGTCGAGCTACTTCGGATCTTTATCAAAACTTTTCACCGCTTCAAGAATCGTTTCAACCGCCTGAACATAAAATTTGCGATTGATGTTGACGAAATCGTCGGTCGGCTGGTGATAATCTTTGTGGTCTTCGACACCGAAATAGATAAACGGGATTTTTTGTAGATGAAAAACGAAATGATCGGATTGATTCGTCCAGTCGTTGCTTTTCAATTCGGGACGGTCGTGTCCTAAAATCAATTTGATTTTCGCGTTTTTCGCAATTTTTTCGAGCGGTGTTCTCAGTGCCGGATAATGAAAAGTTCCGGCGGCGGAGAGTTCGTTTATATCGTTGTGCGCGATCATATCCATATTAATGTTCAATAAAATCGCTTCTTTTTTGACCGGCGGCTCTTTGATGAATTTCGCGCTGCCCAAAAAACCGGATTCTTCGCCGTCAAAGGCGGCGAAAATTATCGAATGATCCGGTTTGTTTTTCTTAAAGTATTCGGCAATGGCGAAAAGGGCGGCGATGCCGGCAGCGTCGTCGTCCGCGCCATTGTAAATTTGACCTTTAACTGTGCCGAGATGATCGTAGTGCGCCGTCACGACGATATATTTATCTTTATATTTTCCGCCTTCGAAATAGCCGAAGACGTTCGCCCCGCTCATTTCCGCGCCCGTTCGCGCCGTAAATTGAAACGGCTGAAAATATGAATCGCCGAACGACTTCAAGCCCGCCGTTTTGAACGCGGCGGCGATGTATTCACGCGCCTTGATGCCGCCGGACGTGCCGATGCCGCGTCCCTGCATATCGTCCGCCGACAGCGTTTGCACGTCGCGCAACAGTTGCACAGCGTTGATAATTTCGGATTTCGGCTCACCCGCCGCCGCCTGCGCCAAAACCGGCGACAGCGAAAAAATCACGAGGAAAATTATAAAAATCAGCTTCATAGAATTATTTTAAGTTTAAGATCGCCCAATCGTGCTGCGTTGCGGTTTGTTTCAAACGAAAATCCGGGTTGATCGCCACCGGATGACCGACGATGGAGAGCATCGGCAAATCGGAAATCGAATCGGAGTAAGCGTAGGATTCGCTCAAATTGATATTGTTTTTTTCACTGTATTCGCGCATCCATTTCGCCTTGGTCGCCGAGGCCATAATCGGCGGCAGGATTCTGCCCGTCGCGTAGCCGTTGACGAATTCGAGGCGGTTGGAAACATATTCATCAATGCCCAGATGCTCGCACAAGCGGTCAATCGTGAAATCGAGTGCGCCGGTGATGACGATTTGCTTTTGTCCGATCTTCTTTGACTGCGCGATTAATTCGGGCGTGCCGTCGAAAATCGCGGGTTTCAAGACTTCTTCAAATAGCTCTTCGCTGAAATAGCGCAGACGGTCTTCGGATTCACCTTTGTAGCTTTGAAAAAAGAATTCGTTAAAGACGTTGCGCGAATACAAATCGGTCGCGCCGAACAGCGGCAGTTTTGCCAAAGTTCCGACGCTTTTTCTGATGGTTTTGAGTAATCCCTGCTGGCGGCGCGAATAAAAAGCGAGCGTATGAACGAGATTGGTGCTGACCAAGGTTCCTTCCAAGTCGTAGAATGCCGCCGCCTGTCCTTTTTTTTTCATTATCGCTGTTTGTGTCAGATAAAAAATCCGCTAAAATTCGTCTTATTGTAAACATTAGAATATAACAAAAAATCAAGATTTTAGGTAACTTAGAGATATGTGCGAAAAACGCTTTTACAGTATTATTACAATCGTTTTGCTGACATTTTGGACGACTTCGTGCGCTTCGACGGAGAACGCCGCGTCGCCGAAACCGAATTTGCCGGTTACCGAAATCGTCGCCGAAGCCGACGCTTCGGCGAAAGGTCATAACGATTTGCCGAAGCTGCGCGAAGCGGTTAATTTGCTGACGCAGGCGCGAAATCCCGACGCTCGAAATTACGAAGTCGAATGGAAATTCGCTCAATATAATTATTTTCTCGGCAAACTGACGATTGACGAAAAGGAAAGCAAAAAAGCGTTTGAAGCGGGCGAATCAGCGGGGCAAATCGCATCGCGCATCGAACCGACCAAGCCGGACGGCTATTTCTGGTATGCCGCAAGTTTGGGCGAACAGGCGAAACGTGCGCCGCTGACTAAAGGTTTGACTTCCATCGGCGATATTCAAACGGCGATGAAGAAAGTCATTGAAATCGAACCGTCGTATCAGGGCGCGAGTGCGTTCGACGCGCTCGCGCAGATCGAACTCGCCACCCGATTGACCGGCGGAAAATCTGCTAAAGCAGTTGAGTATCTCGAAAAAGCGTTGGACATCAACAAAGAAAATTCATATATCAGGCTGCATTTGGCACAGGCATACCTCGCCGAAAACCGCGATGCCGAAGCCAAAAAACAACTGGATTATTTGTTGAAGATGAAGCCTGACCCGGACTTTCTGCCCGAATACGACGAATGCGTTAAAGAAGGAAAAAGACTTTTGGAAACGAAGTTCTAAAATCCTGTATTTATCGGTTAACGTCGTTCCGCAATTTGATTTCAAGCCTCTCGGTTCCGCGTAAAACCGTTAAGAAATTGTCGTTGAACTTTTCGATAACATCGCCGACTTTCACGCCCGAACGTCCGGCGATGCTGTTGTCCTGCACTGTTGCGACCGTTCGCCTGCCATTTTTAGAAACGAATTTGATGCCGATAATTGACAAAGTTTCGCCGTCGTTAATCGGTTTCGGAGTGGCTGCTTGCGGCGCACCGGCGGTGTCGGGGTTCAAATCGATTCCTCTCGGTGTGCGAATAAAACTGTCTTTTGAAGCAATATCACGCGAGTTAATGCCCGCACCGTTTTCGGTTTTCACTCTCGATGATTTGACCGACCGATTTGATGGAAGTTTGACTTTTCCGGTTTGTTTTTCCGATTCGGTATTCGGTGTGTCTGGAATTACTGCGGCGGAGATCAAGGTTTCGTCATCGGTTGCCGTCACTGCTTTATTCTGGTTCGGCACAGCGTATGTGAATTGATCCGTCGAATTTGCGCCAAAGGACGAAATCCCCACAACATCCGGTGTTTCAGTTTCGCCTTGAGCCGTTTGCGCCGAGAATTGTTCGTCAGAAAAATATGTCGAATTAAAAGCGAACAAACTCAAAAGCAAAATAACGACGCTTAAGGGCAAAACATATCGTAAAATAGGCAAAAAGCGCGGCGTTTGATAATCCGAAGGTTTGACGTTGGCGATTCGCGCTTTAACGTGAAAATCGAAATCGGACGGCGCGGAAACCGGCTCCAAACCTTCGATCATCAGCCAGATTTGCCTCTGGCGTTCGCTCGTTTTTCGGCAATCGGCGCAGATGGTTAAATGAAGCGTCGCCGGTTCGGACAAAGTTCCGCGCTCTTCAAATTCGATAATAAATTCTCGACAATTCATAAAAACTTCTAAAAAAACTTTTGTAATTTATCCCGCAAAAGCCCGCGAGCGCGGCTGATGCGCGATTTCGTCGTGCCTAAACCTAATTCTAAAATCTCCGCGATTTCCTCGTAACTTCTACCTTCGATGTCGCGCAAAACAATCGGTGCGCGGTATTTTTCCGGCAAGGTCGCAATCGCTCTGGCAATCGTCCGGCTTTGTTCGCTTTCGACCAATCTTTCATCGGCGAGAGGCTTCTCGTCCGGCGGATTGAAATCCTGCGCTTCGTCATCGCCGAACTGAAAAAGCCCGGTCAGGGAAACCAGTTTACGCCGCTTGCGTTTGCGAATTTCGCTGATCGCCAGATTCGTCGCAATGCGGTAAATATACGTTGAAAAAGCGAAATCCGTGTGATAGCGTTCGAGTGCAAAATAAACGCGGACGAAAGTTTCCTGCGCCAGATCAACCGCTTCTTCATAATCGTTCAAAAAACGGTAAATATAGTTCGTCAGTTGATTGCGGTAGCGGCGCATAATCTCGCCGAACGCCGCTTCGTCGCCCGTCTTAGTCGCTTCGATCAATTGGTGGTCAGACAAATCTTTAAACGGCACGAAAGAATGCACCTCCGCGACCGAATTCTCGAATTTGTCCAAAGCCATACATCCATAAAGTTTTGCAAATAACTTTCGCTAAAACAAAAGCCGCTCGACGTTTCTCACACGCCGAACGACTCGAAAAGGTTGCAGAAATTTTGACGGAAACTTTTTCCACGGCACAATAAACTGAACGGTAAAACTTCTACATCAAGTTTCCAGCCGCAGACGTTTGATATTTTTCGCCTTTCCCGTCATCTCGTCAACTTCGATGATAATCGCGCAAATCCAAACGTCGCTCTTGGCGTGTCCGGCGCGCTTGGCGGGAAATTTCGTGAAGCACTCAACCACATCGAATTTGTCCATTCCGATTACGCCGTCGTAACTGCCGGTCATTCCGACATCGGTGATATACGCCGTGCCGCCGTCGAAAATCCGTTCGTCGGCGGTCGGAACGTGCGTGTGCGAGCCGTAAACTGCCGACACTTTGCCGTTCAAAAACCAGCCCATCGCGTATTTTTCCGAAGTCGCTTCGGCGTGAAAATCTACCAGGCGAATCTTCACGTCGTCGGGAATTAACGCGATTGTCTCCTTCGCAACCCGAAACGGGTCATCCGTGTTCGGCGGCATAAAAACTCTGCCGAGCAGATTGGTAACGGCGATTTTGTAGCCGTTGATCTCGCCGATGTAAAGACCGCTGCCGGGTGTTCCCGGCGGATAATTTGCCGGACGCACGAGCCGCGAATTTTTTTCGAGATAGGGAATTATCTCCGACTTATCAAAAATGTGATTGCCCGAAGTCATCACGTCGAAACCGGCGGCAAAAAGTTCGTCGGCGAGTGCGGGCGTAATGGAAAATCCGCCCGCGACGTTTTCGCCGTTCATCAGCGCGATGTCAATTTGATATTCTTCGCGCAGTGATTTTATTCGCTCCAAAACGGCAATTCTGCCCGGACGCGCCACGACATCGGCGATGATTAAAATGTTCATAAGTTGAAAAGGTTCAAGGTTCAAAGTTATATCTCAACCTTGAACCTTGAACCTAAAAGAGTTGGCGTAAAACACCGCCGAAGCCGTTCCGAACGATTGAATTGAACCTATTATTAATAGGTGGGTGGTTTTCTGTCGGAACGAATCCCGCCATCAAAGCCGCTTTCTATGGCAAATCTTTAACTGTGAAAGACTGCACCGAATAAGCAGCGTTAACCTCCCGATAATTCAAGTGTTGGCTCAATTTATATGCCGTTCGGTGTCGGACATTGCAGAAATTTCAACGCCTGAGGTTATATTAGCACAGCCGCCGAAATTGGGAAATGGAAAACGCCGCGCTCGACGATTTTCGACTACTTAAATTTTAATTTTTTCAGTCGCGCCGGCTCGCAGTTTCGCGGAACGCACAAAACATTCGCCCCGATTTGTTCCGGCGTGAAACCTTCTATTTCCTCTAACACAAAGTTTATTTCGTCAAGGGCGAAAAATTTATAATCGGCGTGCCGTCGAATAAATTCGATTAAATCGTTCGGCAAATAGCCGAAGCCTTCGGTCGTTCCGAGAGCCATCTCCGCGATAATGAACGGCGGAATTTTTTGCTCGAAAAGTTTTGTCGCGCCGCGCAAAAACATCATCTCCGCGCCTTCGATGTCGAGTTTGATAAAATCTACATTTTCGATCTTGCGTTCGGCGAGATAAGAATCAAGCGTCGTCATCGGCACGTTGAAAACCTGAAAATTTTCCCTGCCCGCCGCCGAAAGCGAACTGTGTCCGCTCGGCAGATCGGTGAAACGATGCAGGGCGACTTGTTTGATTTCGTCGCCCAACGCCAGATTACTGAGGAAAACATTTTTCGGTAAATTGTTTAACCGGACGTTTATTTTCAAGCCGTCAAATACATCGGGCATCGGCTCGAAAGCGTAAACCGAACCCTTTTCGCCGCCCGTCAAACCGGACAAAAGCGTCGTAAACCAGCCGAAATTCGCTCCGATGTCCAGACAATTGTCGCCGCGTCGGACGATTGCCGAGACGACTTCCGACACCGCCGGTTCGTATTGACCGAAGAAGAAAACGCTGTCGTGCATTCCGCCCTTCAAATCAACTTCAAAAATTCTCCCGTCGGTCGCCGTCGTGATTATCTTCTGCGGCGCGGCGCAACACTGCTGCAAAGCCGTTTGATATAAACGATATTTACCTTTCGGAATCGGCGTGTGGTAAGTGTAAAGCCGGACGGTTTTTAGAAAAAGCCGCTCAAGTGTTTCTCTCATTTGCTTTTCGGATGTGGTTTTTTACTGCTCGGTCTCGACTTCCTGCGGGGCGGCTTCTTTGTGTTTGAGAACGCGGTCGAGCATTTCGGCGCATTCCGCGCTTCGGGAGGCGAGCTGCGCGTCGGATTGCTCCTGATTATTTTTCAATTGATGGAATTCGTCGGCGATGTGCAGAGCGGCTAAGATGGCGACCTTCAAACTGTCAACGGTCAGCGTTCCGCTTGAAATCTCGCGCATTTTCCCGTCAACGTATTCGGCGAGCCGCAGAATATAATCGTTGTCGCCGTCCGAGCGAATGTTGTAGGTCTGATTATAAATCTCGACGCGGATTGACTGCGCCACTCCGTCGGATTTCGATTTGCCGTTAAGCATAAATTTCTATCGGTGAACGGCTTCCGCCACGTCCGGTTCGATAATAGTCATCGCGTCGAGCATCGCTTCGACTTTCAATTGAATCGCGTCGCGTTCGCTCAATAAATCTTCGACTTTTTCTTCCAGACGCGATTTTTCCGACAAAAGATTGCTGACCTCGTGCCGCAGCGATTTCATCTCGCGTTCGACGCGCTCTTTTTCCTCGCGCAGTTTGCGGACGTTTTCAATCGTCAGGTAGATTTTGTCTTCGAGGTGCGAAAATTTTTCCATTCCAGCCAAACCGTTCATCTGTCGCTCCGTGTTTTTAAGAGTTAAAGTTTCCGTCTGATTATGTTTTCTTTTACCGAAAACTTCAAGTTTTATCTTAACTAATTGTTAAAATCTTTGTTTCGCACTTAAATTTGCGTCAAGGATTTGCAGGATTTCTCCGTGAATCGCTTCGACTTCTTCCTCTAAAAGCGTGCGCGTTTCGCTGCGGTAGGCGAGCCGAATCGTGATCGAACGCTCGTCATCGCCGATGCCTCTGCCTTCGTAAACGTCAACGAATTCGATTTTTTTCAGCAGCTCGAAATTTTCCGATTCAATCGCTCGTTTGATTTCCGCAAACGAAACGCTTCGTTTGGCGAGCAGCGAAACATCGCGCACGATTGACGGATAGACGGACAGCGGACGATATAAAACCGTCGGCTGTTGTTCGCCGAGCAGCGTTCGTAAATCAACTTCGGCGACGAAAACGGGCTGCTTGAATTTATAAGTCTGCGCGATTTCGTCGTTCAAACGCCCGATTGTGCCGACGCTTTTGCCGTTCGCCAAAATCTCCGCCGACTGACCTTTTCGCAGATGCTTGACATTTTTCGCCGCAAATTCCAAAACCGGCGCTTTGATCGCCGCTGCCGCCGCCTCCAAAGCACCTTTGGCATCGTAAAAGTTCAGTTCGCGCAGCGGCATCGCTTTATTTTCCAGCGTTTCGCTGCCCGTCACGATCAACGCCAGAAGTTCGCGTTCAGAAGGCAGAGCGGTTTCGTCCGTCGCGGCGGCAAAGACTTTTCCGAGTTCAAACAGTTTGACATCGCGCTTTTGAAAATTGAAATTCGTGCGAACCGCTTCGAGCAAACCGGAAAGAAGGCTCGGACGCATTCGAGTCGCGCCTTCGATAATCGAATCACGCAGGGAAACGTATTTTTCGGTCGCCGCTTCATCAATTAAATTTGGAACCGTCTCAAAAACTTCGTCGTGTTTCGTGTCAATGAAACTGTAAGAAATCGCTTCGTCGAAACCGCTCGCCGCCAGAGTTTTCCGCAAATCTTTTTTACGCTTTTCGGTCGGCTGATATTCGCCCGCGCCAAAAGACGGCGGCAATTGCTCGCCGATATTTTGGTAGCCGACGATTCTGGCGACTTCTTCGACCAAATCTTCTTCAATCGAAACGTCGTGCCGCCAGCTCGGAGCCGTGAAAATTTTAGATTTTAGATTTCGTGTTTCGGATTGCTCCTTCAAATTTATTCCGAGTGCGCTTAAAATCCGCAAAGTTTCGGATTCTTCGACTTCCAAGCCGGTTAATCTTTTGACGGCATACCGAATATCGTTCGACTCGATTTCGTGCGGCGTAAATTTCGCCGGATAAACGTCAACGAAATCTGCCGCCGCGCCGCCCGCGATTTCGCCCATAAGTTCAGCGGCACGGTTCGATGCGCGAACTAAATTTTCAATATCAACGCCGCGCTCGAAGCGATGGCTCGCTTCGGTTGACAGTTTCAGTTTGCGGGAAGTTTGACGAATCGAATCGCGTCTGAAATGGGCGACTTCCAAAAGAACGTCGGTCGTCTCGTAAGTAATCGCCGAATCGAATCCGCCCATTACGCCTGCGACCGCGACCGGTTTTTCCGCATCGCAAATCGCCAGCATCGTTTCATCCAGTCTGCGCTCGATTTCGTCCAAAGTTTCAATCGTCTCGCCGTTCCGAGCGCGGCGCACAACGATTCGATTTTCCGCTAACTTGTTCAAATCAAACGAGTGCATCGGCTGTCCGAGTTCGTGCATCACGAAATTGGTGATGTCGGCGACGTTGTTGATCGAACGCTCGCCGACCGCTTCCAATCGTTTCACCAACCATTCGGGCGACGCTCCGACTTTGACGTTTCGGATAATTCGCGCCGTAAATCGCTGACATAAATCCGCGTTTTGAATCGAAACTAAACCTTGATTTTCGGTTTTCGGTTCCCGGTCTTCGTAGTTTTTAATTTTCAACTTTACATTTTCAATTGCCGCAACCTCGCGGCTCACGCCGAGATGCGAAAGACAGTCGCCGCGATTCGACGTAACATCAACGTCGAAAACGTAATCGTCGCCGAATTCGTGAATGCCTTCGACCGCCAAACCGACGCTCGTCAATTTTCGCGCCAAATCGTGCGGCGGCAAATCTATTTCAACCAAATCTCTCAGCCATCTGTAACTGATATTCATAAAAAAGTTTTTCGAGAAAAGCGAAGTTTCCGAACGCGGGAGTTTTTTGTTTAAGCGATTTTACAACGCGCCGTCCGTCCAGAAATTTAAACCACTATTCTGAATTTTTGACGCTCAAAACGCAAAACAGAGAATCAGAATTTATTATGATCGAGCCTTTTGCAGCACTGTTTTCGTTTTTTAGAGTCAGCACTGTTTCGAGAAGTGCCGGAAACTCGATACTACCGTGAAAAATACTCGTCATCACGACTTTTCATCAAAAATTCTGTGATAATGAGTAACCGCCGCCGCTTCAAAAATGAAATTTTTTTGAAGTCAGGCTATAATTTCCGAAACCACAGATAAAACTCGGACGGCAAAATTTTACCGGCGGAGCTTAAACGCTATGGAAAAAACCAAAAGACGTGAAAGAAGATGCTTCAAATGTTTCGCCTACATCCGCGCCGATTCGAGAAAGTGTAAATTCTGCGGCTATAAATACAAGTCTTCCGGTAAATATCTGCTGGACAAAATCAAACAGGTCTTCGGCGTTGACAAAGTTTACTCAGTGGATAAAATCAAGACGCGCGACGCTCGCGCCAGTCTTTTCACGCCGCAGGAAATCGAGTATTTGTTAAAAATGAAACACTTGAAAGTAGAAATGTTTTTAGTCCTGGATGATCTGGCTTTTCTCGATGAAACGTCGCTAATTCAATTAGGCAGAACCTTATCAGGGTTAAGTGAAAACTGATTCGGCTGACAGTTTTTCCGAATCTCAATGGAAAGCCGCCGCTTCGTAAAATTATCTTCGCCGCCGAATCAATTCTCGACATTCACGCACTTTCCGAAAATCGAATTCGTCCCGCCCCAACCGTAATATCTACCTCGACCGTTTTCACGAACTTACTCGCATCGGCTTTATTTGCCAGACGCGGACTTACAATTTTCTTGAAACTCTTTACTTGCGGAATGATAACGTAAACTTCTGCTGATTCCGGCAATTTTATGTCTTTGCTCAATTGAATTTGACTGTCTTTGACGATGCCTTCAATAGTTGTAACTTGCATAAAATCACCTCGCAGTCATTTTACCTGAACTGCTCCAAAAATCTGACATCATTCTCAAACATAAGGCGAATATCGTCGAGCGAATACATCAGCGAACACATTCTTTCCAAACCGAAGCCGAACGCGAATCCCGAATAAACTTGCGGATCAACGCCGACGGCGCGTAAGACGTTCGGATGAACCATTCCCGAACCACCGAGTTCGATCCAGCCCGAACCTTTGCACGGGCGGCAGCGCGTCTTTTCAAACGTGCCGGAACCATCGCATTTGAAGCACGAAAAATCGAATTCTGCGCTCGGTTCGGTAAAAGGGAAGTAAGACGGGCGCAGGCGAATCACGGTGTCTTTGCCGAATAATCTTCGCAGCCATTCGGCGACCGTGCCTTTCAGGTGCGCCATCGTGATTCCTTTATCCACGCACAAACCTTCGATTTGATGAAACATCGGCGTATGCGTCATATCGGGCGTGTCGCGGCGAAAAACTCTGCCGGGAGCGATGATTTTAAGCGGAACTCCGCGCCGTTCCATCGCGCGGATTTGCACGGTCGAAGTCTGCGAACGCAGGGCGAAACCGCCGGTCGTGTAAAAAGTATCCTGCGATTCACGCGCCGGATGACCTTCGGGAATGTTGAGCGCGTCGAAATTGTAATAATCCGTTTCAATCTCGCGGTCGTCTTCAATCGCATAACCTAAGGATACGAAAATGTCTTCGATTTGCTGGCGCAGAATCGTCAAAATATGCAGATGACCTTCACGCGGGCGCGTTCCGGGCAAAGTTACATCCAGTTTTTCACGCTCAATTTTTTGGTTGCTGATGAAGTTTTTCAGATTAGTTTCGACCGCTTCAATCGCCGTCGTCATCTCTTTTTCAACCGTCTGCACGAGTTGACCGAACGCTCCTCTTTCTTCGGGCGCGACTCGACCGATAAGTTTTTTCGCGCCCGCAATTTCCGATTTTTTGCCGGTGTATCTGGTTTTAAGTTCGCTCAGTTCACGCTGGAAAACTTCGGCATCGACTAAATTTAAGCTGCCGTTGGCGGCGCGTAAATGCGCGAATTTCGCAAAATCCGTTTCAAATGTTTGCCGAATATCTTCGACCTGTTTAGTTTCCTCAGACATAAAAAATAAATGACGTTTGAAATTATTTTTCCGTGTAATAAGCCAGCGAAAAAACGATCAGAACGATTCCGCCGATGAAAAATAAAAGCGGCAAAGTGTAAAAACTAGAAAATTCAGCGGCATTGTAAATCAAAAGCATTAAAGCGTATAAACAGCAAAAAACTCCGGCGATGGTCAATAATTTAGCTTTGCTTCGGCTTTGTTGCATAAATCAGCAATCTTCTCATTTCTGTTTTTCGCTAGACTTCAACTTTGTAACTTTCAGGCATTCCCAAGTGTGTCATCCGATTTA
>JAYVGL010000139.1:0-3029 GCA_043772175.1 Pyrinomonadaceae bacterium | reverse complement strand
GCGATTGCCGGACCGTCAATTGTTACTTATCTGCGCGATTATCAGATCGGCAGAGGCGTGGCGAAAGCGGATGCCTATTCGACGGCGATTTACATTATGGCGGGCTTGCCGGTTATCGGATTTATCAGCAATCTAATGGTGCGTCCGGTTGACGCAAAACATCATTACAGAGGCGATGCGGAACCGACAATGCCGCCGCCTGAACCCGAAACCGCCCGCGTTCAAAGCGGCGCGACGGCTTAATTAAAAAGGAGAAAACAATAATGGAAAACAGAGAACAAAGACCGATTGACAATGGCGTAAAAACATCGGCGGCGGCAGTCGCCTTCGCGTGGCTGCTCGTCGGCATTCCGCTCGCCTGGGGCGTTTTTCAAACATTTACCAAATCGCTGGCGTTATTCCAGTGATTAACATTAACTCGAAACACGAGGCGGCGGCAAAATTAACTTTTTGCCGCCGCCTCGTGTTTTACAAGTTCACAAAAAAATATCGAAAATCAGCTTTGTTTTTTGCCCGCCATATCAAGCCCGACCGCCGCGACTAAAATCGAACCTTTGATAATTTCCTGCATAAAATCGCGGACGTTCAGAAGCGACATTCCGTTATCCAGACTCGCCATGATCAACGCGCCGAGACACGCGCCGAAAATCGTTCCGCGCCCGCCGACGAGACTCGCACCGCCGATAACGCACGCTGCAATCGCGTCGAGTTCCTTCAAAGTTCCCGCGTCCGGCGAAGCTGAACCGACCCGTGCCGTAAAAATAATCGAAGCGATTCCCGTTAACGCTCCCAAAAGGGCGAAAACTTTTAAGATATTGACTTTGTTATTGATTCCCGAAAGCCGCGCCGCGTCCGCATTGCCGCCGATGGCGTAAAGATAGCGTCCGAACGTCGTATTATTGGTGATGAAATAGCCGAGCAGAGCGACGACCAAAAATATTAAAACCGGAATCGGCACTCCCGCGTAAGCGTTCATCTCGTAAATAAATAAGACGATGCCGATGATCGGGAAAAGCGATTTGACGATTGCTCCAGTCGTGTTCGTTGCGCCGGTTTCATCGTATTGCTGATTTGTTCTGATGTTTTTGAGCATCATCAGCACGACGAACAGCATCGCTAAACCCGCCAGAATCCAGCCGACGTTCGCCGGAATATAACTCTGCCCGATTGATTTGAAAGTCGCGTCGGCAACCGGAATCGTCTCGCTGCTCGTCACGAATTTGACCGCGCCGCGCCATGCCAGCAAACCTCCGAGCGTAACGATAAACGCGGGAATGTTCAGATAAGCCGTCAGACTTCCCTGAACGATGCCGATAATTACGCCGACGGCAACCGCCGCCAGAATCGCAACCGGCAATCCGTAACCCTGCGACATCGCAATCGCCGCGATTCCGCCCGCCAAACCCAAAACCGAACCGACCGATAAATCAATTTGTCCGGCGACAATAATCATCAGCATTCCGACCGCCAAAATTCCCGTCACGGAAGTTTGCAGCATCAGATTGGAAAGGTTGCGCGGACTCAGGAAAATGCCGTCGGTCTGCCAGTAAAAGAAAAGCCAAATCAAAACCATTGCGCCGAGCATCGTGTAAGCGCGAAGCGACGAAGTTTCTATCTTAAAACCCGATTTTTCTGCTGTTTCACTCATAATTTTTTACGACTCAAGCGGAATCATTTCATCAAAGACTTGCTGAATATCTCTCAAACTATGGACGATTCGCAAAACTTCAATACTGTTTTCTAACGGCAAATAAAAAATGACGTATTTATTAAAAGGAAAGCTGCGAAGGTTTAGCAAATACTCGTGGCGAACCTGTCCCATTTCAGGAAAATTTGAAACTGTTTCGCATTTTTTCTTGACTGCTAAAAGAAATTTGTTAGCGGTTTCATTGCCCGCGTTTTCCGCCAAATAAAGCCAAATTTCCTGCAAGTCCTGGACTGCCAGCGGCGTAAAAAGAATTTGTGCCATTTATTTACCGGTCCTTTTTTTCGCCAGAGTTCTTTCACCTTCAGCTTGAATCGCTTCAATATCGAGCGGTTTCGATTCCCCATTTTGCGATTGTTCAAAACCGCGTATAATTTCGGCGCGAAGTTCTTCGACACGCATTTTTTTCAACGCTTCCTGTTCTTTTAACAGCCGCAAACCGTCGCGCACGACTTCGCTCGCCGAGAAATACATTCCGCTGGCGACCAGTTCGCCGATAAAATTCTCCAGTTCTTTGGTCAATGAAACATTCATAAAAATTAACTCCGCTTTTCGGAAAATTTTACCATCGGATAACAATTATTGCTACATATCGTTATCAAAACAAAACTTTCGATTCGCCGGTCGCCGCGACCATCACTTTTTCCGGTGTGGCTTCGCTTTTTGTAAATTCGCCGGTCAATTTTCCTTCGTGCAACACTAAAACACGGTCGGAAAGTCCAAGTACTTCCGGCAGTTCGCTCGAAACCATCACGATTGCCAAACCTTCTTTGGCGAGTTTATTGATTTCCGCATAAATTTCCTGTTTCGCGCCGACATCAATGCCGCGCGTCGGCTCATCGAGAAACAAAACCTTCGGATTCGTCAAAAGCCATTTTCCCAGCACGACTTTTTGCTGGTTGCCGCCCGAAAGCGTTCCCGCAACGGTCATCGGCGAATTTGCCTTGACGTGCAGGGATTTCATAACTTTTTTGGTGGCAATGGCTTCGCGTGAACGGTTGATTAAAAACGCACCGGAAATACGTTTCAATCCGGCGAGCGTCGAATTGTCCTGAATGGTTTGTTCGAGCAGCAAACCGAATCGCTTGCGGTCTTCGGTGACGAAACCGATGCCGTTTTTGATGGCGGCGGCGGGCGAATCAATTTTGACGTGTTTTCCTTCGACGAAAACATCACCGAAAACTTTTCCCTTCCACGCGGCGAAAACTCCCATCAAAAGTTCGCTTCTGCCCGCGCCCATCAGTCCGGCGATGCCTAAGACTTCGCCCTTTTTCACAGCGAACGAAACATCGTTGACCAGTTTTTTACCGGCGAGGTCGAGGTC
>JAYVGL010000138.1:0-3350 GCA_043772175.1 Pyrinomonadaceae bacterium | reverse complement strand
TGGCGGCGCAGATGTCGAATCTCGGGAAGAGATTGCCGCACCGTCGTTTGAAAATCGTGGATGCCACCGTCTTAAATTGTCCCGGAGCCAAAGGTGAAGATTATCGCCTCCATCTGTGTTTCGATGCCGTCGGGCAAAACATCTGCGCCGTCAAATTGAGCGATAAGCGAACGGCGGAGAGTTTGACTCACTTTCAATATCAAACAGGCGAAATTGTCTTAGGCGACCGGATTTACGCTAAGGCTTGGCAAATTATCGAAGTTCTCAAACAAGGCGCGGACGTGATCGTCCGCCTGAGTTTTCAGCAATTAGTCTTATTAACGGCGACAGGGGAAAAGTTCGATTGGAAAAAGTTGCTGATCGAGGCGGAGGCGGTCGGCACCTTCAGCGCGACCGCCTTTGTTCGTGACCGTGTCGGAGGTCGGGCGCAGGTGTGGCTCCATGGTAAAAGATTGGGCGAGCGGGAACGCGAAAAAGCGCACCGCAAAATTCGACTTCAGGCAATCAAAACCGGTTGTCGGACGCGTGAAGCAACCATCAAATTGAGCGAATGGATCATCGTTCTGACTAGTATCCCGGAAAGTGAACTAAATGGAGTGGAGGTTTTGGAAATATATCGCCTCAGATGGCAAATCGAGATATATTTCAAGCGGCTAAAAGGGCTGCTGCGTTTGGGTCGGATGCGTGGACGGCGCGGCGGAGCGTTGGCGGAAGCGGACATTTTCGGGCGGTTGCTGCTGGCGTTATTATTGACGGCGGAGAGCGGAAAGAGGTTGTGGGCAGACTGGAATAGTTTAGTTTCAACGCGGCGGACGACTAACTACGGAATCTGGAAAGCGATGCTGGAGGAGTTGCGTGAAGCCGTGCTGGAAACAAAGAATTGGAGCCAGGCGGAATGGCACCGGAAACTCCAGGTTCTGCGACAGCGGCAGCGAAAACGACAATTACAAAACATCACCGGGAATGTGTTGAACAAATTGAAGGCACCGCTGCCGCTTGAGTTTAGCGATAAAAGCAATCGAATCATCGGTTTACCAGCTTAACTTGGCGCGAATGGTTGATACACCACAAAGATACAGAGGCACGGAGTTTTCAAATTATCTATTTTTATTTCTCTGTGTCTCTGTGGTAAGAATTATTCTCGTATCTCACAAACCCAAGAATTTGCTTTCCTTTAATCGTAGTATTCGAGTCCGAGGTGCGTTATCAAATCTTCGCCTTTCAAATATCGCAGAGTGTTTTTCAGCTTCATCAATTGAATAAAAATATCGTGTTCGGGATAAAGTTCCGGCGCGGTCTGCGGGGCTTTGAAATAAAACGAAAGCCATTCCTGAATCCCTTTCATTTTCGCCCTTTGCGCCAAATCCAAAAACAACGCCAAATCCAGACAGAGCGGGGCGGCGAGAATCGAATCGCGGCACATAAAATCAATTTTGATCTGCATTTTATAGCCGAGCCAGCCGAAAATATCAATCGCGTCCCAGCCTTCTTTGTTGTCGCCGCGCGGCGGGTAATAATTGATGCGAACCACGTGCGAGAAATCTTTGTAAAGTTCCGGGTAAACGTCCGGCTGCAAAATATGTTCGAGAACCGATAACTTGCTCTCTTCTTTAGTTTTGAAAGATTCCGGGTCGTCCAAAACTTCGCCGTCGCGGTTGCCTAAAATGTTCGTCGAATACCAGCCGTCGAGTCCGAGCATTCTCGACTTCAAGCCGGGCGCGATGATGGTTTTCATCAAAGTCTGTCCGGTTTTAAAGTCCTTGCCGCAAATCGGAACGCCGTTTTGTTCGGCTAATTTCGTGATCGCGGGAATGTCAACCGTCAGATTCGGTGCGCCGTTGGCGAACGGAACGCCTGATTTCATCGCCGCGTAAGCGTAAATCATCGAAGGCGCGATGTTGACATCATCATCATATAAACCTTTTTCGAACGCCTCGACGGTTTGGTGAACCGCGCTGATTTCGAGGTAGATTTCCGTCGAAGCCGCCCAGACGATGACCAATCTTTCACAGCCTTTTTCAGCTTTAAAGTCGGCAATATCTTTGATGATTTGCTCGGCAAGTTCCATTTTGTTCTTGCCGTTTTTGACGTTCGTGCCGTTTAATCTTTTAACGTAATTCTGCGAAAAAACGGCGGGCATCGGTTTTAGTGAATCGAGCTGTTCGCGCAAATCCTCAACCAGCGATTTTTCCAAAACTCCGGCGTGCAGTGCGGCTTCATACGCCGAATCGGAAAAAATATCCCACGCGCCGAACACGATGTCGTTTAAATCGGCGAGCGGCACAAAATCCTTTATCTTTGGGCAATTATTGTCCGTCCGTTTGCCGAGCCGAATCGTTCCCATCTGCGTCAAAGAGCCGATTGGTTCGGCATTGCCTTTGCGAATCGCTTCCACGCCCGCGACGAAAGTCGTGCTGACCGCGCCGAGACCGACGAGTAAAATTCCGAGTTTGCCGCTGGCGGGCGCAATTTCCACACCTTTTTCCATCATTTGTTATTCTCCGGTAAGTAAAAGGAGAATGATAGCTTTACGAAAATGTTAAGGCAAATGAGAAAGATTTATTATGCGGTGAAAAATGCGGAAAGGAGAACGAAAACTCTAGAATTCGCTGACCGCTTCAATCAGCGCGTCGCCCTTCTCCACCGCCTGCCACGCTTCGAGCGAATCGTAAATCGGCGAATCGAATTCGACGAGCGATTTGATTTCGATGCCTTCGATTTCCGACGGCGCGGTTTTGAATTTAACGATTGCCCCCAAACCAATTACTTTCGCGCCGAGATCGGTTAACAATTTATAAGTTTCCCGCAACGACGAACCCGAACGCACGATGTCTTCGACGATGATACACGGATTGACTTTGAAATCTTTGATGTATTCGGGAAACCTCCGCTCGCCGTTCTCACGAGCCGCCCAATAAATCTGTGTGCCGCTCAGAGCGTCGCGCATACTGAACGCGACCGGAATGCCGTCCGCGCTCGGACTGACGACGGCGACGTGCGGCAGAAGACTGGCGACCGTCTTATCCGTCCGAAACTTGCGGCTCAACCCGACCGCCAGAATTTTCGCGTTGTCGGAATAATGAAAAGCCATCGGAACCTTAAAAAAATGCGACGAATGCCGCCCGCGTCGGCTGACGAAATGCCCGAAACGATAAGCGTTGGTTTTCTGCAAAATCTGCATCACCGTCTCCGGCGCGGGAATTAAATTCATCTATGCTTTTTGTTATTTTCTCAGCGACGATTGGTTTTAAGTAAGCAGACAGAATAGTTTTATAAATGCAGAAGCCCGCACGAAGTAAGGGCGCGAAAGACACACTCGACTATCGTGCGTGTTTCTGCAATGATTCATC
>JAYVGL010000137.1:0-16093 GCA_043772175.1 Pyrinomonadaceae bacterium | reverse complement strand
TCGTGTTCCTTTCGTGTTTGCTCGCGGCTAAAAAAATTTAGATGAACGCGAAATCGAATTGCTGTTGATGAATAGATTTATCACCCGTTACGTCAACATTGCCGAGATACGCTTCGATCTCTTCGAGAACCGTATTTTCCGATTCGTTAAGAGCCTTCGCCACGTCCGGGTGAACGCGCAGAGTCGTCTGCCGCACGTCATCCACACTTCTCGAAAGCCGTCTGGCTTCGCCCAAAATTTCGTAACAAACCGTCTGTGCCGATTTGACCCAGCCTGCGCCTTCGCAGTATTGACAAGGTTCGCACATCGTTCTTTCAAGCGATTGTTTGACCCGTTTGCGCGTCATAATAATCAAACCGAAGTCATTGAATGATAAGACTTTAGTCGGCGATTTGTCGCCCTGCAACGCTTCCTGCAACGCTTGAGAAACCTTGTTGCGATTGCGCCGGTCTTCCATATCAATCAAGTCGAGAACGATAATTCCGCCGAGATCACGGAGGCGAATCTGGCGGGCGATTTCGTCAACCGCTTCCATATTCGTTTTCGTGATCGTGTCTTCGAGCCGCGCATTGCCGCGTCCCACGAATTTGCCGGTGTTAACATCAATCGCCACCAGAGCTTCGGTTTGGTTAATGACGAGATAGCCGCCGGATTTTAACCAAACGCGCGGTTTCAAAGCCTTGTCAACTTCTTCCTGCACACCGTATTCTTCCAAAATCGGTTGGTCGCGCGTGTAAAGTTTGACGCGATTGACCATTCGCGGCTGAATGCGGTTGATAAATTCGACGATGCGCTGATATTCTTCTTCGGAATCAACACGAATCGCGGTGAATTCGTCGGATAATTGGTCACGCAAAAGCCGTTGAATAATATCCAAATCCTGATGAACGAGAGCGGGCGATTTCGATTTCTCCGCCGTCTTTTTCATATCCATCCAGGTGCGAACGAGATATTTCGCATCCTGCCGCAAATCCAATTCGGGAACGCCGACACCTGCCGTGCGAACGATAAATCCGCCGCTCGGCACTTCTTCTTCGCTGCGAATTTTCTGAATCGCCACCCGAAGTCGGCTGCGTTCGCTCGCCGATTCGATTTTGCGCGACACGCCCAAATGTTCAATCGTCGGCATATAAACTAAAAATCGTCCGGGAAGCGCGATGTGCGAAGTGATGCGCGCACCTTTTTTGGCAATCGGTTCTTTGGCGATTTGGACGAGAATTTCCTGACCTTCACGAAGCAAATCAGTAATCGTCGGCTGATTGCGTTCGCGTTCGCGCCGCGTGTTGCCGCTGCCGCCGCTGCTGCGTTCGCGCCGGCTGTTGTCATTTCGACTGTCGCTGCGATTATCGCTTCTGCCGCCTTCGCTTCTGGCTTCATTTCGGCTGTCGCCGCGATAACTAATGCTCGGTCGGTTGGTCGGCGTTGGTCGGTTGGCTGGCGGCTGATATGCCGGTTTGACAATTTCGGCGGGCATCTCCGGTTCGGCGACGATTCGCAGCGAAACTGTTTCTTCAGCTTCGGAGGTTCCGCCGTTTTCAGAACGCTCGTTCGGACGGCGACGATTGCGCCCGCCGCGCCGCACTGCCATTTTCGCCGTCGAATCAGGCTCTTTGATTCCGGCTCCCGCGTCCGGCAAAGTTTCTTTTTTAACGGCTTTCTTGCCGCCGCGATTTTTCTTGCGGCTCGCGGCGGTTTTCGCTTTCGATTCGATTTCTTCCGCTGTTTCCGCGTCTTTGACAGGTTTTTTAGATTTCGCCGCGCCTTTGGTTTTCGCCTGCGAATCGTCCGTTTCGGCGATAACGGCTGCTTCATCCGCCGCTTCGGTTTTCAAAACATCGGATTGTCCGCCTTTCGGTTTGTTTCTGCCGCCGCGATTTCCACGACCGCTTTTTGATTTTTGCGAAACAATCGGCTGTTCGTCGTCATCGTCGGCAATGCGCTCGAAACCACCGCCATCGTTAGTTACCGAAGCGAGCAGTGAACCGACTTCGGCGGTCGCCGTGCTTTCCATATCGAATTCGACGGCGCGAACTTTGTCCGTAATCGCTTCCTGCCGATAGGCATCTTTGAACATATCGCCGGTCGTTTCTTCGTCGTCAATAATGCGTTCAAAACCCGAATCTTCCAAATCGAAAAGCGGTGTCGGTTCAGCCGATTCAAAAGCGAAATCCATTTCTTCGATTTCGTCTTTTTCAGTCTCGGCGGCGAACAATTCCTTGAAATCGCCTGAAAACTCAACTTCGTCGGTTTGCTTAAACCCTTTATCCGAAACCGTTTCGGTTTCTTTAGCAAATGATACCGATTGCTGCGCCTGTTCCTGCCGCTCTCTTTTGCCGCCGCGCCGCGATCTTCCCTGCCGCTCTCTCGGCGTTTCTTCTTTGACTTCGGCTTTTATCGGTTCGATTTCGTCTTCGACGCTTTCGTCGTCGTCAGCTTCCGGCGAGGTTTCCGCCATCGGTTCGGCGAGTTCCTGCACGGCTTCCATCTGTTTTTCGCGCTCGATTCGCGCTTTCTGAATCTGTTCGTCGGCTTCGCGTTTGGCTTCTTCGGGCGTGGATTTTTTCGATTTCTCCATCACGATCCGCTCGATTTCTTCCTCTTCGTCGAAGAAGTCGGAAACGTATAAAAACGCATCGCGCTCCAAACCAATTTCGACGAACGCCGACTGCATTCCGGGCAAAACGCGCATCACTTTTCCTTTGTAGATATTGCCGACGATGCCCGAATTTTCTTCGTCGCCACGTTCGATGTAAAATTCGGAAACGCGCCCGTTATCGAGAATGGCAATCTTTTTTTCGCGCCCGTTGACGCTGATAATCATTTCTTTTGACATATTTTATGACATTTAATTTTAGAATCAGACGGAGATAAATTTAGAAGGCGTGTCAAGGGATTTTATTCACGAAGACAGACCGCTGACCGCTGATTTGGTCGCTTGCCGGAAGGTGAACGCCTTGAATTTCGGGGGATTTATGAACTCGGATTTTAACTCGTTCGGTTGAGCAGATTTTGCGTTTTTGTAAGTTTTTTATTTTGTTTTCAGAATGATATTCCGAAACAATTGGAACTTCAGAGTTTTATACGCCGGAATCTTTTTTCGTCAAAAGCGATTGTAGGTCGCCTCGTTTTTTCTCTGACTAGGGAGCGCAAAATTTGCGTTTTACCGCGCTCGAACCTGCCGAAAATGCTCTTTCAAAAAAGCTGAAATTTTTAAGTAGTCCTTAGATAATTCTTGACGTTTGCCTAAGCTGACGAGTGTTTAAGTCGAAAGTATTCTCCGGCAAACTGTCGTAAGTATAAATTAAAAATGGTAAATGGTAAATGGTGAATGGTGAATTAAGACAAATTTCACATTCCACATTCCAGATTTCGATTGGAGTCTGAAACCTTCAATTTGGAATTTGGAATTTAGAATCTGCAATCCCGCGTCTGTCATTTACCATTTGCCATTTACCATTTACCATTAAAATATGGAAGTTTATTTTCAAATAATCACCGAAGCGGACGCTTTGCGAAAGGCTTGCGAAGATTTACAAAAGGAAGATTATCTCGGCTTCGACACGGAGACGACCGCTCTCGATCCGTATGAAGGCGACTTGCGGCTCGTGCAGTTGAGCAACGGCACGGACACGAAAGTTATTGATTTGAAACCGTTTGCAACACGCGGAGATTTGAAAACTTCCGCCGAATTACAGCCTTTGCGGGATTTATTGAGTTCACCGAAACCGATTAAAATCGCGCACAACGCCAAATTCGACGCGAAATGGATTTTGCATCATTTAAGCTGCGAAATCGGCGGCGTGTTCGACACTCTGCTTGCCAGTCAAATCATCGCGGCGGGCGATCAGGATCGAAGACATTCGCTCGGCGAAGTAACCAGCCATTTTCTCAACACCGAACTCGATAAATCGGAGCAGGTCAGCGATTGGAGCGCACCGGAACTTTCCCAATCGCAAATCGAATACGCCGCCAGAGATGCCGCGACGATGATTCCCTTGCGCGAAAAAATCGTCGAAAGACTAAAAGCCGACGAGTTAATCAGAGTCGCCAAACTCGAATTCGACTGCGTTCTGCCGATTGCCGCGATGGAGTTAAACGGCTTTTATCTCGACGCGGTTTGCTGGCGCGAACAATTAGACAAAGTAAAAATATCGCAGGGCAGAGTGGCGATGGAACTCCAGCAGATGCTTTCCGCCGGTGTCGCGCAAGCGTCCTTGTTCGGCGTGACGGAAATCAATCTCGACTCGCAAAATCAAGTGACGGACGCGCTCAAAAATCTCGGCGTTCCCGTTCCTGAAACCACTCGCGGCTGGCAGTTGCAGCCGCTCGCTTTGGAGTTTCCGGTGGTTGCCAAACTCTTGGAATATCGCGGCGTGGCGAAAAATCTGACGAGTTTCGGCGAGAACATTCTCGAATTTATCAAACCGCAAACCGGCAGAATCCACGCCGACTTTCGCCAAATCGGTGCGCCGACCGGTCGTTTTAGCTGTTCCAAGCCAAACATTCAACAGATTCCGCACGACGAAAATTATCGGCATTGCTTTCGTGCGCCGGAAGGCAAAAAGTTGATTATCGCCGATTATTCGCAGGTCGAACTGCGGATTTTAGCCGAATTTTCAAAAGACGAGAACTTTATCAAAGCCTTTCAATCCGGCGCAGACTTTCACACGATCACTGCCGCACAGGTTTTCAACGCCAAGCCCGAAGATGTCACCTCCGACCAGCGCAGTTTCGCCAAACGCTTGAATTTCGGAGTCGTTTACGGCATCGGCTCGCAGCGGTTCGCGCTGATGACCGGACTTTCCCAAACCAACGCCGAAGACATTATGCGAAAGTATTTTGCGACGTATCGCGGACTCGATTCGTGGCTGCGCGAAGCGGCGCGAAAGGTGACGACTGAACGCTCCGCCCGAACCGCTTCGGGCAGATTGTCGCGCTTCAGATTTGAACCGGAAGACCGCAAAGCCGCGTCTTTGGCGCAGAGAAACGGTAAAAATATGCCGATTCAGGGAACGTCCGCCGACATTCTGAAACGCGCTCTGCATCTTCTGCATCAATCAATCAAAGGAACTTCGGCGCGTCTGGTCAATATTGTCCACGACGAAATTATCGTCGAAGCCGACGCAGCGGAAGCGCAGACAACGGCGGACAAACTGGAAAAAGCGATGTGCGCGGCGGGCGAAGAATACATCACCAAAGTTCCCGTCAAAGTTGACGTTCACATCGCCGACAAATGGGCAAAGTAATTTAAGGCAAAAGGCAAAAGGCAAAAGGTAAAACTTAAGAATCCTGCTTTGTTTTACCTTTTGCCTTTTGCCTTTTTCCCTACTTCACTTTCCCTTTTCACGCCAAAATTGCCGCACCCGCAAACGATTCGTTTTGGTTTTGCCACCGGAAGATTTCCCGATTGCTTCGGCGATTGGCAGATTTGCAACTTCCGCCGATAAAGTTTTCGCTTCTGCCGCCGACACGCCGAACGCATTTTGCAGAAAGCGCGTCGCGCCCGCGTTTGATTGCAGTAGAAAGACGAATTCGAGCAGTTCCGTAAAATCGAAATCGCCCGCGTCGTAATCGTCGGGCGACTGCGACATCAGAAAAACGGACGCGCCTTTGCTGCGGATTTCCCGAATCAACCGTTCTAAAATGGCATTGCGTTTTTTGTCTTTCAAAAAATGATGCGCTTCGTCTATCACGATAATCGTCCGCATTTCTCGAACGCCGTCCGCAACATTTGAATCGGGCATCGCCATCAATTCGCGGTAAAGCGCGGTCAAAACAAGGCAAACCGTCAACTCGCGCAAAACCGTCAGCCCGTGCAAATCAACGATCACGGTTTTGTCCGTCAGACTCCGCCACAGATTCGGCGCGTCGCGTTTGGCGAAAATCTCGAAATCGGTCAACTGCCGCATCACTTCGGTCAAAGTGTCGAGTTTGCGTTTGTTCACCGTGTAATCGTATTCGATTTCCTGATTGATAATTTCAAAATCGGGAAACGGCGCGTTTTCGCCGCGCGTCGCCTCAAATCCGCGCCGAATCGCGTCGTAAAGCAGTTGCGCCTGCACGGTTCCCAAACGCTTTTCGACATCCCGAATTAAATCGGCAAATTCCTGCGCCGCCACTTTCACCGCCGTTTCCGAATTGACGTTGACGCGCGAAAACGGATTAAACGGCAAACTCTCTTCGGGCAGGCGCACGACTTCCGCCTTGGTTGCCGCCACAAAATCGGCATCGTCCGCGACATCGCCTTTGGCGTAGTCAAAGAAAATAAAATTGACTTGATAATCGGATTGCCGCCGCAATTGAGCGAGCAAATCTTTGACAAACTGCGTTTTCCCGCTGCCCGGCTTGCCCGTCACGGCAAGGTAATTATTCGTCCGCCGGTTAAATTCCAACGAAACGGGCGCGTCCGTTTTCGCGTTCCAGCCAATCTGCAAATCGAGCAAACCGCCGAAAGCCGGAGTCGTCTCGTTCGTCGGCGCGGCTTCCTGTTTGCGCTGTTCCAGCCCGGCGCGGGTCAGTTCAACCAGATACTCGACGTAATCGTCTTCGGACTTAAACCCGTTCGTATCATTGGCGATCAACGCAAAACCGTGGTCAACGTGCGCTTTTAAAAGCTGCAAAAATTCATCGTCATTCAAAGCGCGATTGTGTCGCTGCACAATCAGAGCGCGAAAAAGCGACGTGTAATCGGTTCCGCCGCCACTGAAAATCTGCTGCGTATCAATGGCGCGTCCGTCTTCGCCGCGCTTCGATATTTAATTTGTCGTGATTTGTTAAAAATTATTCGACGTTGAGAAAGTTTTTTACTTTTTCGATCAATAAATCTTCGTCCTTTAATTCGCAATCCCAAATAGTCAAAACTTTCCAACCCGAATTTTTTAATTCGGCTTCTTTCCGAATATCTCTTTCAATATTTTTGTCTAATTTTTCGTTCCAAAATTCGACGTTCGATGTCGGACGGCGAGCCTTTCGACATCCTTCGTGTTGATGCCAGAAACAACCGTGAACGAAAACAACGGTTTTATATTTCGGCAAAACGATGTCGGGCGTTCCGGGTAATTTTTTGTTATGAAGTCTGAATCTGTATCCGAGACGATGAAGCAATTTGCGAACGGCTATTTCGGGCTTGGTATGCCGTTGCTTGACGCTCGACATCATTTCTTTTCTCTTACTGCGAGAAACTATATCTGCCATTGTTGAATTTATAAACTATCAATAATTCGTTGAATTTTAGTTATTTCTTTTTGAGCGTCTAAATGATCTTTGTAAGATGCTTTTGCGTGTTCAATCAATTGCTCGAATGTCATCACCCTTGCGTTAAAAGATTTAAGTGAGTCTTCTTGAATTTTAGAGAGATCGTTTACAGTTCCACCAATAAGAACAATTATTTCAAAATTAGGCGTTTTCTTTGATTCCTTAGCAAGAGTTGTCATTATCGTGTGATATTTATCTACTTGATCTGTGAGTTCTCCAATAGTAACTCGTCGCCCTCCGCGTTTTAATTCTATTACCAAGTCTTTATTTGAAACGGTAAGATATTTTATATCATATCTCGAAAGTGCGACATTTTTATCTAATCCTAAATTTACGCCTTGTAATTTTGTAACAAATTTCTTTTCCATTTCAGGGTCAATTGTCGGTCGTTCCCAAGAAGCGTCCATTAACCAGGTATTCTGGAATATTTTTTCTTGAACTAATCTTTCCTTATCATCGTCGCTAACGAGTTTTTTGAATTCTTGCAAAACTGTCCAGCGATTTTTGGCAATTTGATAGTAGTGTGCCGCGTCCAATTCCGACATAGCATCCAAAAGTGTTTTAAAATCATCGGCACTTATCGTCGTAAATTTGTCAAAGGCTGCAAGATTTCCTCGCAAAGCCAGTGTTTCAAACGCCATTATGCCGTGTTTGAAAAGTTCCTTTTTAGTTTCGTCATCGGAAACGGGCATTCCTTCGATTGAGGCAATAAGTTTTTCTGCTTGCTTTTTATTATCCGGCTTAAGAGTATCAAGCCATTCTTTCAAAATCGGATGTCGCTCAATGGCTTCCTTTTTGCCCACGGCTTTACGCCATTTATCCCAATATTGTGCGATTTCGTTGAGTCTTTCTTTTAGGTAAGATTGCAATGCGTTGAAACGAACATCGTTTTCTCTGAGATTTTGACGGTCGCTGGCAGCAATATCTTCTTCTTTGTCCGTGTCTAACCAATCTGCATTTATTTCTCCGACAATATATTCTGCGAAAACTCTGCCCGTTCGAGCAAACGGTAATAAATTTTCGTGAACGAGTTTTCCTCTTGCCATAACGACTATGCCGTTATTGTCGAGATTTTCATCTTGTAAATCTTTGGGCAAGTAAACAGTTCCTATCCAACCGCTGACAGTTTCACTTCCGTTTCCCGGTATCGAAACTTGATTTGATAAAACTTCCGAATTTTCGCCTTCACTATTTGCAATCGCATCGGTGTTTTTAACTTTTCCTCCGATTTTAGCTTTGTCGAACTCGGCATTTTCACCTAATCCCCAAACGAATTGTAATTTATCCCAATACTGTCTATCGTTTGCCGAAACTTCTTTACCATTAATTGAAACTTCAAAATTCTTTCCGAAAACGGCAAAACGACGAGCGAGATTCCGCCGAACAAACTCTGCGTTTATGCCACGTTTCCTTTTTAGATTTGTTAAGGTTATTCTCGTCCCCTTTTCAAAATCAAGTTTGTCAGCAAATTTTACGCTGTCAGTATCGTTTTCTTCAGGGAAATACTCTTTCTTTTCTTTAGCTAATTTCTCAATGGTTTCAACATTCATCAAAAATGCAGATTTTTCACCGAGAGTTTCTTTTGTAATTTCGCCTGTGTCATTTATTTCAAGACAGGTTTTTATAGATTCGACTTTTACGCTATTTGCAATTGCAAACGTAGAGAGTTTTCCGATTCCTTTTCTTCCCATCGGAAGCCTTTTGAATTTAGGTGTTGAAACCTTTCCGTCTTTATTTTTCTCCTTATCACGCTTATCGTAACCGACAGTCAGAAACTTTTTGTTTGCATCCTCGACACTCATTCCCAAACCATTATCTTTGATAATTATCAGATCATCTTTAATAGTTATTTCTACTTCCGTTGCATCGGCATCGTGCGAGTTTGCAACCATCTCCGACATAACTGATGGAAGATTGCTGTAAAGTCCGATCCCTAAATGCTTTAATACTTGAAGATCAACAGATAGTTTATAAGTTTCTTCTTTTGGTTCAGTTATTTCTTCTTTTGATTCAGTCATAAAGATTCAGGAGATTCAAAGTTGTTTTCAATTTTGGTTATTACTGACGGATTCGACAAATGTAATTTAATGCTTTTCGCAATTATCTGTCCGAGTTTTACGGGAACGGCGTTTCCTATTCGTGTCGAAATCCGTTTTACGGTAAAAGGTTTCCCTTTTTCGACAAATTTATATTTTCGAGGGAAAGTTTGTATCAAAGCAGCTTCTCTTAGCGATATGGCTCTATCTTGTTCGGGATGTCCGAATCTTCCATTACCGATACCCATACAGTGAGTCGTCATAGTCGGTGCGGGTTTGTCCCACGACATTCTTCCGTAAACGCTAACGTAAGTTTCGCCGCTAGTTTTCAAATGACACTTCAACTTCAAATCCTCATCCCAATCTTTCCAAGTTCCACCCTGAACGGATTGTTTGATTCTTTTCAGATTCAACTCCGACAATTTAGTAGCTCTGTGCAGAGAGTCTTTCGGCGAAACTTCGCCGCTTTTCAAAGGCGGCATCTTTCCGATTGCATCCTTTACCGTTTTGAATTTCTTTTCGGTATGCGTCTTTTTAATCAATTCGATTTTTCCGAATCTGGAGGCGAGCAAAACCAAACGCTTTCGATGTTGCGGAATTCCGTATTCCGGGCAATAAACGATTTGGTAAGTAACTTCGTAACCGTTAGTTTTCAAGATTTCGATGAATTGTCCGAAAACCGAATCGCCGTCGAATTCGGCGAGGCGCGGAACATTTTCCATCGAAACGATGTCGGGTTTTACTTCTTCGATCAAACGCGCAAATTCGAGAAGTAAGTTGATTTTTATCTCGTCTTGATTTTTATACGAGTAAGTAGAGAACGGTTGGCAAGGAGCGCATCCGATCAAAATTTTCACATCCGCGTCTGCAAATTTCGCGGAAATTTCATCTGCGGTTACATCAATTATGCTTTTATCAATGAATTCTGAAATTTTTCCATCGGAATTTTTATTATTCGCTTCGTAAGCATATTTGCAATCGGAATCTATGTCATATCCGGCAACGACATCTAAAGATTCTTTTATAAATCCGTGAGTCAAACCGCCAATGCCGCAAAATAAATCTACGACTTTGACAGAAAAATCTCGTAACTTTTTTTCGGGCATAAAAGTCTCTTTTCGTGAATGAAATAATCGGTTTTAAAGTTGACAGTTTTCGGTTGCACGACTATGGCTCACCATAATTTTATCCGCCCTGTCAACCATTTTCAAATGGAATTAGTAGGTAATTGCAAGATTGCTTGTTTCCTGACGCTTCAAATAATTTTTCAACGCCATATCAATATCTTTGAAAAGATTGTTGCGGCGCATCAGTCCGCTTTTGTCTTTTTCGATTTGCAAAAGTTGTTCGACGAGTTCGACCGGAACTCCTTGTTCGCGGCAGATTTCTTCGAGCAGTTGGTGATCTTTGGCGCGGCGTTCGTTAATTTCTTTGTTCATAACGAGTTCTTCTCCGAAAACTTCTTCGTAAATTTTGGTGACGCTAGGCGCGTCGTGAAAATCGTGATACCAAATCCATTGAATGCCCGAAAGTTCTTCGCCCGTAATCAACGGCATTTCGATTTCTTTTTGAACGGTCAGCAGGCGGCGCAGAATGTCGGCGCGGGCTTGTTTGTGAAACGGTCCGGTTCCGTCCTGCAAATTGCGGCGATATGTCTGACGCATTGTAAGGTCATCACGGATTTTTTTCAACCAGTCGCGCATCTCCAGCAGCGGTTCCATCCAGTATTCGCCCGTGTCTATCAAGCCTTCCATTGATTTGTCTTCGTCCACGACCGTGCAAGTCCAGCAACCGAAACGCGAGTTGCCGCAACTTGGCGTGGAAGTGTCAATGACCAGCGGACATTCGCCGCCCGAAGCGTTGCGGTAAAGCGTGAAAAGTTTGCGGTTGTCGCCGCGCCAGGGACTTGGAACCTGCAAAAGATACGTCCAAACGTGATCGTCCGATAAATCGGCAATCGGCGCGAAAACGAAAACGCCGGGTAGTTGATGTTTGCGAAGCCGCGAGTATTTGCGTTCGTGCCGCGCCATCGAAGCGCGGCGGTTGGTGCTTTCGGCTTTGCGCGTGCCGAGCAAAATGATCGCTTCGCCGTTATCGCCTAAAGTGTCTTTGATATATTTATTCGTCGGATTGATTTTCATCCGTTCGGTACACCAGCGGAAAAAACGATTCGGGCTGGGATAACCTTTGCCGATCAGATTGATCCAGAAAGTATCGCCCAAAATCGGCGTAACTTTGACGACTTTTATCGGGAATCCGTAATCTTCGCCTGCGACGCGGATTTTGTCGAGTGTGCCGTCAATCCAACGCGCAACTGCCGGATTTTCAACCAGAGTGTCGTTGCAGAGAACGTGAATTTCTTTGTGCAGTTCGACGTTTTCGTTTTGCAGTTCGAGCAGTGAATAAAAAACAAGCTGCAAAAGCGTCGTCGAATCTTTGCCGCCGGAAAATCCGATGATCCACGGCGTATCATCCGCCAGATATTGTTCTTTGATGTCAACAATTATCTGCTCGACTAAAACGGCGGTAGTGATTTCGGCGAATCCGACGCTGGCTGTCATTTAATTTTTCCTTGTTTGAATCGGTTGGAAATTCTGCTTTGAACGATACGAAAATACGGCGGCAAAAGCAAATTTATTGCCTTTGCCGCCGCTGTTCGGCAAATTTGGTTGACTACCAATTCGTTTCCGTGTTTTTCACCGCTTCGCCGTGTTCGACGAGGAATCTTTCGGCATCAATCGCCGCCATACAGCCGGTTCCGGCTGCCGTGACCGCTTGCCGGTAATATGAATCCTGCGCGTCGCCGCAGGCGAACACGCCTTCGACATTGGTTTTCATCGTGCGCCCTTCGGTTTTCAAATAGCCGGTTTCGTCCATATCGAGAACATCTTTAAATAAATCGGTGTTCGGTCGGTGTCCGATGGCGATGAAAACGCCCTGCGTCGGGAAAAGCGATTCTTCTTTTGATTGAACATCGAAGATTTTCACGCCCGTCACGCCTTCTTCTTTGGTGCCGACGATTTCCCTGATGCCGGTGTTCCACATAATCTCGATTTTCTCGTTGGCGAACACTCGGTCCTGCATAATTTTTGAGGCGCGGAACGAATCGCGGCGGTGCATTAAAGTTACTTTTGAGGCGAATCTGGTTAAAAACATCGCTTCTTCCATCGCCGTATCGCCGCCGCCGACGATGACGACCGGCTTGTTGCGAAAGAAAAATCCGTCACAGGTGGCGCACGCCGAAACGCCGTTGCCGCCCAAACCTTCCGGCACGGGTTCTTCGCCCGGAACGCCGAGCCATTTGGCGGACGCGCCGGTCGAGATGATTAAAGTTTCGGCTTTGATAATCGTCGAAATCTCCGCGCTTTCCTGACTTTCCTTGCCGTAAAGCGTGAACGGTCTCTGGCTCAAATCAATTTTATCAATCCAGACGTTGATGATTTCCGTGCCGAATCTCTCGGCTTGAGCGCGAAATTCGTTCATCATTTCCGGTCCCATAATGCCTTTGGAAAAGCCCGGATAATTTTCGACATCGGTGGTGATGGTTAGTTGTCCGCCCGGCTGCGGTCCGTCAATCACCAGCGGTTCCAACTGGGCGCGCGAAGCGTAAATGGCGGCGGTCAAACCCGCCGGTCCCGAACCTAAAATAACGACTTTTTTATTGATTTCCGTCTGCGGCATAAGTTTTTTTGTGGTCTCCGTGCAATCTCTTTCGATAATTTTCTTGACACTTTTATTATAGCCGTTTAGTCGAACAAAATTCCAAAAGCCGACTTTTAAGATTTGTGCGGCGGGAAGTTTTATTTTGTTTTACAAAAACCGCGCGATTGGTTATATTTCTTTGTAACTTTTCGTGTTAAACTGTTTTTCGATTTACAAATTCTGCTTATAACTTAGTTCGGACTTGTCTATGGCAACGAATATTTCCCCTCAATTCGAGGAAAAACGCTTTGCGCTGCGAATGGCACTGCGGCTGCCGATTGTCGTTTCGGGGCGTTCGGATGACGGCGCAACGTGGTCTGAACCGACCGAGACCGATGACCTTTCGACGACCGGCGCGATGTTTCACCTGAATCAGAAGGTTGCGCCCGGCGACAGTTTATACCTGCGTTCGCACCGTCCCGACGGCGTTCCGGTTGAAGTCAAAGCCGAAGTGATGCGCGTCTCCCCGGCTGTTTACGGCACGAACCGCATCGGTGTCAACATTACCGATTCAAAAGAAAACTGGCTGCGGCTGTTCGTCGCGTGGGTTGCGGACGATCATCACGAGGAAGAATAAAAATCGAGAATAAAGAGTCGAGGGTAAAAGACAAATACAAGCTGCTTCTTTCCTCCGATTCTCAACTTCCTAAAGATTTATGAAAAATTACGAAACATTGCTTGTCGAAAAAAATAATTACATCGCGGTCATCACGATCAATCGTCCCGATAAATTAAACGCACTAAGTTCCAAAGTTCACGCGGAAGGCGTTGAGATTTTCGACGATCTGCGAAAAGATTCGGACGTGCGCGTCGTCGTCGTCAAAGGCGCGGGCGAGAAGGCGTTTGTCGCGGGCGCGGATATTTCCGAGTTCGCCGATGCGTCTCCGGTCGAACAGCGCAACGTGATGAATTCGCGTTCGCTGTTCACGGTTCTGGATAATTTTCCGAAGCCGATAATTGCGATGATTAACGGTTTCTGCTTGGGCGGCGGCAACGAATTGGCGATGGCTTGCGACCTCCGCATCGCGTCGGAAAAATCGCGTTTCGGACAGCCGGAAATCAATCTCGGAATCATTCCCGGCGGCGGCGGAACCCAGCGTTTGACCAACCTGATCGGCGAATCGAAAGCGATGGAATTGATTTTGACCGGCGAGATGATTGACGCGCCGACGGCTTTCAATTACGGCTTGGTCAATTACGTTTATTCAGCCGAAGAACTCGAAACAAAAACGATGGAACTCGCCGCCAAAATCGCCGAAAAATCGCCGATTGCCCTGCAAATGTGCAAAGAAGCCGTGAAATTTGCGTCACGCTCGAATTTGGACGAAGGCTTGCGCCGCGAAATTGATTTGTTCGCCATCTGCTTTTCGACCGAAGACAAAAAAGAAGGTGTCGCGGCGTTTCTGGAAAAACGCAAAGCGGTTTTTACGGGAAAATAATTTAGACAAAAATAGCTGCAAAAAGGCGTAGAAAACACAAAACAAGAAATCTAAAAATCTTTTTTGTGTTTTCTGCGCCTTTTTGCGGCTATCATTTTACGAAGCCGCCGCTTCGATTTTTTCAGTCGTGAACTGCATTGCGCCACCGACTTCCGCAACGTGAATCGTGCTTCCACTCTTAATTTCGCCGTTCAAAAGTTTAATCGCCAGCGGATTTTGAAGCAACGTCTGAATCGCGCGTTTCAAAGGTCTCGCGCCGAATGTCGGGTCGTAGCCTTCGTTTGAAAGCAAAACTTTCGCCGAATCTTCCAGCACGATTGAAATGCCGCGTTCCGCCAAATTCTTTCGCAGTTTTTCAAGCTGAACTTCAATAATTTTCTCGATTTCCTTGCGGTCAAGCTGTCCGAAAATCACGATGTCATCAATGCGATTCAGAAATTCCGGCTTGAAATGATTGCGTAAAACGTCCGTAATCATATCTTTGATCGGCGTATCAACCAGCGCGGAAGCCTGAATTTCACGCGAACCTAAATTCGAGGTCATAATCAAAACCGTGTTTTTGAAGTCAATCGTTCTGCCTTTGGAATCGGTCAAACGACCGTCGTCTAGAATTTGCAAAAGGATATTAAAAACGTCCGGGTGCGCTTTTTCGATTTCGTCGAACAGCACAACCGAATAAGGTCTGCGCCGGACGGCTTCGGTTAACTGTCCGCCTTCGTCGTAGCCGACGTATCCCGGCGGTGCGCCGATCATTCGAGCGACGGCGTGTTTTTCCATATATTCCGACATATCGAGGCGAACCAGAGCGCGTTCGTCGTCAAACATAAATTCCGCCAGAGCCTTCGCCGTTTCGGTTTTGCCGACTCCGGTCGGACCGAGAAAGATGAACGAACCGATGGGACGATTCGGGTCTTGCAGTCCGGCGCGGGCGCGTCTAACCGCATTAGCGACGGCATTTAACGCTTCGTCTTGACCGATCACGCGGCGGCGCAAACCGTCTTCCATCATCACGAGTTTCTGCATTTCGCCTTCGAGCATTTTGGAAACGGGAACGCCCGTCCATTTCGCCACGACTTCGGCGACATCTTCTTCGGAAACTTCTTCCTTCAAATAAACGCCGTCTTTCTGCAATTCCGCCAAACGATCTTGTTCGATTTCCAACTGTTTTTCGAGCGTCGGAATCGTGCCGTATTGCAACTCGGCGGCTTTGTTCAAATCGCCCGCGTTTCTCGCCTGTTCGAGTTCGAGTTTGGCTTGTTCGAGCTTTTCTTTGCCCGTTCGCATCTTGCCGATCTCATCTTTTTCCGACTGCCATTTCGCCTTCATTCCGCCGGATTTTTCCTTCAAATCGGCGATGCGTTTTTCGATGTCTTCGAGCCGACCTTTCGATTTTTCGTCGGTTTCACGCGACAACGCCTGCTTTTCAATTTCAAGCTGCAAAATCTCGCGCTCCAAAACATCAATTTCAACCGGCAGCGAATCAATTTCGATTCGCAGTTTCGACGCGGCTTCGTCAATCAAATCAATCGCTTTGTCGGGCAGAAATCTGTTCGTAATGTAACGATTGGAAAGCGTCGCGGCGGCGACAATCGCCGAATCGGTGATGCGAACGCCGTGATGAACTTCGTATTTTTCCTTCAAACCGCGAAGAATCGCAATCGT
>JAYVGL010000136.1:0-8806 GCA_043772175.1 Pyrinomonadaceae bacterium | reverse complement strand
TTTTGCGACGACCACCGATAAATCGTGGGATTGGGTCGTGGACACGAACGTCAACAGCCTTTTCGCCGTCACGAAACCGTTTTACAAACAGATGATTCGTGAGCGGGTCGGTTCGATTTTGAATATCACGTCGGTCGGCGCGATTCGTTCTCTTCCGACATCGGTTCACTACGCGACTTCCAAAGCGGCGATGATCGGTTTTACCAAATGTCTTTCACGCGAAGCCGCCAATTTCGGAGTCAGCGTCAACGCGATTGCGGCGGGCATTTTCGATACTGATTTGGGACACACTCTGCCGGAGAAACTTTTGCAGATGCACGATTTTTGGGTTTCCAAAGGTAGAATCGGACAACCCTCGGAACTCGCCGAGTTCGCCGCATTTATGACGTGCGACCGCAACAGTTTTATGAACGGCGAAATCGTCATCGTGGACGGCGGCGCGATCACTTGAAACTTCTTTCGCGTTTTAGAAGCCGACGAAAATAGGTTCGGGCAACAGTTCGACACCGAAAATCTTTTTGACTTTCGCTTGAATCTCGCTTTTTAATTCCAGAATATCTTTCGCCGCCGCACCTCCGAAATTGACGATTGCCAGCGTGTGCTTGGTCGAAAGTCCGACAGTTCCCCGGCGATGACCTTTGTCGAAACCGCTGTTTTCGATTAGCCACGCCGCCGGAATTTTGACGTTTTCAGCGTCGGCTTTGAAAAACGGAACGCTTTCGATTCCCGACAGTTTGGCACGATTTTCAATTTCGGTGTATTTTTCTCTCGTTACAATCGGATTTTTGAAAAACGAACCGGCACTTTTTGAATTCGGATCGGCGGCGTTAATCACCATAGATTTAGCGGCGCGAATACGCAGAACGGCTTGCCGCGTTTCCGGCAAAGTCGGAGTTTTATCGCCGAAAAATTCGCGTAAATCTTTGTAAACGATGTTTGGTTCGCCGCCCGGTCGAAGCGCGAAAGTTACGGCTGTAACGATGTAGCGATTTTTTTCCGAAGTGTTGAAGATACTCGTCCGGTAAGCGAAACCGCATTCGGCGTTGGTCAGTTCGACGAATTCTGCGCTCTTCCGGTCGAAACATCTGACCGTAATAATCATCCCCGAAACTTCTTGCCCGTAAGCCCCGACGTTTTGCACGGGCGTTCCGCCGATCAATCCGGGAATGCCGCTGAGACATTCCACGCCCTGCAAATTTTTGCCGACGCAGAATTCGCAGAACGAATCCCAGTCTTCGCCCGCGCCGACGCTTAGGTTAACGGTTTTGCCGTTTTCGGCGAAAGTCGAAATTCCTTTGAGCGCGATTTGCAAAACCAGCCCGCCGAAACCTTCGTCGCTGATTAAAACATTGCTGCCGCCGCCCAAGATAAAAGTTTTCAGATTACTCTTGTCAGCGAAATCCAAAGCCTCAACGATTTGGTTTTCGTCCGTCGCCGCCGCGAAAAATCGCGCTTCGCCGCCGATTTTCAAAGTCGTCAGTTCGGAAAGCGAAACATTTTTTTCGATGGTCAAACTCATTGGTTGGCGACAATTTCGCGGACGGCTTCGATGTGATTTTTTAAGTATTCGTCCTTTTCGATGAACGGCACACGCTCGCGGATTTTTTCGTAAACGGCGCGAGTTCCCGCGCCGAGTTTTTTGCTCAAACCGATTTTTCGGCGGCGAAAATCAATCGCCTGCGCCGCCGCGAAAAGTTCCAGCGTCAAGATATATTCGAGATTTTCGGCGATGGTTCGCAGTTTCAGAACCGACGTAACGCCCATCGAAACGTGGTCTTCGACGTTCGCCGAACTCGGAATCGTGTCCACCGAAGCCGGATGCGACAGAATTTTGTTTTCCGTGCAAAGGGCGGCGGCGGTGTATTGGACGATCATAAAACCGGAATTCAGCCCGCCGTTTTCCGTTAGAAATGCCGGTAGAATATGCGCGTTTGAGTTTTCGTCGGTCAGGCGCATCAAGCGGCGTTCGGAGATATTGCCGAGTTCCGAAAGCGCGATGGCGAGATAATCCATCGAAAGCGCGAGCGGTTCGCCGTGAAAGTTGCCGCCGGAGATGACTTCGATGTTATCGCAGGTTTCATCGCAGAAAATCAAGGGATTATCGGTAACGGCGTTCAGTTCGATGGCGACGACCCATTCGGCGTAGGCAATCGCGTCGCGGCAAGCCCCGTGAACCTGCGGAATGCAGCGCAGAGTATAAGCATCCTGGCAATTTGCCGGATCAAATTCACGGACGAATTCGCTTTCGGCTAAAATTTCGCGCAGTTTCTTCGCGCAGTCAATCTGGCGCGGATGCGGGCGGAGCGCGTGAATCCGTGCGTCAAAAGCCGAAATCGTGCCGTTCAGGGCTTCGAGCGAAAGACAGCCGGCGACATCGGCGACATCGGATAATTTTTTCGCTTTGGCGGTTTCGAGCAGTCCGACGGCGGTCATAATGGTCGTGCCGTTCGTCAACGCCAAACCTTCTTTGGCAGCTAAAACGACGGGCGCGAGATCGGCTTTCTTTAACGCTTCCGCGCCGTTTAATGTTTCGCCGTGAAAAAACGCTTCGCCTTCGCCGATCAAAACACACGCGACGTGCGCCAGCGGAGCCAAATCGCCCGACGCACCGAGACTTCCCTTTTCGGGAACAAGTGGGTGAACGCCGCGATTTAGGAATTCAATCAATGTTTCCAAAGTTTCGAGCCGAATGCCGGAAAATCCACGCGCCAAAGTATTCGCCCGAATCAGAATAATCGCCCTTGTCGTTGGAATATCAAACGGCTTGCCGACTCCGACGGCGTGGCTGACGACGATGTTTCTCTGCAAAAGTTCGACTTCTTCACGCGAGATAATTTTATCTTTAAATGCGCCGAAGCCGGTCGTGATGCCGTAAGCGACTTCGCCGCGTTCGAGCAAAGTCTGGACGGCGTTTGCCGAGCGAGCAACTTGCGCCCGCGCCTTTTCCGACAGCAAAACTCGCGGCACATTCGGCGCACTGTGCGCGACGGCGAGAACCTGTTCAAACGTCAGGCTTTCGCCGTCTAAAGTGATTTCGTTCATTACAGTTATAAAATTTCACCTTTTTTGATGACCGTTTTGACAAAATTCGCACCGAATTCATACGCGACTTGACGATAGTCGTTCGTGTCCAAGATCAAAACGTCGGCATATTTTCCGACTTCCAGCGATCCGACGGTTTCGCTCGAACCGACTGCGAACGCGGCATTTATTGTCGCGGCGTTGAAGGCTTCGGACGGCAGCAGTTTTTGGCAGCGGCAGGCAATCGCCATCGCCAAAGGTTGCGACGGACACGGCGCACTGCCCGGATTATAATCGGTCGAGACGGCAATCGCACAGCCTCGGTCAATCATTTTTCGTGCGTCGGCAAAATCGGTCGAGCCGAAATTAAAATTCACCGTCGGCGTAACGACTCCAATCGTATCAGACTCAGCCAAAAGCGCGATTTCTTCATCCGAGGTCGCGTCTAAATGGTCAATCGAAGCCGCACCGAGTTCGATGGCGAGTTTGGCGCAGCCGAGGTTTGTAAATTCGTCAACGTGCGCTTTGAGACCGAAACCCATTTTTTTCGCCGTTTCCAAAACTCGCTTCGACTGCTCCAAACTGAAAGCGTTTTTTTCGCAAAAGACATCAACGAAAAACGGATTATCGTGCAAAACCGCCGCATAATCGGTGTCGAATGGTCGCCACGCACCGATACCGGAATTTTCCCCCGATTTCTCGATTTGTTCTTTAATGCGCTCAGTTCTCTGCTTCTTGATTTTCTGAAAATCATCCGAGTTCAAAAGGTATAAACGCCGCGCACTCGTCAGCATTTCGTCGCAGATCAAATCAACGTATTCGTCTTCCCGACCTTTGAATTCCGGCGGAAAAGCGTGGGCGGGCAGAAACGTCGGAATCAAATCAACCGCGTGAATTTTGTCGAGGGCGAAGATGGCGGCGAGCATTTTCAATTCGGTTTCCGTGTCCAAACCGTAGCCGGTTTTAACTTCCGCCGTCAGCGTTCCGCACGAAAGCATTTCGTTGAGTCTGCGGCGCGACTGTTCGACCAAACTCTTTAATTCGGCTGCCCGCGTCTGCCGCACGGTCGAGAGAATGCCGCCGCCGTTTTCCAGAATTTCCAGATAATCCGCACCCTTGATTTTCAATTCAAACTCGTCAAGGCGATTGCCCGCAAAAACGACGTGCGTGTGCGGGTCAACGAACGCCGGACAGACGACCTTGCGGCTTGCGTCAATGACGTTTGCGCTCTGAAAATTCTCCGCGATTTCGTCCGCTTTGCCGACACCGACGATTTTTCCGTTATCAATCGCCAACGCGCCGTGTTCGATGATACCGACGTTCCGCATCGCATCGCCGCGTTTCGGTTTACCGCCGGACGCGCAGGTTACGAGCTGCGCGGCGTTTTCGATAATCAAATCAACTTGCATAAAAACCTTATAAAACCAAGCTATTCAGCATACTTGAGAATTAGATTTGACCGCAAACCGGCAATCGCTTTGATAAGTTTAACTGATACGCTAAAATCGAATCTATGCCGTATGCTTCAACAGCCGAGATTTATTTTATCGCCGCGATGATGCTTTTGATTTTAGTCATCAGCGCGGCGGCGGTTTATTTTTTCTTTGTTACATATAAAAAAGAAATGAAAGAAAGGGAGAAACGCGCCGAACAGAAACAGCGCGAAAAAGCCGAAAAGGAAAACGCCAAACCGCAGTAAACGTCCTGAATATAATCCATCTCCACAAATTTATTTCAGCCACTTAAAATTCGCCGGCACGATTTCAATCGCCAGCATTTCGCCCGCCGTTTTGCTTTTCGCGTCGGCGTTCGGACGATAAGTTATCACACTGAAAATTTCCGACTTGATTTTTCCGCAACCGATTTCGCCGCCGGAAGATTCCGCGTCGTAAGTCATCAGAAAAAGTCCGTCAAAATTTTCCGACGCAAGTTTCAGCGTTTGATTGTCAACTTTTATCGAGTATTCGATGTTTTTCCCGCACTCAATTTTCGTCAAATATCCCAAAACTCTTTTCTCGTCCGCCTTCGGTCGCCGCAACGCTTGATTGACGGCTTCGAGCGTCGCCAGTTCGTTGAGGCGGGCGATTTCCTCTTCGGTCAAGGGTTTATCGGTCACGATTGTTTGACTACGGCTGTTGAAATTTTTGATGCTTTCGAGCTGCGCTTCGTAGGAATTGATCTGGTTGATCGTGTTTTTGGCGTAAACGCGCAGATGTTCGTCCGGCGCGGTCTCGAAAACTTTCTGCGCGATGCGTCGCGCGTTTACAAAATCTTCCTTCCGGGAATAAAGTTCGGCGACGCGCACCTGATACCATTGATTGCCGGGCGCAAGGGCGATTGCCTTATTCAGATACGCGATGCCTTCGTCAATCGCTTCGTCGCGGACGTAATTGATGAAGGCATATAGATTATAGCTTTCGGGGAAATTCGGATTCAAACTGATTGATTTGTCGAGTGACTCGCGCATTTTCGCCGTTTGTTCGGTATCGTAATTGGAGACGAAACCGAAATCGGTCATTCCTTCGCGGCTCAGAACGTAGGCGAATTGATACTGCGTCAAATAATTTTTATCGTCCAGACTAATCGCTTTTTCAAGGTATTTTTTCGCGTCGGTGAAATTTTTCTGTTCGGCTTTGACGATGCCGAGCGCGGCGTTTGCCAAAACGGAATTTGCGTCGAGCGTCAGAGCCTCTTTCAAAAGCGTCTCGGCTTCGGCGGTGCGGTTCGTGTGAAACAGCAAATCGCCGAGCGTCGCTTTCGCGTCGGATTCGGACAGCGGCGCGATTTTCATATCGGCATCGAAAGTTAATTTTTCTTTGAAATCATAAATCTGACCGCGAAAGGTGCGCTGTTCGACGTATTTTTTCAACTCTTTTTCCATCGTCGCGTAATCGGTCTGAAACGCTTCGCCGAATGCTTCCTTCGGCGGTTTGCCCGCCAGTAAAAGGTTGAGAAACTTCGACAACTGCGGATTTCTCGCCCCGTTGTTCGACTGAATCAAATAATGCGTCAAAGCCCACGCCTGCGCGTAAAAAAGTCCCACGCCGTCGTTGCCCTGCCGGTGTAGCGAATAATTATCAATGTTGAAAAAAGTGTCGAAGGGAATCAATTTGTTTTGCTGTAAAAGCAATAAATTATTATTATCGAGTGCGCCCAAAGTAACTTTCTGGTCGTTTTCAATCGTAAATTGTTCGTAGTATTCGGCGATGCCTTCGTTGAACCACGCCGGAATGTTCGAGCGTCCCAAATCGTTATTCACGAGAAAATGGATGTATTCGTGAAAAATCGTCTGATACGTCGCGGCTTTTTCGCCTTCGGTCGAAAGCGCGATGTAGTTGACATCTTCGCCGCTCTGAAAATATCCGGCGACCCAATCGGCGCGTTTGCCGTTTTCGTCCACCGGCTTGAAATCGCGGAAAGATTTATCGCTTTTAAAAACGATAACGCTCGTCGGAATCGCCGAACTGGATTTTACTTTCGGGAAAATCCGCCGAAAGGCTTCGCGGAATTGTTCGAGGTTGGTCGCCACGCCGCGAATTTCTTTTTCGTTCGCGTTGCCGTAAAGCCGGAAATTTTTCGATTCGATTTTCAGCCATTCGTCTTTAGCGAAAACCGACGGCGGCGCGAAACACACGACGAACAGAGCGAAAGCCGCGACGAAAAGAGATTGGCGTAACTTCATAAAATTTATTTTTGACTCGTTAAAAGATTCGCGCCGGCGAAAGAATTTTAGACGCTCGACACTAATCTTTACGTTGCCGCCGCGTATGAGTTAAACTTTCCTTACACATAAATTCGAGACGCAGATAAATTATAGAATTTCGCTGTCGAGAATCCAACAAAATATGCCGCACCCGAACATTTTAAATTTAGAAAAAACCGCGCTCGTCGTCGTTGACGTGCAGGAAGCCTTTCGCCCTTCGATCAACGATTTCGCGCAGATCACTTCGCGCATTTCGATTATCGTGCGCGGTTTTCAGATTTTGGGTTTGCCCGTTATCGTTACCGAACAATATCCGAAGGGTTTGGGCGGAACGGCGGAGGAAATCGTTTCCACTTTGCCGTCCGACTTCAAATATATCGAAAAGACTGCGTTCAGTTCGTGCGGCGCGACTTCTTTTACAGAAAGATTGCGTGAAACGAGTGCCACACAAATCGTTTTATGCGGATTGGAGACGCACGTCTGTATCAATCAGACGGCGCACGATTTATTAAACGAAAATTATCAGGTTCAGCTTTTGCACGATTGCGTCGCGTCGCGCTTCACCCACGACAAAGAAACCGCCCTTCGCAAAATGCAGTCGAGCGGCGTGATCCCGTCGTCGGTCGAAATGGTTTTGTTTGAGTTGATGTCGGACGCGAAACACGAACACTTCAAGGCGATTCAAGGATTGATTAAATAAATAGTTCGACCGAGACTTTAAAAAACTCCGCCAATTTTTTCGCCTGCGCTTTGCTAATCGAACGCTTGCCGTTGACTACTTCCGAAGCGATGCCGCTGGAGCCGAAAACGTGGAGCAAATCGCTTTGTTTCAACTCATTTTCCTGCATTAAAAATTTCAACATTTCGTAAGGCGGCGCATTCGGTATCGGATAATGCTCATCCTCATAAGTTTCAATCAAGATGGATAACAATTCAAGCAGATTTTCTTCTTCAGGACTAAGTTCACCTTGTTTAATGCCTTTCGTCATCAGGCGATTAACCTCTTCGGTCAATCGCTCAAGTTCAGCTTCACTCGAAATCACCGACGGCAGAGTTTCCATCAGCAGCAGTCCGTATTTAGTTTTATCAAGATTCGCAGTCATTTTTATAACCTTTTTTGTTGTATTCGGCGTGCGTCATCACAAATCTGATCAAGACTTTTTTGTTCGGATAAAAGATTTTCGTGACTACGCGAAAATTGTTTCCGCCGATGTTGAAAATTGTGCAGACACCTGCCGAATCAGCGTGTCGAAAATCATTTTTTACATCTGCCAAATTCTTCCAATCGGCTTTTTTCGTAATACGATACCAGTGCATTAACGGTTTTTCTGCATCTGGATATTTCACCCAAAATTCCTGCAAACGCTTTTTGCTGATAATGTGCATATTTTGTCTTTTCTTTCATAAATTTTGGGCTGCTAACGAGCCGCGCACAGCTTTGTCAGTTAATTTTGCAAGTGCTTACATTAAATTAGGGTTGCTGATGAACCGCGCACCGCTAAAGCGTTGTTCTGAATCTCTCATTTTGCGAGACTTCTGTCAAATTTATTTCTGCTTTGACGCTTCACAATTAAAAATTTACCATTAAACCTTCGCCAAATAATTATGGAAATTCTAGCTTCTCTCAATGCGCCGCAACGCGCCGCCGTCGAGCAAACCGAAGGCGCGCTTTTGGTTTTGGCGGGCGCGGGTTCGGGCAAAACGCGCGTGATAACCTTACGTATCGCTTATTTAATCAGCGAGAAAAATGTGCCGCCGTATAACATTTTAGCTGTTACTTTCACTAACAAAGCGGCGGGAGAGATGCGCGAGCGCGTCAAAGGTTTTCTTGAAGGTCAAAGTTTGCAGTCTGCGCCGCTGATTGCGACTTTTCATTCGCTTTGCGTTCGCATTCTGCGGCAGGACATCGAGCATTTGCAGGAAGGCTACAAAAAATCTTTCACCATTTACGACACGAGCGATTCGCAGAAAGTTATCAAAGCTTGCGTCAAAGACATCGGGATGGACGAAAAGCAATTGTCGGCGCGAAGCGTTCAGTCGGCAATTTCGGCATCGAAAAATCGCGGCGAAGATTACGAAATG
>JAYVGL010000135.1:0-4357 GCA_043772175.1 Pyrinomonadaceae bacterium | reverse complement strand
GCGCCCTTACTTCGTGCGGGCTTCTGCATTGCTTTCGACGATTTTTATCTCGTCGGGCGTGAGGGCGTATAAATCATAAACCGTTTTATCAATCTGCCGGTCGAGATTTTTACATTTGTCCTGGTAAAAAGTTTTGTCCCGATCAGTCCGCGCCGTTTGCAGATGTTTTATGTTTACAATTATTGAAAAGTTAAATACTATTCTAATAATTTAGGAAATAACTATGATTGAATTTCAAAATATCTCGATTGCGGCGCAAGGTCTTACTACAAATTCTCCAACTTTACTTAGCGTTTTGGAAACAGAAATAAATAATTCTGATTATCAGCGTATCTCTGCTTGTGCTGCTTACGCTTCGCGCAAAGGAGTTACGTTGGTTCGCGGACTGACTTCCGGTTCAAGTAACGCAAAGTATAGATGGTTAATCGGGCTTGACGATTCATTCACCGACCCGGAAGCCTTACGCATAGCATTGCGAACTCATAAAGCAGAAACTCGCACAGCCGAGTTATTAACAAAAAAACCTAAACGACGCTTTCATCCCAAAGCATACTTATTAGATTCAAATGCTAATAATGAAGCAACCTTAATAGTCGGCTCGAATAATTTAACTGAAAGAGCCTTGAAAAGTAATTGCGAAGTTTTCACTGTTTTTCGTGCGCGAACCGAAGAAGATGTTGTTAAAGTTCAAAATTATTGGGAAGAACTTTGGAATATCGGTCAAAATGCAACCGAATCAATTATTGATAAGTATAAGGAACGATACAAACGCGCCCCGCAAAAAGAACCAGTAATTCAAGAAGAAATTTCTGAAATTCCTTCCAATGAAGTGAAAAATGCTATTGAAGAAAGTATTGGAAATTCAACTTTAGCTTGGATTGAGTTTGGTAGTAATACTGGCGGAGGAAATCAACTTGATATTGTAAAAAATCTATCTCCTTTCCTCAAACTTCCTCAAAATCCAAACACGAAAGATTCAGAAGTATTAAATATAAATACTAATGAGGGCATTAAACAATATCAACTAACCTTTACAAAAGGTATGTGGCGATTTATGAATTTACAGCAAGGATTTTCTTTTCCTTTAAGACCGGATGCCGAAAGTCCTTCGCCTTTTACATTAGTAATCAAACGCTCAAACGACGATAGCTTATCTATGGATGTGGTAACTAGCAAAGAAGCATATGAGCTATTTACTGCATCATCGGAAAATGGTTTTATTGCTGAATCTAAACGCGGAACTTCCGGGCGATTTTACGGTTGGTTTTAATTCTCAGCTTGCGTTCTCAATAAGTGAAATTTCTTCAGTTGATAAATTATAAATTTCGTAAACAAGTAGATTGATTTGTCTCTCTAACATAGCACATTTATCTTCATAAAATTTCTGGTCTCTATCGGTCCGTGCTGTTTGCAATCTATCTTTGGTCTCCAACACTTGCTCAACTAAATTCACCAATCTGTTATGCAATGCTACATCTGACAATTCAGAGAAATTAATTGCACGAATCGGTAGTTGATTGTAGCTATAAATGCGGACCTCAGGAAAAACCGAACCTTTTTTCATTGAAGTTTGTTTGTAGTAAAAATCCATTAGCTTTGAATTTATCAGTCCCAAAACATATTTTAATGAATAGCCGTTGCTGTCTATTCTTTTCCTTAGTGTATAGAGCGTATGAACGCAAAATAATTGTTTATCGTCATATGTTGCAATCAAATCTCCACCCACGCGACGGGCAAAAAGTTTCTCGTCCACTAAAAAATGTTCTGGCTTCTGCGGACGGCTTAAATTTGCCGAGTCATAATTTATAAATAGAATGGGACTACATTTATATTTTTCAATATCACGCCCTTTTACAAGAGAAAAAGAGTTTGCTTCAAAGGGTTTGTTTGAAAGGAATATTTTATCATTACCTGTTTTGACACCTTCCTTAACATCTATCAGAGAAGTTAGCTCAACGGAAGACTGTTTAAGTTTTGAAATCAAAGAAAGAGCCTGCGGATTTGAGTCAACATTAAATACACAGTTTTCGAGACTACTGAAAATATCTTGTTCCAATTCTTGACGCTTTACATTATTTGCATAGGGATTTTTATTTCCCGTCAAAATTTGAATCAACTTTTCTTTTTGTGTTGCTTTAGACAATACGAAAATACAAGTTGGAACAACTGCATTTAAAAAAACTCCATCGCCCAGATGAACTAAATTTGATATTGATGTTTTTTCAAGCATCAACCTTCTTAGCTTTGTAAACGATAGATTCATCATCAATGTTGAAGGAACAATATAACCCAAAGAGCCACTAATCTTGAGTAAGCCAATTGCCTTTTCAGTAAACAGACAAAAGAAGTCTGAGATTCGCTCCATTGTTTGAAATTTACGTTTCAAATAGTTGTAGGAATCCTCTTCAATAAACCCAGATTGAACGGAAATATATGGCGGATTGCCGACAATCGCGTCGAAGCCGCCGCCGCGCATTATTTGGGAAAACTTGTCTTCATAGCTCATCGGATTTAATTTACGTTCCTCGTTGCGCTCGAAAAGCTGTCCGTCAAGAATGTCCCAATCAATCAACGAATTGCCGCAGACGATATTTTTCGTCATATCGGGCAGAATCTTTTCGCCGAGTTTCGGCTGAAAAGCGCGGGCGGTCGCGGTCGTCGCGTCTTCGAGCAGTTTCAGCGCGAGCGACAACTGCGCGACTTCGGTCGCCTGCGCGTCAACGTCAACGCCGAAAACATTGTTCCGCAAAATCTCGCGCCGCTGTCCGATGGAAAGCGTAAAACTGCCGTCGGCGTTTTCGACGCAACCGTCGGCGCGCGCTTCGCCTTTTTTGCCCGCCGCGTTGTAATAAGTCGTGTGATAGCGCAGCAGCGAATCGTAAACGCCAAGCAGAAACGAACCCGAACCGCAGGCAATATCGGCAAACCGCATCGCCGCAATTTCTTCGGGCGTTTTATTTTCGATCAACTTGCCGACGGTGTTTTCGACGATGTAGCGGACGATATATTCGGGCGTGTAATAAACGCCGCCCGCTTTGCGGACTTCGGGTTTTTCTTCGACGTGGGCGCGTTTGTCGGTGGCGACGATGATTTTGCCAAGAAAGCGTTCGTAAACGCTGCCGAGAATGTGCGCGGGAATGTTGCCGAAATAATACGGCGTGTTTTTATCGGAAAGCTCGCCGCAGATGTCGGCGAAAACTTTGTCGTCGGGTTTGAAGTCGCGCGAATCTATAAAATGCGGTTTGAAGACGATGCCGTTGTAAACCGCGTTCAGTTTGGCGGTTGTTTTGACGAAATCCGACCACGAATCGAATTTGTCCATCATCGTTTCCGGCTCGATCAGTTTGTCTTCGAGAAAGCGAATAAAAACCAGCCGGTCAATCGTGCGCGTCACGGCTTCGGTCAACGCTTCGCCGTCGAGTTCGGCGTTTTTATTCTTAAAGGCGCGGGCAAGTTCGGCGCGATAGCTGTCCAAATCGTCGAGAAAAGATTCGTCAACCGATTTCTGCACGCCGACCGCAAAAAGTCTACCTTGTTTCGCGCCTTTTCCGCGCTTCGGCAAACTTTTCGCGTAATCTTCGAGCGAGCCGCCGATAACCGATTCACGCGAAAACAAATGATAAATCTCGCGGAACTTCGCTTCGTCGGCATATTCGCGGTAATCGAATTTTTTAAGGGCAAAGTTTTCCGCCGTCTTGATGTTCGGTTTATAACGACAGTCAATCACGCGAAACTGTTCAAAGTCGGTGAGAACCGCCAACGGCGTGTTGCTCGACCAGCCGTAACGAATCGTCTGAAAATAATCGTCGGCGTTGTCGAGATTTTTGCTCGGCTTTTTCGCCTCGACGTAAAACTTCACGTCGCGGAAATTCGGCGCGGCGAAAAAAGCGTAATCCGCCTTTTTCAAACGATTGCTGACCGCCACGCCTTTTTCGACTTTGACTTCCTGTTGGTAAGGATTTTTGTCGCGCTCGTGGCTGACATCCCAACCGAGCGCGATCCAAAATTTATCTATAAAATCGAGCCGCGCCTGCGCTTCGGAATACTTTGCTTCGAGGTAAGACTGCTCACCCGATTGAAAGGTTTCGGATAATTCTTTAACGCGGGAAAATGCGGTGGAAAAGTTTTGTTCAGTCATAGCTAAGTTAAGTTAATAAAAAACCGCGCAGAATCAAAATCTATCGCGGTTTATTTTAGTTTGAGAAACTCGGCGGCATCAATATCGGCTTGTTTCAAAATGGCGCGGAGAGTGCCTTCGGGCATATCGCCGGCGTGATTAGGTATGGTAATAAATCTTTTTGTTTCAGGATTAAACCAGATTTCGTGACTTCCGGCGGCTTGGCGGTGAAATTCAAAG
>JAYVGL010000134.1:0-14980 GCA_043772175.1 Pyrinomonadaceae bacterium | reverse complement strand
TCGGATGACACACTTGGGAATGCCTGAAAGTTACAAAGTTGAAGTCTAGCGAAAAACAGAAATGAGAAGATTGCTGATTTATGCAACAAAGCCGTTATTAACTACAGTGTAATTCTTTCTGAACCAATAAAAATTTCCGACTTTAAATTCAAAAAAGAAAGATACACGAAAGAAGATGACCCGCATCGCACAAATCTATTTTATTATCACAATAGCGAAGATGCGGTATCAATCACCGTCGGCATTATTGACGGAATCGAATATGTCGGTCGGATTCGCTTTTATCCGAGTCCAGCAGACATAAAGAAATTTGAATGTATAAAGCCGAAAGCCGCGATTGAGAAACCTCAAGACCCGAAAATCGCTGGAAAGCCAAACTGCGGAAAGCCGAATTGAGATAAAATCAATCTTGTTCAAGCCCCGTTCATTATTTTTGCAAGTGATTCGGTTATACCCGATAATGGTGTTTCAAAACCCAATTGCAAAATCAAATGAACAAAATAAAAATCCTGCCCGACAATTTAGCCAATCAAATCGCGGCGGGCGAAGTCGTCGAACGTCCCGCGTCGGTCGTTAAAGAGTTGGTCGAAAACGCTCTGGACGCAGGCGCGACGCGGATTCAAGTTGACATCGAACTCGGCGGACGGCGGTTAATAAAAATCTCCGACGACGGTTTCGGGATGGTGCGCGACGACGCGATTTTAGCGTTTGAACGACACGCGACCTCAAAAATAAGTTCACTCGAAGATTTGGCAAAAATCGCTACTTTGGGTTTTCGCGGCGAAGCGTTGGCTTCGATTGCGTCGGTTGCCAAAGTCGAATTGATTACGAAAACTGCGGACGCGGAAGCCGCCACGCGCGTCGTGATCGAAGGCGGCAGATTGATTGATGTCAAAGACGCGCCGCGCTCGAACGGCACGACTTTGACCGTCCGCGATTTGTTTTTCAACACACCGGCACGGCGCAAATTTATGCGTTCGGAAGCGACGGAAAATTATCATTTGACCAATATCGTTCAGCATTACGCTTTGGCAAATCCGGCAATCGCTTTTACTTTGACGAACAACGGGCGCGAAGTTTTGCGCCTTTCGCCCGCCAAAGATTTGCGCGAACGGGCGTATCAAATTTTCGGCTCGCAAATGGTCGAAAGCCTTCTGAAAGTGGAAGGCGGACGCGAATTCGTCGCTAAAGTCAGCGGCTTTATTTCCGCACCGCGTGAACGCCGAACGACGCGCGACGGGCAGTATTTTTTCATCAACGGAAGGTTTGTGAAAGATCGAATTATCGCGGGCGGTTTGCTCGAAGGTTTCCGCGCCGTTCTGCCCCACGGCGTTTATCCGGTGGCGTTTTTATTTCTCGAAATCCCGTTTGAAGAATTGGATGTCAACGTCCATCCGTCAAAAACCGAAGTCCGTTTTCGCCGCAGCGAAGCCGTTAAAGAAACTATCAGCGAGGCGATTCGCGGCGCGTTGGCGAGCGCGGGAATTGTTTCGATTCCAGATTCCAAATTCCAAATTCCAAATTCGGAGGCGGTATTATCGGCAAACGATTTTTCTCAACCGATTTCCGTCAGAATTGCTGAAAATAAAGCCGCGCAGAATCCGATTTACGAACAGCCGAAAATTGAATTTCAAATTGTAGATTCTAATTCTCAAACCGAACGCACCACCAATCGAGCGTTTTCAAATGAGCCGATAGAAGCCGATTCGACAAGCAACCAAACAAACGAAACCGAAGTTTTTTCGAATGATTTTGAACAAACGGCACAGGAAAAAGTTCAGGATTCAGGGTTCGGTATTCAGAACTCAGCAACTGAAAATCACAGTTTCGATCAGTCTGATCCGGCAGTCCAAAATCTGAAATCTGAAATCCAAAATCTCGGCACTCCGATTGTGGATTCCGCCGCGAAAATTCCGAAGTTAATCGAACCGGAAACGCTCTCGACATCGAAAATTCGCCCGCTTTCGCAATTGCACAACAGTTTTATCATCGCGGTTGACGACGAAGGTTTGCTTTTAATTGACCAGCACGTCGCGCACGAGCGAATTTTGTTTGATAAATTCAGACAAAAAGAAACGACGCGCAAAATAGAATCGCAAAACCTTTTGCTTCCTGAAACGATTGATTTAACGCCCGCGCAAGCCGCCGCGTTCGATGTCGTCGAAACGGAACTGGAAAATCTCGGCTTCGCACTGATGAAGCTGTCGGGCAGAACCATCGCCGTCAAAGCCGTGCCGACCGATTTGCCCGCCTCGGAAGTTCGTAATCTGCTGGCGGAAATTCTCGACACGGTAGATAAGGAAAAATTCGGCGGTGCGCGGGCGAATTTACACGACAACATTGCCGCTTCGCTCGCCTGCAAAGCTGCCGTCAAAATCAATATGAAATTAACGCTCGAAAAAATGCAGTGGCTGATTGATAAACTCCTGACGACTTCATCGCCGACGACCTGCCCGCACGGACGACCCGTAATTTTGCGCCTGACGATGAAGGACATCGAACGCGGTTTTCATCGAACTTGAAAATAATTCTTGACAAGCGTTTTCAGATGCGTTAAATTGGTAAAACTTTTGAGTTTCTCGAAAGTTCAAATTTTCAAATGCAGAATTTCAACTTCAGCTTTAGCTTTTATTTTAGCTTTTACTATACGGTAACGGCTGACGCTGAACTTTTGCATAAATCAAAATAAACGAAGAAAAGCAAAATTTTAAGACGAGAGCCGTGAACCTTCAAAAAGTTCACGGCTTTCTTGTTTTTAGGATATGAAAAAATAATGAAACTCGAAGATTGGCGAAATGAAATTGATTCGATTGATGCGGAAATCGTGCGGCTGGTTAATCAGCGGGCGACGGTGGCGAAAAAAATCGGCGTGTTGAAGGCGACCGCCGGTTTGCCGATTGCCGATGCCGACCGCGAAACGGCGGTTTTGCGCGGCGTGTGCGGTAGGAGTTCGGGTGCGCTCGGCGACGCATCGCTCGTGCGGATTTTCCGCCGGATTTTGCGCGAATCGCGCTTGATTCAAACGAAAACCGTCGAGCAGATGGCGGAAAATAAAACGGGTGTTCAGCGATGAGCATCGTAGCGATTCAGGGCGTGCGCGGCTCTTACAGCGAAGAGGCGACTTTTAAACTGCTCGGTCAGTCGGCGGAGATCGTAGAGTGCGAAAAATTTGCCGATGCCTTTCAAACGCTGCTCGAAAACCGCGCCGAATACGCCGTGATTCCCTTTAAAAACAAAATCGTCGGCGCAATCGAAACGCCGCACGAACTTTTGAAAAATACGAATTTGAAGATTTTAGACGAACTGCCTTTGGAAGTGCGGCACGTTTTGGTCGGCACGAACGAGGCGGAGTTCGAGAATTTGAAGTCGGTGCGCTCGCACGTCGAAGCGTTGAAACAGTGCCGCCGTTTCTTGTCGTTCAATCCTGATTTACAGCTGATCATCGGCGCGGACACGGCTTCGAGCATTCGCCGCATCGTCGAAGAAAACAACGCGCAAAACTCGGCAATCGGCAGCCGGCGGGCGGCGGAGATTTACGGCGCGAAAATTTTACAGGAAAACGTCGCGGACGACACGGAAAATTGGACGACGTTCTATTTATTACAAAAGTAATTTCGAGGAAATAAAGCAATGATTATCACAATGAACGAAACGGCGAACGATGCCGAAATCAGCGGCGTTATCAAACATCTGGAAGCGAAAAAATACACGCCGCGCACGAGCGTCAACGGCTGTGTTCACATCGCCGCGCTCGGCAGAGGCGAGGCGATTGACTGGGAAACCCTGCGCCGTGCGAGCGGCGTGGCGAAGATCGAAGTGCCGGAACAACCCTTCATTCTGGCGAGTTGGCAGATGAAGCCCGAACGCAGCATCGTCAAAGTCCGGCACGTCCGCATCGGCGGCGAAAAAGCGATTGTGATGGCGGGTCCGTGTTCAGTCGAATCGCGCGAACAAGTTTTATCAACGGCTCAAGCCGTTAAAAAATCCGGCGCGGCGATGTTGCGCGGCGGGGCTTATAAACCGCGCACTTCGCCGTATGAATTTCAGGGTTTGGGCATTGACGGTTTGAAACTTCTGCGCGAGGCGGGCGATGAAACCGGGTTGCCGGTGATTACCGAAGTGTTAAGCGAAGACGACGTGGAACTCGTCGCTGAATACGCGGATATGTTTCAAATCGGGGCGCGAAATATGCAGAATTTTTCGCTTTTGCGGAAAATCGGAAAGATGCGAACGCCGGTTCTGCTCAAACGCGGCGCGTCGGCGACGGTTAAAGAATGGCTTTGCGCGGCGGAATATATTTTGGCGGGCGGCAATGAAAACGTCGTTTTGTGCGAGCGCGGCATCAAAACTTTTGACAATTCGCTGCGAAACACTCTGGATTTGGCGGCGGTCGCGCTGGTCAAAGAATTGTCGCATTTGCCGGTTATTGTTGATCCGTCGCACGCCTGCGGCAAGCGCAGTTTGGTGGCAATTTTGTCAAAGGCGGCGATTGCCGTCGGCGCGGACGGCGTGATCGTCGAAGTTCATCCGACACCGGAAAAGGCTCTGTCGGACGCGGCACAGCAGCTCGACTTTGAAGAATTCGGCGCGATGATGCGCGGTTTGGAAATCGTATCGAACAAAACGCCGGCGAAGGTTTAATAAGGATTTCCGCTCAAAACGCCGTTCGTAACGCTGATTTGGTAAAATCCGGTCGTCGGACGATTTTGCAGATCGAATGTTTGATTCGGCGTAACTTTCCAGATTTTGTAATTTGAATAGGTCAGAGGCTGTCCCGCCGCGCACACCTCCGGCGCGTGATCGGCGAGGATGAAATAAGCCGCGCCGCTGCCCAAAACCCGCGCCGTCCCGTTTTCGTCCACGACGACCGAGGTCGCTTCGTTGACGGCGATGCCGAACGCCGTCGTGCTTCTGCCGTCTTTGATTTGGCGGGCGAGAAACGCCAGCAATCTTCCCATCCGGTCGCGCTGGGCGAAATGCGGTTCGGTGATCGCCGTCTGTAAATTGTTCCACTCGAAGAAGTTATAGGTAAAACTGATCGTCGAATGATACGGATTGACGAGTGCTTCCGTCGAAATCGTGCTGCCCTGACAGCCGTCGAAAACGAATTCGCTCTGAATCGCCAGTCCCGCGCTCGTGCCGCCGATTGAGCCGCCGCGCCGATAGACTGATTTGACGGCGCGTTCGATTGCCGTTCCCTTGAAGTTTTTAACGTAATCGCATTGGTTGCCGCCCGCGAAAAAAATCACTTCGGCGTTTTGAATCGCGGCGATGATCGGCGTTTTGAGCGCGTCGCGGCGGTCGGTGATGACTAAAGTTTCCACCGAATCAACGCCGTTCATCGCATAAATCGGCGCGTTGTAACCGTTAGAACCCGACGCGCGAAGCACGACGACATCAACTTTCGCCGCACAATCGGTGCAGCCGCGAGCCTTGTCAATCATCCACTGAATCGCCGGATCAACGTCCGCTCCGCCGCCGCCGAAATTAAGCGTCGCCGTCGTCAAAGTCGGCTGCACGTCCAACGCGCTGCCGGTCAGATAGCGCGTAACCTTCGCCTGCGCCGAAAGCGCGAAAATCAGCATTATTAAAATGGCGGCAAACGGATTTTTGTTCATAAAAATTATTCGATAACGGCTAAGACATCGCCCGCGTTGACGGTCGCGCCTTCGGGAAAGCGGATTTCTTTGACGATGCCGTCTTTCGGGGCTTTCATTTCGTTCTGCATTTTCATCGCCTCGACGATTAGAACGCCGTCGCCTTTGACGATTTCCGCGCCGACTTCAACGAGAATGCGAACGAGTTTTCCGGGCATCGCGGTTTTGATTTCCGATGCGCCGTCCGCCGTTTCACCCGCGCTTTTCGAGCCGCGCAAGCGTTTCGGATCGTAAATTTTTATCTCGAAACTTTGGTTTCCGGCATTGACCGCAAACGGTTCGCCCACTTTTTCGTTTGGCGAAACGAAAATTTGATGTATTTTATTTTCGTGTTTGAAAAGGTAGACGTTCGGTTCGGGTTCGGAGGCTTCGAGTTCATAAACGCGCCCGTCAACGGCGGCAATTAAATTTAAGCCGTCGCGCTTTATTTCGACGGCGTGTTTTTCATTATCAAGTTCGGCGGTTAGTTTCATTGGTTCAAGGTTCAGGATTCAGGATTCAAGGTTTAGAATTTAAGATTCAAGGTTATGAACTCCAAATCCTCAATCCTCAATCCTAAACTTGTTTCGCGCCCGCCGTCTCGACGATGGCATCAATCAGCGCGTCCATATCAACGGGTTTGCCGAGATGTTTCTGAAATCCGGCTTCAAAGGCGGCTTCGCGGTCTTCGGGGCGATTGAACGCCGTCAGCGCGACCGCCGGAATTTGTCCGCCGTGTTCTCTCGGCAGAGCGCGAATTTTCTCTAAAAGCGCGTAACCGCTTTCAAACGGCATACTTATATCAGACAACAGAATATCAGGAATTTGCCCATTGGCGTTGGTCAAAATCTCCAACGCTTCAACCGCCGAATTTGCCGACGTTACCCGTGCGCCGTTGATTTGCAGCATAAATGAAATGATTTCGCGGGCATCCGCTTCGTCGTCCACCGCCAGAATCCAAAAACCGCTGAGTTTTCCTTGCGAATCCATATTTTCCACCTTGTCTGAAATTCCTTTGATCGGATTAACCATCCGCAAAGGCAATGTTACCGTAAAAGTCGTGCCTTCGCCTTCGCCCGCGCTCTGCGCCGCAATCGTGCCGCCGTGTAATTCTACCAAATCCCGCGCCAACGACAAACCGATGCCGAGACCGCCGTGCCGCCGCGTCGTTGACGGGTCGGCTTGCTTGAAGCGTTCAAAAGCCTGCGGCAGAAATTCCGCGCTGATACCTTGTCCGGTGTCGCTGATAATCAGTTTCGCCCGCGACTCGTCGCGTTCCAGCCGAACGCCGACGCTGCCGCCGTCCGGCGTAAATTTTACCGCATTCGACAGCAGGTTTTCAACGACCTGCCGCAGACGGTCGCTGTCGCCGGTAATTAAATTCGCGGCACGGTCTAGAGTCTGGCTGAGTTTAATGTTTTTAGTTTCCGCCGACGGCTTGATGATTTCGACGGCGGCGTTGATGATCGAGGCGAGTTCAACCGGCATAAGTTCCAATCGCAGTTTGCCTTTGCCGAGACGGGCGATGTCGAGCAAATCCTCGATCAGGCGCGACTGCGAAAGCGCGTTTCGAGCGATTACGTCGAGCGCGTATGCGCTCGTTTTCTCGTCCGCTTTTTTCTTTTGCAAAATGCGCGTCCAGCCGAGCATCGCGTTCAGCGGCGAACGCAGTTCGTGAGAGACGAGCGCGATAAATTCGTCTTTAGCGTAATTTGCCTGTTCCGCGATTTCACGCGCCTGCCGTTCACTCTCCAGAAGCCGTTCGCGTTCGCTTTCCGCCGATTTGCGGTCGGTGATGTCAATGCCGATGCCGTAAACTTTGGTCGGCGTGCCGTCGGCGGCGTAAACGCCCTGCCCGCGACCTTCCATCCAGCGAAGCGAACCGTCGGCGTGGCGAAATCGAAATTCGATAATATAATCGCGGCGTTCGTTCAGCGCACTCTGCACTTGACGCGCCACGACTTCTTTATCTTCGGCGTTCACGTAATCGTAAAAACCGTTGAGATTACCGGAAAAAGTTCCCGCCGCCAGCCCGAAAAGCTCTTCGAGTTCCGCGCTCCAGTAAACCGTCTCGTTTGCCAAGTCGCGCGACCACGCGCCCATCCGACTGCTGCTCATCGCCAGCGAAAGAACTTCCCGGTTGGCGAGCAGCGAGTCTTCGGCGCGGGCGCGTTCGAGCCGCGTCCAGAGCCGCATCATCAATTCGCCGGTCAATTCGATTTCGTCCGCCCGCCAACGGCGCGGCGTTAAATGAGAAATGACCATTTGAAAACGCCATTCGCCGTCCCGGACAAGCGGGACGGCGACGAATGCCCCGATTTTGAGCGCGGCGTGCCGCGCCGCGTCGGTTCGTGAATCCGTCGCGGTATCGTGAATGACAAAAGTCTTTCCGGCGTGTGCGGCGCGGTGCAGTTCTTCGGTTACGTAATCCGAAAGACGATAAACGCCGACCGCGCTCGGCACGTCCGCCCGATGCCAGACGTGGTTGATAATCGCTTCATCCGCCGCCTCGTTGATTTCGACGAAATTGCAGGCGGAAAGCTCCAGATACGCGCCGATTTTCGCGCCGACCGTCTGCATAATCTCGTTAACATCCGCCAGCCGCACGAGGTCTTGGCTGATTTCGGCGAGAAATGCGGCGTTCGTTTCCGCCTGTTTTCTTTCGGTGATGTCGCTGACGATGCCGAGCATTCGCGTCGGCTTTCCGTCGAGGGTTCGATAGACGCTTCCGTGACCTTCAATCCAGTGAACGCTGCCGTCCGCCCAGACGATGCGGCACTCGAAACGCCATTCTTTCCCTTCCGCCAATGCCTGCTCGAATTGACGATTCACTTCCGCCAGATCGTCCGGGTGAACGAAGGTCAAAAACTTTTCAAAACTCCAATCGTCGAACGGCTCGGTCGCGCCGAAACATTTATCGTGAAGTAATGAGCGCGTCGCCCGTCCGGTCAATAAGTCCAAGTCCCAATCGCCGACGTTCGCCGATTCGAGCGCGAATTTTAAACGCTCGCGGCTTTCGCGCAAATCTTCATCCGCCTGCACACGGTCGGTAACATTTCTGAAAAGCGTAATAATTCCGTTCGGCGCGGGATACGAATTGACCTCATACCAGCGTTCGTGGTCTGGATAAAAAGCCGTCGCCGACGAAGCGATTCCCTGCTCCATCGCCAAACGGTAAACTTTTTCAAATTCATTGCCGACGATTCCGGGAAATTCTTCCCAAAAGTATTTGCCGAGCAATTCGTCCGCCCGCCGATTAACGAGTATTTCCGCCTGTCGGTTGACGTAGGTCAGATGCCAATCGCGGTCGAGAGCGAAAAAGGCATCACTGATGCTTTCCAAAATATCGCGGTTGCGCTCGTTCAGCGTTTTGATTTTCTGTTCGGCTCGTCTGCGTTCCGTGATGTCGTTGAAAAGCAGCGAAAAATTGCGGCTTCCCGCGCCGCCGACGCGCACGGCGTAAACATCGAACCAGCGGTTCATTGCTTCGGAACCGTCGGTAAATCGAATCGGTTCGCCCGTCGAGATGACTTTGCCGTAAGTTTCAAACCAGTGCGCTTCGAGATTCGGAATAAGTTCGAGAACCGTTTTACCGACGGCGTTCGTCAAACCGGTCATCACTTCAAAAACCGGATTGACCTCTAAAAATCGGTAATCGAACGGTTTGCCGTCCGCATCGAAAAGCATTTCGCACAGGCAGAAACCTTCGTCCATCGTTTCAAACAAAGTGCGGTAACGTCCCTCGCTTTCGCGCCGCGATTCCTCAGCCGTGCGGCGTTCGTGAACGTCCGTATTTGCTCCGATCCACTCGCGGACATTGCCTGCGCCGTCCAGAATCGGAACGCCGCGCACGGCGAACCAGCGATATTCGCCGGCAATCGTTAAAACGCGAAATTCGGTTTGATAAATGTTTTTAGAGGCGAGCGCGTCCTGCCAAGTTTCAACCGTTTTTTCGCGGTCGTCCGGGTGCAGAGCGTTGAGCCAGCCCGCGCCGAGGAGGTCTTCGACGCTCTGCCCGCTGACTTCTTCCCAAGCCGAGCCGACGAAATTCAATTCTCCGGCGGCATTTGCCCGCCAGACGACGGTTGAAGTCGCTTCGACCAAAGCCCGGTAGCGTTCCTCGTTATCTTTTAGTGATTGTTCGGCGGTTTTACGGTCGGCGATGTCGGTCAGCGTTCCGAACCACTGGCGGAAACCGCCGTCGGGATTGAAAACCGGCACGCCGCGAATGGCGTAATATCGGTATTCGCCGTTTCGGTCGGCGATGCGGCATTCGGTTTCAAAAGATTTGACGGCGACGATTGCCGTCTGCCAGGTGTCTCGCGCTCGTTCGCGGTCTTCCGGGTGAACCGCCGTCAGAAAATTCGCGCCCTTCGATTCTTCGCGGGTCTGTCCGGTTTGATTTTCCCACCAGCCGTAGGCTTCCAGATTTTGCCCTTCGACATCGGTTGTCCAAATCGCCTGCGAAGCGGCTTTGACAAGAGCGCGAAATTTTTCTTCGGAAACGCGCAGGTCGCTTTCGGCGCGTTCACGTTTGATAAACTGCCCGATGTTGCCGCCGACCGCCATAAACATCTGCATCAATGCTTCGTCGTGCGGACAGCGATTTTCGCAGAAAAAACAGAACGCGCCGAGAAATTCTTTGCCGAGCAGAATCGGAAAGGCGAACGCGCTTCGCATTCCGGCACGTTCGGCGATCATCCGGCGCGGCACATTGTCTTCGCCGAGCAAATTTTCAATCCAGACCGGCGCACTCTGCCGCCAGACTCTGCCGGGCAAACCCATTCCGACGGAAAATTCAAACGACTGACTTTCGGCGGCGAATTTTTCCAACGTCGGCGAAGGCGAATGCCAAACGCCTTTTCGCTGCAAAACCGTCGCGCTTTTATCCAAACTCCATAGTTCGCCGACATCGAAATTCAGATGACGACAAATGCCTTCGAGAATCTGCGGCACGGCTTCATTCATCGTCTCGGAAGCCGCCAGAATGCGCCAGATTTCGTAAAGCAGTTTGAGCCGCGTTTCATTATCCGCCGCGCCGTTGTTCAATGAAATAGAGTTTTTATTATCGTCGTGCATCAATCGTTCTTCTTCGCCGCCGAATTGTCGCATTCGGGAACGTCGTGCTTTTTCGGCTGCATCAAACAGCTTTCACAGAAACACCCGTCGAATCTTTCGCGCCACGCCGTCGAATTCTCCGCCGTCGTTTTCACGTCGAAACACCAGCATCTGCCGATCTTCGCGCCGCAGGAAAACTTCGCGCCGCACGATTCGCAAATCAACTCGGCGGGAACTTTTTCGATCACTTTTTCAGGCGCGGAAGTCGGCATTTCAATACAAAAATAGCACAGATTTTTTCTCGAATGAAAAAGAATCCGCGCTGAAAAGTTTAATTTAACGGCGGCGACTTACCAATCGCACGAAAATTTGCTGAGGGAAATTTTGGCGGTCGTCAAAGCGACTTTACAGCCGCCCGCGAGCGCGGCTTTGGCTTTGTCGTCGGTCGCGGCGGTTTTCCAGCCTTTCTGCATCGTTTCCAGCGGCGTAAGCAACGCAGCGCGTTGGGCTTCGGGAACTTTGGTGTTGACGCAGGCTTCGTATTTGGCGAGGTATTCATCGCATTCGGCAACGCCTATTTTTCCGCTTTTGGAAGTGTCCGCCGTTAATGTTTCATCGGTTTTCATCGGCTGTCTGACGTTCGCCGCCGGGTTCGCCGGTTTGACGCTGACGTTTTCGATCGTCGTGTTCGCCGCCGGTTTGTTGACGACGACGGCGGTATTGCCGTTGACGGGCGAAACGGTGTTCGTCGGAGTCGAACCGCACGCGCCGCATCCGATTGTGCCGAACGTCAGAGCGGCGGCTAAAAGTATATTTTTATTCATTTAAATTTTATTTTAGTAACGATTTTTCCCGACTCTAAACGGCGATCAGCTTTTCGCGGTATTGATTGACGGTTGCCATATCAACCTTCACGCTGTCGGCTAAAATTACGACCAACTCGCCCGCCTTCGCCGTGTCGAGCGCGTGAATCACCGATTCTTCGGTTTCCTTGATAATAATCACTTCAGGATTTTTTCCGCTTTCTTTGACACCAGCTTGCAGCAGTTCAAAAATTGAGGCTTCGCTGCGCCCGCGCAGATGGTCGCCGCGCCGGATGATTAACCGGTCGAACATTCCGCCGGCGATGCGTCCCATCTCGCGCAAATCTTCGTCGCGCCGGTCGCCGACACCGCTTAGAATTCCGGTTTTAAACGGATACGGCAGTTTGCCGATGAAATCTTCCAAGCCCAAAAGTCCCGCCGGATTGTGCGCGAAATCTACGAGCAAGGTGAAATCTTTGATCTCGATAAAATTCAGTCGTCCCGGTGTCTGCGCGGTCGAAGGCGTAAACGTCGTTAGTCCGACGCGAATGTCTTCCAAAGATACGCCGTGAACGAAACACGCGAGCGTCGCCGCCAGCACATTCTGGATCATAAATCCGGCGCGTCCGCCGTAAGTCAGCGGCACGTTGATCGCCCGTTCGACGCGCACTTTCCACTTACCTTTCAGTAGAGTGATAAAACCGTTTTCGTAAACACACGAAATTCCGCCGCGCCGCGCATTGCGCCGGATGTTCGGATGATTTTCGTCCATCGCAAAATAGACGACTTTGCCGTCAACGCGCTTTCGCATCTGATAGACGAGTTCGTCTTCGGCGTTCAAAACCGCGAAACCTTTCGGTGAAACCGAACGCGGCACGACGGCTTTGACCCGCGCCAAATCTTCGAGCGTGTTGACATCTTTTAATCCGAGATGGTCGGCGGCGACATTGGTCACGACACCGATGTCGCAGTAATCGTAACCGATGCCCGAACGAATAATTCCGCCGCGAGCCGTTTCCAGAACCGCGACCTGCACCGACGGGTCTTTCAGAACAAGCTGCGCCGAAACCGGACCCGTGTTGTCGCCCGCCGTGATTTGATTGTTTTGAATATAAGTTCCGTCGGTCGTCGTAAAGCCGACGGTTTTGCCGCTGCCGCGTAAGATATGCGCGATGAGCCGCGTCGTCGTCGTTTTGCCGTTCGTGCCGGTAATCGCAAAAATCGGGATGCGAAACGGCTTCGGCGGCGGAAACAGCATATCAACGACGTATTCGGCGACGTTGCGCCCGATGCCTTCGGACGGCGCGAGGTGCATCCGAAATCCCGGCGCGGCGTTGACTTCGATGACACCGCCGCCGTTCTGCGTCAGCGGGTCGGTGATGTTCGGCGCGATCACGTCAATGCCGATGATGTCCAAGCCGACGATTTTGGCGATGCGTTCAAACAGAAAGACGTTTTCCGGGTGCGCTTCGTCCGTGCGGTCAATCGCCGTGCCGCCCGTCGAGATATTTGCCGTTGTCTTCAGCAGCAAAACTTCGCCGACCGGCAGAATCGTTTCGAGCGTGTATTCTTTCGCCTTCAGAAGTTTCAAAGTTGATTCGTCAACGTCAATCTGCGTCAGCACGTTTTCGTGTCCGTAACCGCGACGCGGGTCTTCGTTGGTTTTGTCAATCAGATTTTGAATCGTGTTCACGCCGTCGCCCGTGACGTGCGCGGGCGTTCGTTCGGCGATGGCGACGAGTTTGTTGTCAACGACCAGTGCGCGAAAATCGCCGCCCGCCAGCATTTTTTCAACGATCACCCATTTCGACCGCGACTGCGACTGCGCGACGTGAAACGCCGTGACTGCATCTTCCATCGTTTCAATTCCGACGGTCGCGCCGCGCCCGTGATTGCCGTCAAGCGGTTTGATGACGACGGGAAAGCCGACCGCTTCGACGGTGCTTTTCACTTCGTCTTCGCTGCGAATGCGATAGCCTTTCGGCACGGGAACGCCCATTTCGCCGAGGAGTTTTTTGGTGGCGGCTTTGTTGGTGGCGATGTCGGACGAAATCATATTCGTCTTGTTGGTGGTGGTCGCCTGAATTCTCTGCTGATTAACGCCGTAACCGAGTTGGACGAGCGATTGATCGTTCAAACGGATATACGGAATGCCGCGTGATTCGGCTTCTTCGACGATGGAGCCGGTCGAAGGTCCGAAGCGTACCCGTTCACGAATCACGCGCATTTCCTGTATCTCGTCGGCGAGCGTCTGCCTGATGACATCGAGCGGTTCACCTTCCGCCAATTCCAGAAACAGCCGCACCGCCGCCCGCGCCGCGTAACGCCCGACTTCTTCTTCCATATACGCAAACACGACGTTGTAAATCCCCTTCTCGCCGGTCTCGCGCGTTCTGCCGTAGCCGACTTCCATTCCGGCGAGCGTCTGCATCTCCAGCGCGAAATGTTCGATCACGTGTCCCGCCCAGGTGCCTTCAATGACGCGCCGGTTGAATCCGCCTTCTTCCTTGTAGCTGCACCCGTGATTCTGGATGGACGGCAGCACTTCGTTCATCCGCTCGTAAAACCCTTCGATGTTGTCGGTCGGCTTGTCTTCATATTCGCCGATTTCGAGGCGCATTATGATAAGTTTCTTCCAGTAACCGCTCCAGTAATTAGGTCCGCGCAGTGTTCTGATTTCGTGAATCTTCATATTTTTCAATTACGAATTACGAATTTCAAATTACGAATTAAGTAATTAAAGATTATTTGTTTTCGTCAGTTTTAATGAATTTCAAATCACAAACTCAACCACAGAAATTCGTAATTCGTAATTTGAAATTCGTAATCGGTTATTCAATATCAGGCAAAAGAAACTCATTCGGCGGTTGCACCGGCGTTCTGCCGAAGTAATCGTAAATCAAGCCGTTGCCCAGAATGTGAAGCTGCACGCCGCAGACGCTGAACGGCTGAAAGTCGCTGACTTCGGCGATTTCATTGTAGGAAATTTGCGAGCCGTCCACAATCGTCGCCGAACCGGAGCCGAAAACTTCGAGAACACCTTCGTTATCCAGAATAATCGCCGTGTTTTCGTCAATGCCGATGCCGAGATTATACGGATTGTATGAAACTGCCGTAATCAGCCGCGAGATGCGCCCGCGTTCGGTGAAATGCTGGTCTATGATGATATTTTTCAAAAATCCGAGTCCGGGCGAAAGCCTGACCGAATCTTTATGCGGATGCGCCGCCGAATCGCCGCGCACGATCATCGTTGTGGACATTCCCGCCGCGCCCGCGCTCGTTCCGGCTAAAACGACATCGGTTTCCGCGACTTTTTCCCGCAGAGCCTGTGCGAACTTCGTGCCTCCTAAAACGGAGACGAGCCGCATTTGATCGCCGCCCGTGATAAAAATCCCGTCCACGCCGTCAAACAAAGCGTCCACATCGGCATCGAAAACGTCCTGCCGCGAAGTCGCCCGCAAAACCTTCGGCTGCGCGATGCCC
>JAYVGL010000133.1:0-36663 GCA_043772175.1 Pyrinomonadaceae bacterium | reverse complement strand
AGATGTTCGACGTGAACCGGCAAAACATTCAACTCGACCGCGACATCCGGCGGCGTGATGCGGCACAAACGGGCGATTTCATTGTGCGGCGTGGACATTCCCATCTCCAAAACTGCGACATCGTAAGAGTCATCTTTTGCCAGATTCAAAACGGTTATCGGCAATCCCAAACCATTATTGTAATTTTTTATATTGCGGAGAATTTTTCTCCCTGATTTCTCCAAAACGTGCGCCGTCAATTCTTTCGCCGTCGTTTTCCCCGCACTGCCCGTGATGGCGATAACCGGCTTATTCCACTCCAGATAAACGCCGTGCGCCAGATTCTGAAAAGCTAAAATCGCGTCGTCAACGAAAATCAGCCGATCTTGAAATTCACTTAAAATCGCTTTGTGTTCCGCAAACTTGTCGGGGCGCACGACCGCCGCAATCGCGCCTTTTCCGAACGCCGCCGGAACGTAAACGTGCGCGTCGGCGAATTCGCCGTTAAAACAATTGTTACGATAATCCGGCTGCGAAAGCGCGAAAAAAACTTCGCCCGCCTGCACCTGGCGCGAGTCAATCGAGAACGATTTGACTTCCGCGCCGAGCAGAGCGGGATTGAAGTTTGACGCTTCGGCGTTCATAAATTTTATGACATCGGCGAGTTTCAAGTTTTCTTTTTCACCTTTTCCGTTGATGATTTATTTTTCGCGTCGCTTTTCGGCTTTTCGGTTTTGACAGCCGCCGCTTTCGGTTTCGGAGATTTTTTCTCATCGTCCGTCAGACTTTCTTTTTTGAGTTCCTTTTTAATTGTCTTCTCGACGTTTATCTTCTCTTTACTTTCGATTGGCTTCTCGCTTTTAGAAACTTTTTCGACTTCGTTCACAGCGGGTTTTTCAATCGCTTTTTTCGGCTCGATATTATTTTCTACCGTTCCGAATTTGTCCGGCGGCGACATTTTCAAATCAGCCGGCTCGACTTCGGTCGGAATGTTTTCCGCCGTCAAACTTTCCTGCGCGATTTGTTCGTCCGGCGCGACGTTCATTTCCGGCAGAATTCCTTCGGCAATTTCGCGGAAAACCGGCGCGGAAACTTGTCCGCCGTCGCGTGCGCCGCCGCTCGGTTCGTCCATCACGACTAAAATCACGACCGCTGGATTTTCCGCCGGAGCCATTCCGATAAACGATGAAACGTATTTACCCGCGTCAACTCTTTTGAGTTTCGCGTTAAATTTCCAAGCCGTGCCGGTTTTTCCAGCCGACGTATAACCGTTCAATTGCGCCCGTTTCGCCGTCCCTTTCAAGACGACTTGGCGCAGCATTCCACGCAACCCGCGAGCCGTCTCCGGCGACACGACCGGCGTTTGTTCCGCCTGCGTGACGGAAAAGGATTTGCCGTCGGCGAGACGAATTTCCTTGATAATATGCGGCTTGACGTTCACGCCGTCATTGGCAATCGTCGAATATGCCGAAACCATCTGCAACGCTGTAACACCGACTTCGTAGCCGATTGACATCGAAGCCAGCGAATCGCCGAACCAGTTTTCCGGCGAACGAAACTGCCCGCGCGCTTCCGCCGGCAACTCGATCCCGACCGGTTGCCCGAAACCAAACTTTCGAGCATACCCATAAAATTTTTCCCTGCCAAGTCCGAGTCCGGTTTTTATCGCCGCGACGTTGCTCGAAACGGCTAAGGCTTCGCCGTAAGACATCACTTTGGTCGCGTGCGGATCGCTGAAATGATGTCCGGCAACTTCGATAAATCCGTGGCGGCAGTCAATCATCCCGTTCGGATTCATCAAGCCTTCGTTGATCGCCGAACTGTATGTCACGAGTTTGAAAACCGATCCGGGCGAATAAATGCTTTGAATCGTTTTGTTTTGATAATTTTCCGTCGCAAATTCCGTATAGCGATTCGGGTCGAACGTCGGATAATTCGCCATCGCCAAAATTTCGCCGGTTTTCGGATCAACGACAATCGCCATTCCCGATTTGGAATTGCTCGCTTTTACGCCTTTCTCCAACGCTTCTTCGACTTTGTATTGGATCGAATTGTTAACGGTCAAAACGATGTCTTTCGGCGGTTCGCGCTGTTCCGTTTCTTCTTCGTCATAGACTCTGCCGAGCCGATCACGATCCTGCCATTTATTAACGACTGCGCCGCGCAGAATCGCTTCCTGCGATTGTTCGATTCCCGCTTGTCCGATGTCGTCCGCGTTGCTGAAACCGACGACCTGCGCCGCCAGATTTTTATACGGATAACTGCGTTTCTGTTCTTCGCGCCAGTGCAGCCCGCTGAATTTCGGCAAATCGAATTTTTTGATTTCCGGCGATTCGAGCGCGAGATTTAATTTAACCGCCGTGTCTTCGTCAATTTTTCGCGCCAGCCAGACGAAACGCTTATTGTGGTCTTTGGCGGTTTGCAAATCTTCCGCGATGTCGCTTTGCTTCAGCTTCAAAATCGGAGCGAGCTTCTGCGCCGTCGCGTTCACGTCTTCGATTTCACGCGGGTCGGCGTAGAGCGATTTGACTTTAACGCTCATCGCCAGAGCGCGTTCGTTGCGGTCGTAAATCGTGCCGCGCAAAGTTTTGCTCTTCAGTTCGTCGCGCCGCTGATCTTGCGCCTGCCCGCGCAGCCAGCCGCTCTGATTAACCTGCAAATGCACGAGCCGCACACCGATTGCCCCGATCCAAAGGATAAAAATGGCGACCACCAGCATAAACCGCGTGAACGCCGTCTGCGACGGATTTCTCTTTTTCTTGGTGATTTTGGCGCGGGCTGTCATTTTTGAATTTGAAAATTTTGCGAAAGGCTATTTTCTGGCGATTTGCGGTTTCGATTTTTCCTTCACTTCCGAAAATTTATTTTCGACTTTTTTAACTTCTTTGGAAGTTTTTTTATCTTCCTTCTTCGGCTCTTCGATATCGCTTGAGATAATCTGTTTCGGCTTTTCCGGCTGCGTCGTCTTCGGCTTTTCCTTTACGTCCTTCGCCTGCTGGTAAACTTCGTCGCTGCTCGCCGATATTTCCCGGAAACCCAATTTCTGCGCGGCTTTTTTAATTTCAGCCGGTGAGAGCGCGATTTCCTTCGCCAGTATAAAACGCCGTTTATCGGCTTCGAGATTTTCGATTTGCTGCCGCAGCCTGGAGTTTTTGATCCCGAAATCAATCGAAGAAAAATGCTGTCGCGCCGCGAAAAAGAATCCGGCGACCAAGATTGCGCCGCAGCCGAGCGTCAGCAGACAATATCGCCAAGGAATCGGGTCGCGGCTTTTTTGCCCTCCCTGTCTGGGTTGAGGTTTTTTATTTTCGGGGATTTTTCTTCGAGTCATTCGTCCTTCTCCAAAAAAGAGTTATGATTTTTGAGTTTTTCAGTTTATTTTCAAACAAACGCGCAGTTTCGCACTGCGCGCGCGTGGATTTTCCGTTAATTCAGCCGCGTCCGGCGTGATCGGCTTGCGCGTTAAAATTTCAATTTCTTGGCTCGCCCCGCAAATGCAAGTCGGGAGGCGCGGCGGACAATCACATTTTCCCGCCAGTTTTTGAAAAGTTTGTTTGACGATCCGGTCTTCCAAAGAGTGAAAAGTGATGACCGCCAAACGCCCGTTTTTTTTCAAACTTTCCACGCTGTCGCGCAGAAACCGCTCTAAAATTTCCAGCTCGCCGTTAACAGCGATTCGCAACGCCTGAAAGGTTTTCGTCGCGGGGTGAATTTTGTCTTTCTTGCCGCGCCCGACGGCTTTTTCAACCGTTTCGGCAAGTTGCCGCGTCGTTTCAATCGGTTCGCCGAGTTCCCTTTTCCAAACGATGCGCCGTGCGATTTTTCGGGACGCTCTTTCTTCGCCGTATTCGTAGATGATTCGGGCGATCTCAAACTCGGAAAGCGTGGCGAGCAATTCGGCGGCGGTTGCCGTTTCGTCGTCATCGGCATTCATTCGCATATCGAGCGGCGCGTCGAATCGAAAACTGAAACCGCGTTCCGCACTGTCGAACTGCAAAGACGAAACGCCCAAATCCGCCAGAATGCCGTTAACTTTTGCAACTTCGGCTTTCGCCAAAATCTCTTTGATGTCGCAGAAATTCGCGTGAAAAATCCTGACTCGACTGCCGAATTTACTCAGCCGCCGCTCTGCAAACGCAATCGCCTCGGCATCCTGGTCAACTCCGATAAGCTGCGTATCGTCGGTCGCCGACAGGATTTTTTCAGCGTGTCCGCCCAATCCGAGCGTTGCGTCAAAGAAGATTTCGCCCGACTGCGGTTTAAGCAGTTTGACAGTCTCCGCCTGCAAAACCGATTTATGTGTGCTTTCGTCAATGTTTATCGGCATCTTCAAAGAACAAACCCTAAAATCAGCCGAACGGTTGAAAAGCACACTGCGACCGTCGGATTTTGCGCGTCAAATCCATTTGATAATCCTAAAATTAAATTGTTCCGATGATTTTACTTGGGGGAAACTGAATTTTTGACCGTCCTATTTTGTAAAATCAATTTGATTATTGCGTAACTTCGGCTTGAAACTTGTTTTGGGAAAAGTGCTTAAATCTTAAACACCGAATTTTGCGGAAAAACTTTCTCGACCGATTCCCGTTTCAAACCGTCTCCAACTAATTATTAAGCATCTTACGATTATTTTTCGGCGGCTGTCAAGCATTATTCCCGATTTTTATTTAATCAACTGCTTAATTTTTTCCACAGCCGAAAGTGAGGATTTCCACAGGCTGAAAACTAAAAAATTTCCCCTCTCCAAGTTTATTTTCGGAAAAGTTTGCGCTAAGGTTTATATTCTTTGAAGCGTTCCCAAAAACGTCCAATAAGGTTATGAACTCCGGTCTCGTTCAACTCCTGGTTTTTAGTCTCATCGCGGCTTCGGCAAACGTGCTAGGCGGACTGATTCTGTTTCCGGTCGGCATTCATAAAACCTATAAAAAATTGCTTAAATATATCCTGGCGTTGGGCGCGGGGTTTATGCTCGCCGTCAGTTTTATTGACGTTTTGCCGGAAGTAATCGAGATTTGGTTGAAGAAAGAGAATTCGCAAAGTGCCGAATCGCTGATTGTTCCGATGATTTTACTGCTCGTCGGTTATCTTTTAACGCAATTTTTTGAACATACCATCGCGCCGCATTTTCATCTCGGCGAAGAAATGCACAGCGACCACCTGATTTCGACTTCGACGGCATACACGGCAATCGGCGGGCTTCTGATTCACACGTTTTTCGACGGCGTTTCCATCGCCGCCGCCGCGCAGGTTGATTATAAAGTCGGAATTTTAGTTTTCATCGCCGTTTTTCTGCACAAATTTCCCGAAGGTTTCACGATTGCCTCAATGATTCTAGCCGCCGGAAAAGGGCGCAGAGAAGTCGTCATCGCTACTTCTCTGGTCGGCTTAACGACTGTTTTCGGCGTTCTGCTTTTTTATTTCATCGGCGCAAGAGTCGGATTCTCCGTCGCATACGCGCTTCCGGTCGCCTGCGGCGTAACGATTTACGTGGCGGCGAGCGATTTAATTCCCGAAGTTAATCACCACGGCGGCAAACGCCCGCTGGTTTCGCTTTCGGTGTTCGCCGGGGTCGCGCTTTTTTTTGTCTTCCACTATATTTTGCACGGGATTTTGGGAAACTGAACTTTCTAAAATTATTCAGCGTAAATGTGCTATGATTGGGCAAAACGATTTATAACGAAGATGAAAAAAAGATTTTCCACAACGATTCTTCAATCCGTATTTTTGTTCGGGCTTCTATGTCTGGCAAACACATCGACGTTTTCGCAAACCGCCGCGCCGTTTTCAATCAGCGATTCACCGCTTCCCGCGCCGACTTCGCCCGTGATGGACTACGCCGCAGTCCTCGACGCAAACGCAAAGCAAGCACTTGAAAATAAAATCATCGCCTTTCGGGATTCGTCCAATCCGAAGGTTGAACTTGCCGTAGCGATTGTGCAGACGACCGGCGACCGCGATATTTCCGATTATTCGCTGGCAGTTTCACGCGGCTGGAAAATCGGCTCTAAAGATCAGGACAATCCGAGCGCGTTGCTGCTCATCGCCGTTAATGACCGCAAGTATTACACGCAGGTTAGCCGCGACTTGGAAGACGAACTGCCCGACGGTTTAGTCGGACAGCTGCAAAGACAAAATCTCGTTCCCGCGTTTCGCCAGCAAAATTACGGCAAAGGAATTTCCGATACGATTGATGCCTACATCAGCACGATTCAATCGAAACAGACCGGCGCAGTCGCACCGCCGACCGGGGCGACCGAACACCAGCCGAAGCGGAATAAAAGCTCGCTTTCGGTGTGCGGTGTCGGTATTTGCTTGATCGTTTTGATATTCATTATTCTGCCTCTGCTCAGTCGTTCATCGAAAAAACGCGGCGGCAAAGACGATGACGACTGGGGCGGCGGCGGTTTCGGCGGCGGCGCGGCTTCGACTCTGCCGTGGGTCATCGGTTCGATTCTGGCGAGCGGAGGTTCACGCGACGGTTCTTCGTCGGGCGGTTGGGGCGGCGGCGGATCATCGGGCGGCGACAGCGGTTGGGGCGGCTTCGGCGGCGGCGGCGATTTCGGCGGCGGCGGCGCGGGCGGAGACTGGTAAGTCCAGAATTCAGGATTTAGGATTTAGGATTCAAAATTGGAATCTTAAACCCTGAATTCTAAATTCTGAATTTGAAATTTATGAAAAATCAATTCGACGCATTGATTGACGATTTGCGGGCGGCGCACGGGCGCAATTTGGCTTCCGTCATTTTATACGGTTCGGCGGCGGCAGGCGATTTTGTGCGTGAGCAATCGGATTACAATTTGCTGATCGCGCTGCGCGAAATTACGCCGAAAGATTTGCGGGCGGCGCAGGCTCCGATGCGCGAATGGAATCGGATGGGACATCCCGTGCCGGTTTATTTCACGGTCGCCGAATTAAAAGACGCGGCGGACGTTTTCCCGATTGAATTTCGGCAGATGGAACACGCCCGCAAAATTTTATATGGCGCGGATTTTCTGGCGGACGTGGAAATCTCCGACAAATATCTGCGTCATCAAACCGAATACGAATTGCGAAGCAAACTGATTCGTCTGCGCCGCCGATATATCGGCGCGTCGGCTTCGGCGGAAAGTCTTTCGAGTTTGATGGCGAACAGTCTGACGAGTTTCGTCGCGCTGTTTCGCGCCGTGTTGCTTCTGCACGGATTCACGCCGCCCGTCGCCAAACGCGAAATCATCGCGGCGACCGTCCGGCAGTTAAAGATCAGCGGCGAGCCGTTTGAAAAAATCTTTGATATTCGTGAAGATACATCATCTAACAAACTCGATGAAACGGCGGCGAATGAACTTTTTGCGGAATATCTGCGCGAAATTGAAAATGTCATCGAAGCCGTTGATAAGTTGGAAAAATCGTAAACGGTTGATGGTTGATTGTCGGAAAAACGCGATTGCCATTAACAAGGGAAACAATTAACAATTAACTTTTTATGGGGAGACAAAAAGAGATGAAAAAAACAATTTTATTAGCCGTCGCGCTGTTCGCCGTTTTCGGTTTAAGCGGTTGCAGCTACAATGATTTAACTAAACAGCAGCAAGGTGTCAAAGGTCAGTGGGCGAACGTCGAAAGCACGATGCAGCGACGCGCCGATTTGATTCCGAATTTAATTAAAACGGCGCAACAGCTCGGAGTGCAGGAACAGGAAGTTTTCGGGCAAATCGCCGATGCGCGTTCCAAACTTTTGAACGCGCAGCAAGCCGCCCCGCAAGGCACGGACGGCGACAAAACGCCTGAACAAAAACAAGCCGTTTTGGATGCCAACAACAGTTTCGGAGGAACGGTCGGAAGGCTTTTGAGTTTACAGGAAAGTTACCCGCAGCTTCGTTCGAGCGATGCTTTTATGAAAGTTCAGGACGAACTCTCAGGAACGGAAAACCGCATCAACACAGCGCGAATTGACTATAACAAAGCCACTACCGACTACAACACGGCGCGAAATTCGTTTCCGGCGGTGCTGACGGCGGGTTTGATGGGTTTCAAGGAAGAGCCGTATTTCAAAGCTGACGAATCGGCAAAACAAGCCCCGGATGTCGGCGATCCGAACATTATGCGAAGAAACGCCAATAAATAAACTTAAAATCCGCGCGAATTACACATCGCGCAATGATCGCAAGGCTTGCCCGCCGGTTCAAACGGGCAAGCCTTTTCGTTTATTAAACCGTTGATAATTTCGGCGGCGAGTTCTTCGAGGTTGGCAAATTTTTCCTGGCTCGAATGAACAGGTTTGAAATTCAAGATTTGAGATTTAGGATTCTCGGCGATGGCGTTTGATTCGATAACGTCTAATCTATGATTGATCTTCTCAAGAGTCAATCGCAGAAAATCGTCGTTTTCCTTTTCGTTGTCCTGCAAAAGAAGCGCAATGCGCCAAGCTAAATTTTGAGCGTTCTGACTTTTCACAATCTTGAATTTGAAATCTTGAATTATTTCTCGTCCGGCAGCAAATCAATGTAATCAACCACGCCGACAATCGCCGAATCAATCGCCGCGCCTTCTTTGCCGGTCGCGGCGGTTGATGCGCCCCAGCCTTCCTGCACGATCAAAACCGTGTCGCCGATGCCCGCCGAAACCGAATCGAGCGCGAGCAAAGTCGCGTCCGTCTCGATGCCTTCCGGCGTAATCTGCCGGCACAGCATCACCCGCGAACCTTCGTAACGCGGATTCTTCTGCGTGGCGACGACGTTTCCGATAACTTTCGCTAAAAGCATAAGAGAGTGGAGAGTCGAAAGTGGAGAGCCGGAGATTTTACTTTCGACTTCCCTGAAAAACGTGCGAATCCGAATCAACAATGCCGACAATCGTACAGTCGGTCGGTGTCGAATCGCGTCTGAAGGGAAAACTGGCTTCTTTGCCGCGACACCAAAACACTAATTCGCCAACGCCCGCGCCCACCGAATCGAGTGCGATTTGAGGCTTGCCCATCGGCTCTAAATCGGCGTTCAAAGTCTGGACGAGCATTAATTTACGTCCCTGCAAAGTTTCGTTTTTGATCGTCGAAACAACCGTTCCGACGACTCGCGCTAACTGCATTTTTTTGATTTATGATTCAACTTCGTAAGAATCAATCACGCCGATAATCGCCGCGTCAATCGGACAATCCTTGTTGCCTTCCGCCAAACGCGCCGACGAACCGGCGACGACCAAAACCTTCTCGTGAAAGCCCGCCCCGACCGTATCAACCGCCACGACATAACCGCTTTGGTCAGTCCCGTCGAGGTTAATCGGTCGAACGATCAGCAATTTTTTTCCGTTGAGACGCTCGTCCTTCTGCGTGGCGACGACCGTTCCGATAATTCTGGCGATAATCATAAACAGTGAGCAGTGAGCGGTGAGCAGCGAGGGCAGAAGAACTGCTCACTGCTCACCGCTCACTGGCTTACTTAAGTCCTAATGGCAAAACTTCTTCGACGCTTTCGTGCGGGCGCGGAATAACGTGAACCGAAACCAATTCGCCGACGCGCCGCGCCGCCGCCGCACCTGCATCCGTCGCCGCTTTGACCGCCGCGACATCGCCGCGCACGATTGCCGTGACAAAACCCGCGCCGATTTTTTCGTAACCGACAAGTTGGACGTTCGCCGCCTTGACCATCGCGTCCGCCGCTTCGATAGTGGCGATTAGTCCTTTTGTTTCAACCATTCCTAATGCTTCCTGCATTTATTTTTTACTCCTAATTTTTATGATTCAAAAACGATTCGCCGATAAATTTCGTCAACACTTAATTCGCATTCGAGCGATTCGAGTTTTAGATTTTCGCTTTCGGTATATTTGCTTTGAAGCCAGGTTTCTTCATCGTATTTGGTATAAAGCGTAACATCTTTTCTCTCCTGGTCAACTAACAAATACTCACGAAAACTTTCGATTGACTGATAAGCCTCGAATTTCTCGCCGCAGTCATAAACCGCAGTCTCCGGCGAATAAATCTCGCAAATCAAAATCGGATTCACTAAACACGAGTGTCGTCCGACAACTTCAAATTTCGCCTTTTTCGGGCTAACTGATAAATTCGGGTAACGATAAGGCGGCAGAGCAGGAACTTTCAACTTCATACTGCCGATCCAGACTTGGAGATTCTCAGTCAAACCTTCGTGCAAAATCGCAAGTAAATTTCCGTTAATGAGATTATGATTTACCGTAACGCCGCTGATTTCCGTGAGGTTGCCGTCAAAAAATTCATATTTTGCGTCCGTCTCAAAGTCTAACTCAAGATACTGCTCCAAAGTATAAATTTTGCCGGGAACTGCATACATAATCTTTTATCCGATGTTGGCGGCTTGCGCCAAAAGTGCAATTAGTTCTTCCCTGCTCAAAGAAATTTTCGTCTCGTTCGAGTTTCCGTTATTTGCCGATTGCGCGTCAAGCGAGCAGTTAATTCCCGAATCTTCCAGATAACCGCACGATTGACAGCGTGCGCTTTCAGGCAAATATCCGGCTTTTTCGCGGATGTTGACGAGTTTCTTGATCGCGCCCGACGGCAGATCGTTCGCGCCGCCCAAAGCTCTGGCTAGAATGGAGATTTTCGCCGTGTGTTCGAGAGTTTCCATTCGGTCGAACGCCTGCCACAAATCGTTTCCGTAGGCGACGACACCGTGATTTTCCAGCAAAAGCGCGTTGTGATGTTCGACGTAAGGCTTCAGCGCGTCGGTTAATTCCGGTGTCGAAGGCGTTCCGTAAGCCGTCAAGGGAACACAGCCCAAAGTTAAAATCACTTCCGACAAAATCGGCGCGTCAATGGCTAAACCGGCGGCAGCGAACGCCGTTCCGTGCGGCGTGTGCGCGTGGCAAACTGCGTTGATGTCGGGGCGCGAATTGTAAATCAGAAGGTGCATTTTGATTTCCGAAGACATTCTTTTGTCGTTCAGCGCGTTGCCTTTCAAATCGGTCAACGCCATCATCTCTTCGGTCATACGCCCTTTGGAAACTTGCGTCGGTGTCGCCAAAATCAAATTTTCGCTCAAACGACAACTAATGTTGCCGTCCGACGAAGTTACATAACCTTTGTCATACATCAACTTACCGATTTCGACGATTAGTTTTCGGGCGGATTGTTCGTCCATAAATTAAGAAGCCACAGATTAACACAACGAAGAAAAATCTTCATCGGTTAATCTGTGGTTTGAATTTTCAGCAGAAAAACTTATTTTTCTTCACGCGGAACATTTTTCAATGTCGGCGGCATCGGCGGCGGCGGCGGCGCGGGAACGTATTTCAGATTTCTGTAATTTATGTTATCCGAATCCAAAACCTGCGGATTTTTCAAACGAAAATTCTCGTCGCGCAGCTGCTGAATCTCGATTTCACGCTGGCGGTCGTATTCACGATGGTTTTTTCGGTTATTGCGGCTCGGAAATTGAAAACTCGGCGCGGCAATCGAGACGAAAAAGCTGGCGATAAAAAGCCCGACGGCGAATGTTAAGAAAAACGGTAAAACTCTTTTGGCAAATCCTTTGCAACACATAAAATCACCTCTCAATTATTCAACAAAGTTAATGGTTAACAACTATAGCGAAAACGGGCGCGAAAAAGTTTCATCTTTTTCCGTTGGAATTTCCCGGCTGCGCCAAAAAATACGAAAGACTTTCAAGGGAAATCGTCAAATCAACGGTTTTCAGTTTGGCATCGCCGCTGATCTTCAACGGTATCGGCGCAAAATTCATCACGGCTTTGATTCCCGCTTCGGTGATCCGATCAAGAACGGCTTGCGCGTATTCAGCAGGAACGGCGATCACCGCAACATCTATCTTAACTTTTTTTACCGTGTCGGCAAAGTTTTTGATGTCGAAAATTTCGGTGTCGCCGACTTTTTGCCCGATTTTATTTTCGTCCGCGTCAAACAACGCCGCGACGGTAAAATTCGCCTGTGAGAATTCGTAGTAATCAGTTAGAGCCGTGCCGAGTCGTCCCGCGCCGACGATGCCGATCCGGTGCTGGGTTTCGAGTCCGAGAATCTTCGTCAGATGCGCTCGCAAATCTTCGACGTAATAGCCGACACCGCGCACTCCGAACTCGCCGAAATACGCCAAATCTTTGCGAATCTGCGCCGAATTCAAATGAAACTGTTTCGCCAAACCGTCGCTCGAAACAGTTTTCGCGCCCTTTGTCGCCAATTCGTTCAGACAGCGCAGATAAATGCTCACTCGATTGGTGGTTAGTTCGGATATTTTCTCGACCTTCATCATTGTTGAAGATTATATTCTTAAAACGCGGAAAAGTGAAAAAGTTCTCAAACTATTGATGTGCAAAAACTTCCGCGTCGTTGCCCTTAAAGTGAATATCCATTACAATTTGTGTTTCACCTGTGAAACGCAAACGGAGATAAAATGGCAGACGTGAATGTGAAAAATTCGGAGTTGAGTGAATTGACCACGCTCGGAAAAATGTTCTACGAAGAAAACTTGAAGGCGATTCTCGAACCGCAACATAACGGCGAGTTTGTGGCAGTCGAACCTTATTCAGAAAAGTATTTTGTTGATAAGGACAGCACACAAGTCGCGCTCAAGGCTCTGGCGGAAATACCGGACAAAAAATTTTACTTTGCGCGAATCGGCTATCAATACGCTCATAAAATCGGAGGCTCGTAGCTAAAGAAAAAGGTTTAGCCAACGAAAATCTGGAAGCGGTTTTGCCGGTTCGTTTGGCAAACGGAGCAATTATCGAATGCGTTCTCGACACGGTTTTAACGGCTCGCTTTTATTGCCGAGAGAATTCGTCAAGGCAAATTCAATACTGTTTGCCGGACGCGAGGAAGTTGTATTGGTCGAAGAAATTTCCGCCGAGATTGATACGGCGATAACAGAGGCAATTTGGTTAGATGAAACATTTCCGATTCGGATTTTAGTCAGTGAAACGAACGAAGCGTTAATCGGAACGCAGATGCTGGTTGATTCGATTTTGGAAATTGATTACATCAATTCAACCGTCAAAATTACAAAATGATTTCATATCTATCGGGAAAACTTTTAGAAAAACAGGCGACTTCCGTGATTGTAGATGTCGGCGGTGTCGGCTATGAAGTAACGATTCCGCTTTCGACTTTTTACGAACTCGGCGAAGTCGGTTCGGACGTTTCATTGCGAATTTTTACATACGTCCGCGAAGACACCTTACAGCTTTTCGGCTTCCGCACGCTGCGCGAACGCGAGCTTTATTTAAAGTTGATTTCGGTGCAGGGCATCGGCGCGAAAAGCGGAATCTCAATGCTTTCGGGAATGAGCGCGGACGAAATCGTCACGGCGATTCGCACGGATAATCTGGCGCGTCTGACTTCGATTCCCGGAGTCGGCAAAAAAACGGCGGAACGAATGGTGATTGAGCTGCGCGATAAACTCAACGAATTCACGACGCAAGCCACGCAGGAACACATTGCGGCGGGCGGCAAGCAAACGGAACTTCCGGCGGATGCGGTTTTTGACGACGCGCTTTCGGCACTGGTTAATTTGGGTTATCAGCGCAACGCGGCGGAAAAGGCTTTGAATCAAGCGATCAAAGATGGCACGGAAGTCTCCGTTCAAAGGCTACTACGAAAGAGTTTGCAGTTGCTCGCTAAAGGATAAATGACTGAAGATTACGAAAACAACGACAACCGCGACCCGAATGCTTTTGAAGACGAAGCGCAGGTCGAACTTTCCTTGCGCCCGAACAAACTCGCCGAATATATCGGACAGAAAAAAATCAAAGACAATCTGCGCGTGTTTATGAAAGCCGCACTCAAACGGCGCGAGGCGTTAGACCATATTTTATTGTTTGGTCCGCCGGGAACCGGGAAGACGACTCTGAGCATTATCGTCGCTAATGAAATGGGCGCGGAATTGAAATCAACCGCTGCGCCGATTATCGAAAAAGCGGGCGATTTGGCGGCGATTCTGACGAATTTGGCGGAAGGCGATGTTTTGTTTATTGACGAGATTCATCGCCTCAATCCGGCAATCGAGGAAGTTTTGTATCCGGCGATGGAAGATTATCAGCTGGATTTGATGATCGGACAAGGCACGGCGGCGCGTTCGATCAAGTTGGAGTTGCCGAAATTCACCTTGGTCGGCGCAACGACTCGTCCGGGTTTGATAACTGCACCTTTGCGCGGCAGATTCGGGATTGTTTTTCACCTCGATTTTTACAACATCGAAGATTTGCAGACGATTGTCGAACGGTCGGCGGATATTTTGCAGGTTGAAATCGAGTCGAACGGCGCGAAGGAGATCGCCCGCCGTTCACGCGGAACGCCGCGTATTGCGAATCGTCTTTTGCGCCGCGTTCGTGATTACGCCGAAGTTGATTACGACGGCAAAATCACCGAAGCCGTCGCGCAAGACGCACTGAATCGGATGGAAGTTGACGTTTACGGTCTGGACGAAGTTGACCGCAAACTGCTTTTGATGATTATCGAAAAATTCGACGGCGGTCCGGTCGGTTTGGGAACGATTTCCGCCGCGATTAACGAGGAGAGAGACTCGATTGAAGAAATTATCGAACCGTATCTGATTCAAACCGGATTCTTAAATCGAACGCCGCGCGGTCGAATGGTTACGCGCCTCGCCTACGAACATTTCGGGTTGGACAATTTGTTGAAAAAGCCGGACGCGCCGAATTTGTTCGACTAGAACGGGTTTCCGATCTTAAAAGGCAATTCCGTTGTTTTGTTTTAGCGAAGCAGCGTTTATTCGGTTTGACAAAAAATTGTCCTCTGTCAAGTATTTCGCCAGTCGGCGGCGAGCGATTAACGCGATCCAATTTTTTTCGTCGGAAATCGCCAAATCGCAGAACGCCGCGTTTTCCCAAATATCAACGAAAATTTCCTGCACGGCTTTTTCCGCCTCATCATCTGAAACGGTTGATTGTCTTACCAGCGTCCAAATCATTGCGCCGTAAACATCAACGCATTCCTGCGCCGCCGTTTTGTCGGCGCACGCGATGCGCGGCAGGAAACTCGAATTAACTTTCTGAAAGGGGTTTGTCATAAAAGTTAAATCGCCGTTTTGCGGTGGGCGAAAATTCGCAGTAAACCGTTGATGGCGAAGTGAATCAACATATAAACGACTATCGCCACGATAATCGGGAGTGCCAGAGTAAACCCGTCTTTCGACGGACTCGGCATAATTCCCTGAAACGGCGCATATAAAAGTCCGGTCGCCGATTTAATAAATTTGACGAAGCCCGCGCTTTCTTTGGCGGCGAAAAATTCCAGCAGCAAACGAACGACGAGCAAACCATAAATGACGAAAAAGACGTAATCAACGATTTGCGAAACTCGCGTCAGCGTCCGACTGCGTTCGACTTCATTCTGCGTTTCAACGACTTCGCTGACGGCTTTCTGCCGCATATTTCCGGCGATATAATCTATTTTTTCGGACTCGCCGACGGTCGGACGAGTGGCTCCAGCGGCGATTTCTCCGCCGACTTCCGCTTTCACATCGGATTTTATCGCTTCATAATTGGCGGCGCGCTCGGCTTCTTCCAGAGCGAGTTTGTTATCAACCATTTTCCGTCTCACCTCTCGTTTCGTTTTTTTTCGCTTCTTCGCGTCCGTGCGGAGTGTCATTGGAATCAACGCCGCCGACTATATCACGTTCGTCGGCATCGCCTTTCGCTTCGTCGCCGCGCAGGACTTGGCGCGTTATTTCGTCGGAAGATTGATTGACGGATTCTTCCGCCACTTCCTGAACATTCCAACCTTGACGATTTACGTTCGGCACTTTTTCTTGATCGTTTTTAGTTTCACTTTGCATAGTTTGTTTTTACGGTAGAAATAGAAAAGGATTTTCTTGGTCTGATATGAATGTTCGTCAAGAAGAATCTCTGAGAAAGTCTTTTTCTGACTACCACGGCTTTTTGTTCTTCCCTTCTCGCAAAAACCTGAAAATGTTTTGCGGCTTCCGATATGCCATCAATCAATAATCGTGCCAATTGTTATGCTCAATTATCATTGGTTTTTACAAAGCCGGCAGACGTTAATTTCCGGCGAGATGTATTATTACAGAACATCGCTTTGTATGAATTTCAAAAAAAAAGGTGAGCCGTCAGACTCACCTTTTGAAGTTTAATTTTTGAAAATTCAGCGATTGCTGCTGTTCGGCGCAGTCGCCGTGATTGAAAACATCGTGCCTTCGCCGAGTTCGACATCATCGCGCCCCTGCAGAATAACCGAACCCGCGCCCGCGCCCGCGCCGACACCCGCCCCGATTGCCGCGCCGGAACCGCCGCCCGCAATCGCGCCGATAATTGCGCCGAGAGCCGCTCCGATTCCCGCACGAGTCGCGGTTTTGGTCGTTTGATTGTTGTCGCGGACGGTTCCTTCATTGTTGACGGTAACTTTTTCGCCGCTCGCTAAGGTTACGTCGTCAACGATGCCGCTAAAACGATAAGTCTGCCCGTTACGAAGTCGGATCGTGTCGAATTCGAGCGAAACAGCGGCTCTGCCCGAAATTCGTCCCGAACGCTCGGCTTTCGCCACTCTGCCTTCGATTACCGCTCCGTTATATTGTGAAGGCGCGGTAACTTCCATCTGAAAACGGTCGCCGTTCTGACTGACTTTCGTCGAAACCGGCGTTGTCAGCCGCGCTGAAATTCTCGTGTTGTTATTAACGATGTAATCGTTGATAGTTCCGGTGCTGTTGCCGGTGTTTTGGTTACCGTTAATTGATAAGTCCGCCGTTTCGCCGGTTTTGTCATAAACGCTCGCCACCGTAACTGTTTCGCTTCTGTTTTCCAGATAAACGCGGCGCACGACTCTTAGTTGATTGTTGTTAATCTGATTAAAGTTAACGTAGAAATCGTTCGCCCGGTCGCCTTCGTAACTCAGAGCTACGCCGTCGTAATTGGTCGTCGCCGTGATTTTAGTCGAGCGTCCGTTGGCGTTCGTTTCGGTTCGCGCCACACCGTCGGCGTTAAATGTAACCTGCGGCGAATTGCTTGAAGCAATCGTTACCTGTTGTCCGCGTTTCTCGATTGCCAGCGCGTCGGGCGAAGACAGCCGTCTGATCAAATTCTCGCGCTGGCGGTCGCGCAAGTTGGCGGTTGAGTTGGCAACCGAACGATCAACGATGTCGGCGACATCATCACTCTGACTAACATTCAAACGATAAGTTCCGGTCAGTCGCGTATCGAAAGTTCCCGCCGGAGAATACTGCCGATTCCATTTCCAACTGACGTTGTAATAACTCGAAAGCATATCCAAATCGGTGCGAACAAGCCGCCATTGGCTTTCGGCGGCAGTCGTCAGGCGATAATCGCGCATAAAACCGTCAATGTAATAAGCGCGATTCAGAACGTCTTCGACATCAGCCGAAGCTGAACGGCGCGAATCGAAATTCTGCCGCAGTTTGTCGGTCGCGGTCTCAAAATCGCTGATATAACTGATGATTGAATCTTCGCTGCGCGTGTTGTTCATCACGCTGCGGTCGAGTGCCGAATTGACTTCACGTTTGTAGGCGGCGGTGCGCGTTTCGAGCCGCGTCAGAAGCGTTTGAACATTGCCGTCCGAAACGCGATAAGGCTTTGTGCCGCCGGTGTTTCCGGTCGGATAAGAACCGTTTTGGTTGATATTATTTGTGTTGTTCCAATTCCAGCGGACGTTGTAATAAGTCGCCAGAGTGCTTAGGTCGGTGCGAATCGTCGTCCAAGTTCGCTGCGTCGTCTGGTTAAGACGATTGCGCTGCATAAATTGATTGATGTCGTCAGCGCGATTCAATAAATCCTGCACGTCGGAACTCGTCGAGTTACGCGCATCGAAATTTTGGCTTAGTGCCGCCGTCGCCGATTGAAAATCGGCGACGTAATTATCGAAAGCATCCTGAGTGTCGCCGCCGCTCAGAGTTCCGCGCCGCAGAGCGTTATCGGCTTGCTGTTTATAAATGTCGGTGTTGGTTTCGATGCGCGTCAGCACGGTCAGAATTTGCCGGTCGGCGACGCGATACGGACGGGTTTGTGCCTGAATGTTTGCGGTTATTGATATAATTCCTAAAAACAGGAACATTGCACTGATATTTAACAAATATTTTTTCATAATAATCTCCAGAATTTTTAAGACTCAGCGGGGAAAGCTAATCGGAAAGTCTTTCATATTCGAGTGAGTCAGCAAAACCCGTGCCATCAACCTGATTACTCACAAAAGTCCGTTGTTTGTTGACCGATCAAGCAAAAACGAACGCTTAATTCCTTCAACTGATTTTCTTTAAGTGAAGCAAAAAGAGATTTTCAAACCGATATGGTTTGGGAAACTTAAAATCGGCATCAGTCGGATTTTACAAAGTGCGGAACTTTGACCGTAAAAATCGCGCCTTTGCCCGCGCCCTCGCTCTGCGCCTCAATCGTGCCGTTGTGGAGCTTGACGATGTGGTGGGAAATCGTTAATCCCAACCCCAAACCGCCCGAACCGCGCGTGCTGGAACTGTCGGCTTGCGTGAAACGATCGAAAATATACGGCAGAAATTCGGGACTGATGCCTTTGCCGCTGTCTTTGACGGTCATTGAAATTTTTCCGTCGTTCTCCGACAAAATCGTTTCGATTCTGCCGCCCGCGTCGGTAAACTTAACGGCATTATGCAAAAGGTTGTAAATGACGGTTTTGATTTTATTTTCATCGCCCAGAACCAATTGACCGTTTAGTTGATTGTCTTTGAGCAACTCGACATTTTTCTCCTGCGCTGTCGGTTCCATCTCGGAATAAGTGTTTTCAAAAATCCCGGAAAAGCTGAATTCCCTTTCTTCAAGTCGGGCAGTGCCGGCGACGATTTGCGAATAATCAAGCAGCACTTCGACTAACTTCGTTTGCAGGCGAAGATTTTTTTCGATTTTTTCGAGTGCCAGTTTCCTCGTATTATCTGATAAATCACTGCTTTTCAAAATCCGCGACCAACCGGCAATCGTGTTCAGAGGCGTTCGCAATTCGTGGGAAACGACGGCGATAAATTCGTCTTTCGTTTTGTTGGCTTGTTCGGCGGACAACCGCGCCTTTTGTTCTTTTTCCAGCAATCCTTGTTTTTGCTGCTCCAATTCATACAATTCGGCGGCGGTCGCCTCCAATTTGATGCGGGCGAAAGTTTCCCAATATGTCATCCCGGACAGTAAAAGACTCAGAATCACGCCGGTTGCGAGAATTATCGGTGTCCAGCTAACGCTCGACTGCGCGGCAAAAGCGGGCAGCGAATCGAATTGAACGATCCAGTTTTTGCCCGTTACGGCTAAATCTTTTTGCGCCGAATACGTTTGCCCGATGCGGTTTTCGCCGCCTTCCGATTTTTGTTCGGCGGTCTGCATCAGCAAGTGTGCTTCGTCCGCCGCGCCGTCATAAATTCTTATGGAAATGTCCGCCGCCGATTGATTGTTTTGCACTTCCTTCAAAAAACCGTCGGCGCGAAACGGACTGTAAATATAACCGCTGGCATCTTTCGTCTGCATTCCGACCGTCGAATCGGCGTTTTTATAAATCGGCAGATAAATCAAGAATCCCGACTGCGCTTCTACGCCGTCGTCTTGCGGCAGTGTTACTTTGCCGCTTGCCGCCGCTTCGCCGGTCGCAGCAGCGCGATTTGCCGCTTCACTCCAACTTTTTTCCGATGAAACGTCGAAACCGACGAGCTTTCGATTGCGCCCGTTGAACGGTTCAAGATAAGAAATGACCTGGTAATCTTTTTTTTCGGCGGCGGGAAATATCTCAAAGTCGGCAAAGCCTTCAGTCTTCATCTTCTCGACGAAAGCGGCGCGTTCGCCGGACGAAACGATTTGAACGTAACCGATTCCCTGAATGCCGGTGTAATTTTTTTCCAGTTCGAGACTTTTGACATATTCGGCGAAGCTTTCGCGGTTGATGGTTCGGCTTGATTCGATAAATCCGCGTCCGCCTTTTAAAAGCGCAATATACAAATTTATTTTGTTCTCAAACGCCGACTGCAAACGATTGGTTTCGCTCGTGAATCTGATTTTGTCTTTGCTTTTCGCGCCCTGATAAAAGTTGTAGGTTACGATGGAAGTTAGCAGGAGAGAAACCGCCAGAACCAGATATGGAAAGCTCGACGTTTTGCTTTTATCTTTTATGTTGTTCAAAGACTTCAGCACTTCAAATGAGTTCAACCACTCCGGTTTTTCCTCCAGAGCATAAAGAAAATTTTTGCTTCAGATAATCCCACTGAGCAATAGTTATGCCGCCGAATTCACCGGTCGAAGTCGGCTGATCGAACGCGGCAAGGGATCGCTCGTAAATTATTGCGGAGGAAACTCTTGTCGGATAACGGTTTGTATAAATCCTCATACAGCATTTTTTGTTTCATTGTATCTGTTCAATGCAAAAAGATTCAAACGATGTTCATTCAGCTTTCAAATGTCATCGAATCGGCTGAAAATTTCATTGGCATTATCCTTGCCTAAAGAGGTTTGATGCTTTCAAAAGAGAGCAAATCCATACACAACACGGAGATAAATTTATGGAAGGTGAAAATAACACCGGAAATAGTTTGATATGGGCGATTACGACGATCATCATCGTCGCCATCATCGCCGGAGCGGTATATTACAGCGGTTTTTTAAGCGGAAACCGAAAGGAAACCAAAGACGTAAATTTAGAAATCAAAGTTCCATCTGCTTCAAATTCAAAATAGTAGGTCTAGAATTTTTAAAATACCTTGTATAAACTAAAACTGTTAGAGACGGAAATAAATTTATGGAAGGTAAAAATAGCACTGGAATTAATTTAATATGGGCGATTACGATGATTATTATCGTCGCAATTATTACCGGAACAATTTATGTTTTAAACACCAATGGAGATAAGAAAGAAATCAAGGACATTAACGTCGAGGTTAAAGTTCCGAGTGTTTCCAATTCAAAATAGCAAGCCTCAAATTTCTTTGTAACATTTTCGGAAAATTTATTGTTTGAAGTTCAACAACATTGACGATAAAGTTTGAGATTAACATCTCAAACTTTATCGTCAATGTTGTGCCGCTTAATCATTCCATAAAGTCGCGGACGATACAGTCCCAAGAGGTTGGCGGCAGCTTGTTTATTGCCGTTGGTGCGTTTTAACGCCGCCAGCACGACTCCGCTCTCCAGGGAGTTGAAGACATCGCTCTGTTCTGCGCCGTCAACGGGTTCGGGTAGATTTTCGACGATGAACTTGCCGACTTTTTCAAACAATTCTTCGCCCGTCAAACCGGTGTCGGACAAAGCAATCGTTCCGGTTCCGACAGCGAAAGATTTTCCCCCGCCGCTCGATAAGGCGGTTGGTCTGGCGATATTTTTTGAAATACTCGCCATCGAAATCGCGCCGTCGAGGTTTTTCGGGATGTTCAGTTCATTGATTTTGCCGCCCTTCGACAACAAAATCGCCCGTTCGATAACGTGCTGAAGCTCGCGCACGTTGCCGCGCCAATTGTAATTGAGCATTTGTTCGTAGGCTTTCTCGGAAAATTCGCTTGTTTCGCGTTTGTATTTTTCGGCGTAAATTTCCAGAAAATGCTCGGCGAGCATCGGCACGTCTTCCATCCGTTCGCGCAGCGGCGGGATTTTTATCTCGATGGTGTTGATTCGGTAATACAAATCTTCGCGCAGATTGCCGTCCTGAATCGCATCGAAAGGACTTCGATTGGTCGAAGAAATCAATCTGAAATCAACCGACTGCGGTTTGTCATCGCCGACGCGGTAATAAATCCTTTCCTGCAAAACGCGAAGCAGTTTCGGCTGTAAGCTCATCGGCATTTCGCCGATTTCGTCGAGCAGAAGACTGCCGCCGTCGGCGCGTCCGAGAAAACCTTCCTTGTCGCCGATTGCGCCGGTGAACGAGCCTTTTTTGTGTCCGAAAAGTTCCGATTCGATCAAATCCTTCGGCAGTGCCGAGCAGTTTAATTTAACGAACGGCTTTTTCGAGCGATGGCTTTTATAATGAATCGCGTTGGCGACAACTTCTTTTCCCGTGCCGGATTCGCCCAAAATCAAAATGTTGGCATCCGATTCGGCGACCGATTCGATGATCTCGTAAATGTCCTGCATCGAACGACTTCCGCCGATCACGCCTTCATAAGAATTGCGCGAGGAAAGTTTGCCGCGCAGTTCCTTGATTTCCGCCGACTGCCGTTTGCGGTCAATCGCTTTCCCGATCAGAAGAAAAAGTTCTTCAAATTCGATGGGTTTTTCGATGTAATGGAACGCCCCGGCTTTGGTCGCTTCGATAGCTTTGTCCATCGAACCGTCGCCGGTAATCATTATAATTTCCGTGTCAGGCGCGATTTCCTTACAGCGGCGCACCATTTCGATGCCGTTAAAATCCGGCAGATTGAGATCGGTCAGAATGATGTCGAATTCATTCTCCGCAACCAATTTAATTCCGTTTTCCCCGCGTTCCGCTGTTGAAACCTGAAAGCCCTCGGACTCCAACTGAAATCTCATAAATTCCAGAGTCGGAACGTCGTCGTCAATCACCAATGCTTTATTTGCCATATAGTTAGTAGAACCTAAAATCTTCGATTGCTCGAAAAACGAGTTAACAATATCTTTGCAGAGGAGAATACTTTATGCAGAAGCGGTTTTTCGTTTTTGATTTATCATCTTTACTAGATTAGAAAATTATAGCGGTTGTTTTCAAGTCAGGCGCAGGCGGGCAAAGCAAAAAGTCGTCGGTAAAAATTTTGAAATAATAAAAAGTCAAACGATTTAGTCCATCAGCAATCCCGGCAAAAAACACTTTTTCGAGCAAAAGAAAATGAGGCGGGCTTTTCTTTTGCTCGCCTCATTCTTTCACTCTCCCCGTTCCCAAAAAGAAGTTTCTCTATGCTGATCTACCAAACGGTTAACTACGGTTCGGACGTTCGCAATGAACGTGCCATTGTTCCTAGATATGACGGGTAAACTGTATTTAGCTGTATTTGAGAGTTTTGCAGGAAATTGTCCGGCTGCACTTCGCAATACTTTGATACACGCTTATTCAAAAGATGAAGTTAATTCAGATGCATCGAATTCATACTTTATTTGACTTCAGGCTGCGGCACGACAGTTGATATTTCTCGGATAACCGACAATCGCCGGAGTCAGTCGCCGAAGCGACCGACAACCGGAAACCCGCCGGATTTTGATTTTCGAGACGGGATTCATCTTTATTGATGTCAAAAATTATCGGTTTCTCCCCAACTTATTGACACCTGTTGCCGATGAGAGTCTGATGCCTTATGGTAAACAATGTCGAAAGAAAGCGAAAGTCGCGCGAGATTTCGGGTATGAATATGGATTTTTTTTCTGAACCTCAAAGTCGGGCGATTTTTGAAAACGTCTTCGCCTTTTTCGGAACACTTACCTCCGAAGGCTTCGTTTTGAATCTGGACGGCAAGGTTTTCAAGCGGACGACGACCGACCCGCAGCTGCTGATCGGGCAAAAATTCTCTGAAACGGTTTACTGGCAAGCCTCCGAATATACCGCCGCCGCACTCGAAAACGCCGTTGCGGAAGCCGCCGGAGGAACGCAGTCTAAAACGCTGCTGGATTTTCGCGTTAGTGCCGACGACATTATCAGCATCGAATTTTATCTGCATCCGATTTCCGCCGACGGCGTAATTTTCTTTTGCGCTCAGGAAGTTACTTTGCGCGAAAAGGAAATCGAGTATTACAAGGAAAATAGCGAACGACTATTGTTCGCCGCCGAGAATGCCGACATCGGTTTATGGTTCTGGGATTTGACCGGAGACAAAATTTATTCGACTCCGAAATGCAACGAACTGTTTGAGATTGCCTCGCACGGGATTTTCACTTTCGAGAAATTTCTGGACATCGTTCACCCGGAAGACTTGCCGCAGGTCAAAGCCGCACTCGAAGAATCGCAGACTTACGGCAGAGATTACGACACCGAATACCGCGTGATTTATGCGGACGGCAACATTCACTGGATTGCGGCTCGCGGCAAATCGTATCTCGATGCGGCAGGCAATCCGCAAACGATGATGGGAATCGTGCGGAAAATTACGGATAGAAAACTCGCCAACGAAGAATTGATGAAGATTTACGACCGCGAAAAAAAAGCCCGCAGCGAAGCCGAAGAAGCCAACCGCACCAAAGATTTTTTCCTCGCCGTCGTCTCGCACGAATTACGGTCGCCTCTGAACGCGATTCTGGGTTGGACGAAGATTTTATTAAATAAAAAAGTTGACGATTTAACGCAGCGCAACGCGCTCGAAACCATCGAAAGAAGCGCACGTTCGCAGGCGAAGCTAATTGACGATCTGGTTGATTCGTCGCGGGTCGCGTCGGGGAAAATGCGGCTCGAACTGCGCCCGCTGAATCTTTACGAAGTCATCGAAAGCGTTTGTCTGGCGCAAACTCCGACCGCTGATACGCGGCATATCACTCTGAAATTTAACGCCGACCGGCAAAATATCGGCGTGTTCGGCGATGCGATTCGCCTGCAGCAGATTTTCAATAATCTTCTGTCGAACGCGATAAAATTTACGCCCGACGGCGGCATCATCGAAGTCAGCCTACGAACCGGCGCGGAAGTGGTGCAGGTCGCCGTCAGAGACAACGGGCAAGGCATTGACGCGGCATCGCTGCCGACGATTTTCCAGCAGTTCCAGCAAGGCGAAAATCAGACTTCGCGCAACCGCAGCGGTTTGGGTTTGGGCTTGTCAATCGTTAAAATCCTGGCGGAAAAACACGACGGAACAGTCAGAGCGGAAAGCGCGGGCATCGGGCAGGGCGCGGCGTTCACCGTTACTCTGCCGCTCGAAGGTGCGGAGATTTATCAGCCGATTCATCAATCGAAACCGCCGTCAGCAACCTCAAAGCCGCTGGCGGACATCAAGATTTTGATTATCGAAGATGACGCGGACTCACGCGAAGTGCTGCATCTTTTCCTCGAACAATCGGGCGCGGTGGTCAAAAGCGCGGAATCGGCGCGGAAGGCGTTGGAATTACTGCGCGAATCGGAGAATGATTTGCCCGACATCCTCGTCTCGGATTTAGCGATGCCCGAAGAAGACGGTTATTCGCTTATCAAACACATTCGTCAATTGCCCGCCGCCGACGGCGGCAGCATTCCCGCGCTGGCTTTGAGCGCGTTCGCTTCAAACGACGACAAACGTCGCGCCTTCGATGCCGGATTTCAAAAATATCACACCAAACCGTTTGAGCCGGACGGAATTATCGAGGATATTCAGGAAATTCTGAATAAAAACTAAACAACTCTGCACTGGAAGTGCAGAGGTTTAAGAATCGGAACGCAAATGAAATTTGCTCGATTTATTCTTTTTAAGTTAAGAAAAGAAATCATAATAAATTCTTGCAATGAAATTGCATAGCTTTGACTAGCGTGCTGTAACAGTAAATGTATTTTCCGGTAATCAGTGCGTAAATGACTTGTGAAAGTTTTGAACTATACGGTAAGCGGGTGAAACTGTTCAATAATAACGTGAATTCGGAATCGGCGAATAATTTAATGGAGGCAATTGTTCACTATCAACTGTTCGCTATCAAACAGGAAGGATTTTCTCGTTTAATAGCGAACGGTTGACAGTGAACAATAAGCAGTTTCGCCGGCTTTCCAAGACTTCGCTGTCCGAAAGACATTAAATAACAACAGCGAAATGGCGAATTTAGCTGTTTCGCAGACGATTTCCCTTTCTGACCAAATCAAGAAAATCACTCCGATAGCTTTTCAAATCGCTGCCGAGCGAATTTTGTGCGCGATTTGCAACATCGCCGAAATTCGCGCTTCCTTTATACCGCGAACCGCGCAGAAGCATTCCGAATTCGGCGACTGCTGACGCAAACCTTAAATTATCCGAAGCGTTTTCGATGGAGTTTCCTTTGTCCAACAAACCCTGCGTTAATAATTTGCTCTGCGAGCCGTTCGGCTCTTTGTAGCGCAGTTTAACGGTTAAAAGTTCGTCGTTGAAATCCGCTTCGGACGGCGCAGTTGGCGAGTATTTCAATTCGATGCCGTCGTTTTCAATCGCTTGACCGGCGGGAACGATTTCGTAGAGTGCCGTTACCGAATGTCCCGCGCCGATGTCTCCGGCATCTTTCGCGTCATCGTTGAAATCTTTGTTGGCAAGCAGACGATTTTCATAGCCGATGAGCCGATAACCCGCGATTTTTGCTGGATTAAATTCGACTTGAATTTTGACATCTTTGGCAATCGTGAATAAAGTTCCGGCGACCTGTTCGCCCAGAGCCTTACGCGCTTCTGCCTGCGAATCAATGTAGGCGTAGTTGCCGTTGCCTTTATCGGCGAGTTTTTCCATCATCGAATCGTTCGTGTTGCCCGCGCCGAAACCTAGAACCGAAAGGAAAATTCCCGTCCGCCGTTTCGCTTCGATCAGATTGACCAACTCGTTATCGCTTTGCAGCCCGACGTTAAAATCGCCGTCGGTCGCCAAAATCACGCGATTGTTGCCGCCTTGAATAAAGTTGTCGAGCGCGACTTTGTAGGCGAGCTGAATTCCCTGCCCGCCGTTGGTCGAACCGCCCGCTTCGAGGTTATTTAACGCCGCCAGAATCTCGTTTCGATTATTCGTCGAATCCAAAACCAAACCGCTTTTGCCCGCATAGACGACGATTGCCACGCGGTCTTTCGTCGAAAGCTGTTCGGTCAATTGCCGCAAACCGGATTTCACCAGTGGCAGACGGTCGGGCGTATTCATCGAACCGGAAACGTCAATCAGAAAAACCAGATTGGTCGGCGGCACGTCTTCCATCGAAACTTTTTTGCCCTGCAAACCGATGGAAACGATTTTGTGTCTGGCGTTCCAGGGCGCGTTGGCGACTTCCGTATTCACCGAAAACGGCACGTCGCCAATCGGCTGCGGATAGTCGTATTCAAAATAATTAACGAGTTCTTCGATGCGAACCGCGTCCGACGGCGGCATCTGCCCGTCGTTCAAATAACGCCGCACGTTTGCATAAGAAGCCGTGTCAACGTCAATCGAAAACGTCGAAAGCGGCGCACGTTTGACATCGAGAAACGGATTTTCCGCAATCTCCGCATATCGTTCGCCGCTCGTCTGCCGCTCCGCTTTGTAATCATCGCCTTCCGCAAGCGGCATCGGCTTGGCTGACGGCGCATTCATTGCCATCGAATTTGATGACGAATTATTTTGAGTCAATACCGGCTCGGTCGAATAAGCGACATCTTTCTCCGACGTTCGGGAAGCGACGTTTGCATTCGAGCTTGATTTATAAGAACTGCAAGCCGAAAAAATCATCGAGCAAATAAACAATCCGACTGAAATCTTTTTCATAAATTTTGTCCTCTCAAAAAATTTAAACCAAAAAATTAAAAAGTCTGTTCTTCTTCTAACTTCGTAACTTTTCGAGAAGAACGAAGCGGAAAAACAGACTTGCGATTTTTTTGAGATTTATTTTTGGCTTGGTTATTCGCCGTAATCAATCGTTACCGGAACGGCATTGTCTACATTGGACATAAATTTCTCGTTTTCGTCTCCGTTGTTACCGGCTCCAATCAGGTAAAGATTATCCGACGGCGCGAGTTTGCTTAGACTCCGGCTCAATTCGCTGGGAATATGGGATTTGCCGCCCGCCATATTTTCCACTGGTATCAAACCGATGAAAGTGAAATTCACGCGGTCTCTAGTCCATAAATTAAAATGCGTCGCCGCTTTTTCGTTTGGCAATGCGCCCCGCCACGTCAGCGTTTTCGTTTTGACGCTGTAAACCGCCTGCGCGACATCCGGCGAAATAGTTTCTGATTGATTTATTTCGCGCTTGAATTCTCCGTGCGTCGAAACGATTGACACATCATCAGACTCAATTAGCGGATATGTAAGAATCCCATAAACAAAAGCCGCCGCGAAAACAACGAAACTAAAAATCGCCAAACCGAAAATGTGTTTTTTCATAATTTTGTCTTTCTCCCGTCAATTTATAAACACCAGAACGAGCATAAACCATTTGCTTGCGCCGACTCAAAATTTTATTTCCGCTTTCAGAATTCCTCTTTGACTTCGTATTGACCATTAGCGATTTCGATGAGACTTTAAAGCGGCGCGGAATGTCAGACGCTTTCCGTAAAAAAAGTCTCGTGTAATCTTTTGATAACATCGCCGACGACGGATTCCTGCACGACGAACGTCATATTGACGCTGGATGCGCCGTGTGAAATCAGGGAAATGTTGATGTCGCCAATCGCGGCGAAAATCTGTGCCGCCACGCCCGAAGTATCGCGCAAGCCGGAACCGACGACGCAGATGACGGCTTGATCCGGTTCGACTTCGACCGTGCCGATGCGCTGTAAATCTCTGACGATATTTTCGAGTGCGTCGGTGTTGTCGAGCGTCAGGGAAACGGAAACCTCCGATGTCGTAACGACATCAATGACCGTCCGATGGCGTTCAAAAATCTGAAAAATCGCGCTCATAAAACCGTATGCGCCCAACATTCGCGCCGACGTGATGTGCAGAATCGTGATGCCTTTTTTATAAGCGATGGATTTGATTTTGCGCGGCGTTGACTGCGCTTTCGGCAGAATCATCGTTCCCCGTTCCGCCGGTTCGCGGGAATTGCAGACGCGCACCGGAATTTGCAGATCAACCGCCGGCTGAATCGTTTTCGGGTGCAAAACTTTCGCTCCGAAATAGGCGAGTTCGGCGGCTTCTTCGTAAGATAGAGTTTTCAAGGTCCTAGCTTCCGGGCAAATTCGCGGATCGCACGTCAAAACGCCGGTGACGTCCGTCCAGATTTGGATTTCACGCGCTTTTAACGCCGCGCCGACCAGTGCCGCCGAATAGTCCGAGCCGCCGCGCCCCAGAGTCGTCGTCTCCCCGCCGCGACTCGCCGCGATGAAGCCGCCGAGAACCGGAATTTCGCCGTTTTTGATGATCGAATTCAATTCGAGACTAACGATTTTTTCCGTCTCTTCCCAAATCGGATTTGCCGCGCCGTGTTCGTCGTCGGTGACGATCAGCCGCCGTGCGTCGGCGAATCGCGCATTGATGTTTCGGGAACGCAAAACTTCGGTTAAAAGCCGCGAGGACAGCAGTTCGCCGTAAGCGGCGACGACATCTTTCAACAATTGAACCGGCAGACTGCGGCGCGAAACTCTTTCTAAAATTTCGCTTAATTCCCGCTTCGATTTTTCGATCTCATTGGCGAAAGATTTACGCGCCTCAGTGTTTAAAAAATGTTCGGCGACTTCCAAATGTCTGGCAAAATGCGGCGCGAGGGACGCGAAAGCCGCTTCGGGTTCGTTTTTTCGGGCTGATTCAAAAGCGTATAGAAGCGCGTCGGTAACTTTCGTCATCGCCGACGTTACGACGACCGGCTGGTTTTCGATTTGATCGGCGACGATTCGGCAGACGCGCTCGAACGCTTCAATATCGCCGACCGACGTGCCGCCGAATTTCATCACCGTCGCTTTTTTTTCCGTGTTCACTCCGTAGATGTTCAAATCAAATAGGCAAAGTTGTCAAGTCTTTCGGCGTTTTTTCACAACCTTCGACAAAGATGCTAAAGTATGGTTTTTAGAAAATCGTAAAAATGAAAACCCAAAAACTCGCCGCCATAGACATCGGCTCGAACTCGTTAAAACTCGTGATCGTCGAAGCCGCCGCCAGCGATTCGTTCACCGTCATTTTGCAGGAACGCGAGCGCGTCCGGCTCGGACAAAACACGCTGAGAAATCATTTGTTATCGAGTGAGGCGATCAATTTATCGGCGGCGGCAATCGCCAAATTTCGCGCCATCGCCGAAAGCCGCGAAGTTAATTCGATTATCGCGGTGGCGACGGCTTCGGTCAGAGAAGCCGAGAACGCGGCGGAATTCGTCCGCGAAATCGAAGCGCGAACGGGCGTGTGCGTCGAAGTTTTGTCGTCGGTCGAAGAAGCGCGACTGATCGGCATCGCGGCAGCGCAGTTTTTCGACGCGAAAAACGAAACGCTTTTGAACATTGACATCGGCGGCGGTTCGACCGAACTTTCACTGATGAAAAACGGCGAACCGTTCAAACTTTTTTCGATGAAGCTCGGCGCGGTCGGTTTGACGGAGAAGTTTATCTTCTCGAATCCGCCGAAGCCGAAAGAACTCGAAAATCTGCAAGCCGAAATCAACGTCGCGCTCGAACGTCCCGTCAGAAAGATGAAAAATCAAACGTGGCAGATTTCGAGCGGCACTTCCGGGACGATTATGAACTTGATGACGCTTTTGAATTTTCAAACGCCGGAGACGACGAACGCCAAACCGGAAATCCAATTCAAAAAATTAGTCGCGCTCAATAAATTGCTGACGCGAATTACTTTGGAAGAACGCGCCAAACTTCCGAGCATCAGTCCGCAGCGTGCCGAAGTGATCGTCGCCGGCGGGCAAATTCTCGAAGGCGTGATGCGGGCGTTCAACGTCGAGAAACTTCAGCCGTGCGGTTACGCCTTGCGCGAAGGCGTGATTATTGATTATTTGAGCGAAATCGAATCCGAATCAATGCCGCCCGTTCCCGATGTCGAAGATAAAAAACTGCGCGATGTTTTCGCCGTCGGCAGACGCTTCGGCTATGAAGAATCACACGCGCTGCAAGTCGCGGATTTGGCGGAAAAAATGTTCGACGCGCTCTCGCCGATTTACAAACTCGGTCGGCACAATCGAACTTTGCTGTCCGCCGCCGCGCTCCTGCACGATGTCGGTTATCACATCTCGCACGAATCGCACCATAAACACTCGTTTTATTTGATAAAAAACTCGGAAATGACCGGCTTTTCCGAATCGGAAAAAGCGATTATCGCCCTCGTCGCGCGTTATCATCGCGGCTCTCTGCCAAAGGAAAAACATACGGAATTTATGCAGTTGTTTGAGAAAGATCGCGTTACGGTGGCGCGTTTGGGCGCGATTCTGCGGCTCGCCGAAGCACTTGATCGCGGACACGAAAATCGAATCGCTGATTTGAAATTCAAGCGAGTCAAACAGAATTTAATCTTGAAACTCGACTGCGATCAAGGATGCACCGTCGAACGTCAGGCTATCGAGCAGAAAAAAGATTTATTTGAATTCGCGTTCGCCTGCGATTTGCAGGTTTTATAATTGGAGAAAATCTATGTTGAAAATTTTTGCCGTTCTTTTTATGTTTTTCGTCGCCGGAAACGTCTTCGCGCAGAACCAGCCGGACGACGCGGCGCAGGCGAAAGCCTTTATTAACGCGCTCGCCAAAAAAGACTTCGCGGCGGCTTACGAATTTTTCGCCGATGAAGCAAAATCGCAAATTCCCGTCGAGGCTCTGCCGCAAATCTGGGCGCAGATCACGGCTGAATACGGCGAGTTTCGCAACTTCAAGGAATTAAAAAAGGCGGCTGACGGCAAACCTCTCTACGCCGCGCTCGAATTCGAGAGAAAATCGGAGACTTTCGTATTTGCATTCAATAATCAAGGGAAAATCGTCGGTTTCAGAATCGCGCCGCCCGAAAAAGCGGTGAACGATGAAGCGAAATACGAAACGCCGAAATACGCCGACACTAATCTTTTTACCGAAACCGAAGTAACGGTCGGCGCGGGCGAATGGGCTTTGCCCGGAACTTTAACGATGCCGAAGGGAAAAACCAACCTTCCGGCAATCGTTCTGGTTCACGGCTCAGGTCCGAACGACCGCGACGAAACCATCGGCGGCAATAAAATTTTCAAAGACCTGGCGTGGGGTTTGGCTTCCAGAGGCATCGCCGTTCTGCGCTACGAAAAACGAACCAAGCAATACGGCGCGAAACTCGCCGCCGTGAAAAATTTTACGGTTAGAGAGGAAACGGTTGACGATGCCGTTTTCGCCGCGCAGTTGCTGATGAAAACGCCGAACGTCAACGCGAAAAAAGTTTTCGTTTTGGGACACAGCTTGGGCGGCTACTTAATTCCGCGCATCGGCGAAAAGGAAAAAGCGATTGCCGGTTTAGTCAGTTTTGCCGGTTCGACCCGACCGCTCGAAGAGATGATCGTCGAACAATACGAATATATTTTCAATCTCGACGGAACAATTTCGCCTGTCGAACAAACGCGAATTGACGCGATAAAAAAGTCTTCGGCGAAAATTAAATCGCTTAAAGAATCCGACCGCAGTTCAAGCGAAAGTTATTTAGGATTGCCCGCCGCTTATTTGCTCGATTTGCAGAATTACAATGCGCCAAACGCCGCCGTCAAACTAAGACAGCCGATGCTGATTTTGCAGGGCGAAAGCGATTATCAGGTAACGATGAAAGATTACGCCAATTGGAAAAACGCGCTCGGCACACGCCGGAACATCGGTTTCAAGACTTATCCGAAGTTGACGCATCTCTTTATGGAAACGACCGGCGACAAACCGAGTCCGGGCGATTACGAGAAAGTCGCGCACGTCAACGCGCAAGTCGTCGGAGACATCGCCGATTGGATTTTGAAAACGGCGAAATAACTCTTTTGCCGACAGAAAAGGCGGAGAAATAAATTTCTCCGCCTTTTTTATTTTTTTATTGATGAAATAATCTACATTTCCTTTTGTTTGTCGGTCAGAGCGATGCCCATTTTTTCGAGTGTCTCTTTGTTCAGAGTTCCCGTAACCTTCACGCCGTTCGCCGTCTGAAACTTTTTGATGCCTTCGCGCGTCGCGTCGTCGAGTTTGCCGGTTTCTTCACCGTCATACATTTTGCCCGCTTTTAATTTTTTCTGCGTTTCCGTTATCTGTTCCTTGTTGGCACGAAAAACCGGACCGCGTTTTTTCTTCTCGGTCGGCTGGTCGCCTTCGGCGGGAGCGAACGAATTAGGCGCAACCGGAATTTCTTTCTGCTTGTCGGTCAGGGCGATGCCCATTTTTTCAAGCGTTGCACGGTTTAGAGTTCCCTTCGGTTTCAAGCCGTTGCCCGACTGATATTTCTTGATCTCGGTGCGAAAAGCATCGTCCATTTTCCCCGTTTCCGTTACCTTCAACATTTTTTGCACTTGCGTAATCTGGTCTTTGGTGGCGCGAAAAACCGGCGATTTTTTCTTGGTCTCGGTGGTCGCGGAGTTGGTTTCCGCCTTTTTCGTTTCTGCCTTTTTCGTTTCTGCCATCTGAGCGGATGCGGCGAGGCTCAAAGAAAGCATCACGGTTAAAACTAAAATCAGTTTTTTCATAGTTATCTCCTAAGTTTTGATATGATTGCCGTTATTGCAAACGGCTGATTTTGTTTGCGCCAGTGAAATCTGACGCGCATTTTAAAATGCCGGAAAAAGAAAAGTTTGAATCTATGACTTGCCAAAAATATCTTCAATTTTTAACGAAGTCAAGCAGGTTCGTGAGAATCCTGATTTTTAATTGCTGCTCTTGCTGAATGAACATTCATTCAGTTATACTTCCGTCAATAAATCTTTCAAATTTCAGGATGGTCTAAATAAAATATGAATATCGGAAAAGCCGCCGTTTTGGGCGCGGGAACAATGGGCGCGGCGATTGCAGCGCATCTTTCAAATGCGGGAATTCCAACTTTACTGTTGGACATCGCGCCGCGCGAATTGTCGGAAGACGAAACGAAAAAAGGACTGCCGCTCGACGCGCCGCAGGTTCGCTACCGCATCGTCAATTCGCTGTTTGACGCGGCGAAAAAGTTGAAGCCCGCGCCGTTTATGCTCGGCGATAACGCGAATTTGATTAGCTTAGGCAATTTTGAAGATGATCTGCACAAAATCAAAGACTGCGATTTTGTCATCGAAGCGATTGTCGAAAATCTTGAAATCAAACACAGACTTTTCGCCGAAGTCGAAAAATATATGAAACCGGGCGCGGTCATCGCGTCGAACACTTCGGGGATTCCGATTGAATCAATCGCCGCGCCTTTTTCCGATGAATTCAAGAAGCATTTCGTCGGCGTTCACTTTTTCAATCCGCCGCGTTATATGAAATTGGTCGAGGTGATTCCGACCGGCGACACGAGCGCGGAAGTCGAAAAGGGAGTCAGCGAATTTCTCGACACGCGGCTTGGCAAAGGCGTTGTTCCGGCGAAAGATCGTCCGAATTTCATCGCCAATCGCATCGGCGTTTTTTCGATGATGGCTTCGATTAAAGAAATGATCGAAATGGGTTTAACGCCAACTGAAGTTGACCAGATTACCGGCAAGGCAATCGGACACGCTTCGAGCGCGACTTTTAGAACTTCGGATTTAGTCGGTTTGGATGTTACCGCGCACGTCGTCAAAAATCTTTATCCGGCGATTCCCGACGACGAAGACCGCGAGGTTTTTCAAACGCCCGAACTCATCAATACTTTGATGGAAAAGAAAATTCTCGGCGACAAGACGAACGGCGGATTTTTCAAAAAATCGAAAGGCGCGGACGGCAAGCGCGAAATTCTCGAACTTGATTTGAACACGTTTGAATATAAACCGCAGGTGAAAACGAAATTCGCTTCAATTGACGCGGCAAAGGCGATTGAAGATATGCCGAAGCGCGTGAAAACTCTTGTTTGGGGCGAGGATAACGTCGGCGAGTTTTTGTGGAAAACGACTTCCAGAATTGCGCGTTATTCGGCGAACCGGATTCCCGAAATCGCCGATACGATTGTCGAAATTGACAACGCGATTAAATGGGGTTTCGGCTGGGAAATCGGCGTTTTTGAAACCTGGGACGCAATCGGCGTTCGTGAATCGGTCGAGCGGATGAAAGCCGAAGGTCAGACGATTCCCGAAAATGTTCAGAAAATGCTCGATTCGGGCGCAGAAACTTTTTACAAATACGAAAACGGGCAGAAATCTTTTTACGATTTGGTAAACGGCGGCTACCAGCCGATTGCCGATAAAGCTGGAGTGATTTTCCTGAAAGCGGTTAAAGATCGCACGGGTGTTATCAAATCGAATTCGGCGGCGAGTTTGATTGACATCGGCGACGGGGTGGCTTGTCTGGAATTTCATTCAAAAATGAATTCGCTTGGCGGCGACACGGTTTCGATGTTGAAGTACGCGGTTGATGAAACCGAAAAAAATTATGCCGGACTCGTCATCGGCAATCAGGGCGGAAATTTTTCGGCGGGCGCGAACATTATGATGATTCTACTCGCGGCGCAGGAAGAAGAATGGGACGACATCGAAATGGGTGTGCGCCAACTGCAAAAAGCCGTGATGCGTCTGCGTTACTCGTCAAAACCCGTTGTGACCGCGCCTTACGGTTTAACGCTTGGCGGCGGCTGTGAAATTGCAATGCACGGCAACAAAACCCGTGCGGCGGGCGAAACTTATATCGGACTGGTCGAAGTCGGAGTCGGTTTGATTCCCGCCGGTTGCGGCACGAAAGAATTGACGATGCGGGCGATGGACAAAGCGAAAGCTACGCCGGACGCTGACCCTTTGGCGTTTTTGAAGAAGACTTTTGAAACGATTGCAATGGGCAAAGTGGCGACTTCGGCACAGGAAGCGCGTTCGTTCGGAATACTGCGCGATTCGGACGCGATTTCCTTGAACGGCGACAGATTGATTGCCGACGCGAAAGCCGACGTTCTCGCTTTAGCGGCAACGGGTTATGTTCAGCCGGTTGAAAGAACCGACATTTTAGTAATGGGCGAACAGGCGCAAGCCGCGATTAAACTCGCGCTGCATATGATGAAAAGCGGCGGATTTATTTCCGAACACGACCATCTGATCGGCACGAAAATCGCTAAAGTGATGAGCGGCGGCGATTTTAATCATTCGGCTTTCGTATCCGAACAGCATTTACTGGATTTGGAACGTGAAGCATTTCTTTCATTGTGCGGAACGCGTAAGACGCAGGAACGGATTGGCGCGATGCTGAAAACGGGCAAGCCTTTGCGAAATTAACAGACTGGAGCGCAAGCGTCTCGCTTGCACCGTTCGAGCGAAGCAGGAATGGAGAACGCTTGCACAGACATCAAGTTGAATTACAATCAAGCGTTTCGCGCACCTGTTCTCGCAAAGCCTCGAACGCCCGGGCAAGCGAGACGCTTGCGTTCCAGTCATAAAAAGCTATGAGCGAATTAATTTCCGAACTTCAAAAAATCTCCGCCGATACGCAAACGGCATTCGGCAAACTTTCGCCCGCGCAAATCAATTGGAAACCGGCGGCGGAAGGCTGGAGCGTCGGGCAGTGTTTTGAGCATTTGATTAAAGCAAACGAACTTTTTTACGATAAACTCGACGAAATTGCCGACGGGAAACAGAAGAATTCGCTGCTCGAAAGTTTTTCGCCGCTTTCGAGATTTTTCGGGAATTTGCTGATCGGTTCGCTGAAAAAAGACGGGCGAAAGTTTAAAGCACCGACGCAGAACATTGTGCCGCCGAGCGAGATTGATCCGAACATTATCGAAATTTTCGCCGCGCATCAGTCGGAGTTGATCGGCAAAATAAGGCGAATCGAAACGACGAATTGGAACAAAATAAAAGTTACGTCGCCGTTTATGAAATTGATTACTTATAAACTGAGTGACGGTTTTCAAATTGTCGTCGAACACGAAAAACGACATTTGCGGCAGGCGGAAAGAGCAATAAAAACGGACGGATTTCCGGTTTAGAGTTCAAACTGCGGAACGCCATTTGTTTTCTTCCGACCGCGAAGCGCGGCGGAAACACGCTAAGCGTGAACTCAGAACGCGGAAACACGTTGAAGAGCGAATTCAGAACTCAAATAAAAATTATGACACCTGCAAACGAATCTAAAATTACAGTCGAACAACGCGGACAGCTTCTTTTGATCGGACTGAATCGTCCGGCGAAACGGAACGCTTTTGATGTCGAAATGCTTGACG
>JAYVGL010000132.1:0-17032 GCA_043772175.1 Pyrinomonadaceae bacterium | reverse complement strand
GGCGGATTCGTGTCGCGTTTGTTTTGCAGCAGCGAAAGAGCGCGAATCAGTTTCGGGCGTGTTTGCGAAGGCTCGATTACTTCGTCAATAAAACCTTTTTCGGCGGCGATATACGGATTGGCAAATTTCTCTTGAAACTCATCAACCTTTCCTTTCCGATAGATTTCGTCGTGTTCGGTAATTTCCTTTTTATACAAAACGCCGACCGCGCCTTCCGCACCCATCACCGCAATTTCCGCCGTCGGGTAAGCGAAGTTGATGTCAGTGCGAATGTGTTTGGAAGCCATCACGCAGTATGCGCCGCCGTAAGCCTTGCGCGTAATCACTGTAATTTTCGGGACGGTCGCCTCGGCAAAAGCGTAAAGCAATTTCGCGCCGTGCCGGATAATGCCGAGATGTTCCTGTCCGACTCCCGGCAGAAAACCGGGAACGTCTTCAAAAGTAATCAAAGGAATGTTAAAACAATCGCAGAAACGCACGAACCGCGCCGCTTTGACCGATGCGTCAATGTCCAAAACGCCCGCCAGAAACGCCGGTTGATTGGCGACGATGCCAACCGAAAAACCGCCCAAACGTGCGAATCCGATGACGATATTCGGGGCGTAGAGTTCCTGCACTTCAAAAAAATAGTGGTCGTCAACGACGTTATGAACGATGTCGCGGATGTCATACGGCGTAGTTGATTGTTCGGGAACGGCAGAATTTAACTTTTCGTCCGTTCGATCACTCGGATCACTCGTCGCCGCAAACGGCGGATTTTCCATATTGTTCGACGGAATGAAAGAAAACAGTTCGCGGGTCAAAAGCAGACAATGTTTGTCGTCGTCGGCGGCGAAATGCGCCACGCCGGATTTTTGATTATGCGTCATCGCGCCGCCGAGTTCGTCTTTAGTGACCTCTTCGTGCGTCACGGTTTTGATGACATCGGGACCCGTGATGAACATATACGAAGTGTTTTTGACCATCACGTTAAAATCAGTAATCGCGGGCGAATAAACCGCACCGCCCGCGCACGGTCCCATTATGCAGGAGATTTGCGGAACGACTCCGCTTGCCAGAGTGTTTCGCAGGAAAATGTCAGCGTAACCGCCCAAGCTAACCACGCCTTCCTGTATTCTCGCGCCGCCCGAATCGTTAATGCCGATCACGGGCGCACCGACTTTCATCGCCAAATCCATTATCTTGCAAATTTTCTGCGCGTGCGTTTCCGACAGTGAGCCGCCGAAAACGGTGAAATCCTGAGCGAAAACGAAAACTCCGCGTCCTTCGATCAATCCGTGTCCGGTGATTACGCCATCGCCGGCATACTTCTGTTTGTCCATCTCGAAATCGGTCGAGCGGTGAACGACGAATTTGTCGAATTCTTCAAATGAATTCTCGTCCAGCAGAAATTCGATGCGTTCGCGGGCGGTCATTTTGCCGGAAGCGCGTTGTTTTCCCAGACGCTTTTCGCCGCCGCCCTGTTCCGCCAGAACGGATTTTCGCTTTAAGATTTCGAGTTTGGTCATCGGTTTCGGTTCGGATTGCATAGATTCTAAGTTTAACGAAAAAATCGAGTTGTGCAAATTCAACATCAAACCTACAAATCTGAGACTTCCGCTTCGATTGGCGGCAGAATTTTACGCCGCAACGTCTGCACAAAACTCTCCGCCTGACGCAATTCTTCCGATGTCTGCTGCAAATTGCGGCTGATTTGCCCCGCCAATGTTTGCAGGCTGCGGCGTTCGATTTCCAATGATCGTTTGCGACTTTCGCGCAGTTCGTCGCCTTTTGTCGTGCCGATGAACGCCGTGTTGCTTTCGACTCTGCCGGGTAATAAATTTTCTTCGATTTGCGCCAGACGAGTTTTGACTTCGCGGTCCTTCTGCGTCAATTCGATTTGAAACTTCTGCAAAATTTCCAGACGCTGTTCGGCGCGGTTCAAAACCTCAAAACCGAGCAGTAGTTTTTGCTGCCGTGCGGTCAACTGCATTCCTTTACCGACGGCGAATTTCTCCAGCAAGTCCTTAATACTGTCGTTTAAGGTTTGCACCGATTTGGAAATCTTCGTGATTTCCTGTGAAATGTTCAGCATCGGGTCGGTTTGCGAATAATAGTTCGGTTGCCGGTCGGGGCTGAGTGGCGGTTGAGTTTGCGCTGAAACTGCAAAAAACGCCGTTAATGTCAAAGCTAAAATGTAAATCGTTCGTTTCATAGTATTTCACTACCTTTAATTGAAATTGATTTGCACACGCATTCATACATTATTTGTTCCCGATGATTCGCAGAAAAAGTTTGAGAAATCAAACGACCATTCGCTTTCTGACGCTTCGCAAAGCCCATTCGAGCAGCAGAAACGACACGATTAAAAGATAAAACGATTCGTAGATATGACGGCTGGCGAAGTTTCCGTTTAGACAGGCGCGGGTCAAATCAATAACGGCGGTCGTCGGCAAAAAGTAAGCGGCGACTTGCAGCCAAAAGGGAAGATTCTCCACCGGAAACCACGCGCCGCACATAAATAAAGTAGAGAAAAAGAGCGCGAAAAAAATGTTGAAATAATCAATTTCGTAAACCTTCGCCGTAATCGCCAAACCGAGCGAAGCTAAGTAAAGACAGCCGAAAAGCAGCGGCACGAACGCCAGCGGCGTAAACAGGGAAGTCGCCGAACCGAACGCGACGACGAGCGGCAGTATAAACAGACAATCAATCGCGCCTTTCGTGATCGCCCAGAGAATTTCGCCGAAAGCCAAAGATTCGGCGTTAACGGGCGTGGCTAAAATCGCGTCGTAGGTTGATTGGTAAACCATTCGGAAATACGCGCCGTAAGTCATCTCGAAAACCGTCCGCATCAAAACCGTGAACGCCAGAACGCCCGCCCCGACGAACGAAAGGTAACTCAACCCTTCGACCTGCGCCGAAACCAACGCCCCGACTCCGAAGCCGAAGGCGAAAAACGTGAAAATCGGCTCGATGATCGGGGCGATGATTTCCGTTTTCCAGAGCCGCAGATAGACGCGCGAATTTCTGCGCCAAACCGCCAGCGCGTCGGTCAAGTCAATTTTTTGAACGGCAAATCTCAAAATTTATAATCGAACGGGAATAATCTTCGTTCAATCAAAGACAGAAGTTCTTGCAAGTTTTCAGCAACCGTTGCGCGTAATTCTTCCGAATAACCGAACCGTTGCGCGTTTTCCTCAAACTCGTCCGTGTCTAAAATCTGAATCGAAAAATCGTTCCAGACCAAAACGTCTATATCTAAATCAACGTAACCTAAAACGCCGTCGCTAAAAGTCGGCGGCAGATTCAAGTTGCAGTAAAAATTTCGCAAACTGCCTTCCGGTTCGTGAAATCGAAAGACATTGTAGCCGCGATCCAGCCAGTAAAACTCGTGCGAGATCGTTTCGCGTCTGATAACGCCGAGATGTTGGTGTGCGACTTCCTTTTCAAATTCGCCGACGAAAACCAGAAGGGAATCCGTCTGCTCCGTCAGCGCGGCGTTCCAACTGCGGTGAATCGTGCCGTCGAATTTGCGGGAGTTTATCTTAACGATGCGGTCACTCATTTTTATTTACGAATTTTTTTGGCTTCGGACAATCAGAACCGAACACGGCGCGTGATGAACGACGGAATCCGAGACCGAACCGAGAAGCAGTCTTCTCCAACGGTTGTAGCCGTGCGAGCCGACGATGATCAAGTTCGCCCGCATCTTTTCGGCGGTTTCGACGATGCGGCTGTCGGGGGAGCCGAAATGAATCTCCGTCAGCACGGAAACCTTTTCGTTGTTGATGATTCCGCGAGCTTTGCGCTCCGCCGTCTCTAAAATTTTCGCGGCATCTTCGCGGGCGACCCGTTCGATTTCGGCAGTCGTCGCCGGCACGAATTCCGAATGAACACTGATTGCCGAGGGAATTGCCATATCAATTATGGAGATGATTTTTATCTCGTCGCCGTCCGAGAGTTTGAATCCGGCGAGCGTTTCAATCGCCGCTTCGCTCTGAGTCGTGCCGTCGGCGGCTAATAAAATTTTCACGATTTTAACCTCGCTTTTTCGATTAACATCATAGCCAGTTTATACCCGAATTCGGGAAAGATAAACACGCGAGGAAGTTTGTCTAGTCGTTGATTTGCAGAAAAACATCTTCCAAATTGGACGGGCGCAGAAGCATTTGACACGCACCGTAGCGTTTTATCAAAGGCGTTAATTCCTCGGCTGTCTCGGCGAAATAAAGGTGCGCCGTGCCACGTTTCTGCGCGAATACCTTTTCATCGGTCGGCTGTAATTCGACAAATTCCGTCTCCCGAATTTCGAGCGCGAAGTTTTTGACCTTCTCTTTGATGATACGGCGCGGAACGCCTTCGACGACGATTTTTCCGTGCGACATCAAAATCAAACGCTGCGCCAGTTTTTCAGCTTCGTCCATATAATGCGTCGAAAGCACGATGGTTAAATTTTCCGTGCGGCGCAACTCTTCGAGCTTTTCCCAGATTTCCTGCCGCACCGTCGGATCAAGTCCGGTCGTCGGTTCGTCGAGCAGCAAAATCTTCGGTCGGTGCAGAAGGGCGCGAGCGATCATCAGACGGCGTTTCATTCCGCCGGAGAGATGGTCAACTTTGGCATCGGCTTTACCGTCGAGCCTTATAAAATCGAGCAATTCGTCGCTGCGCTTTTCCGCTTCGTCTTTCGGAATCCGAAAATATCTCGAATAAACAATCAGATTTTCCCGGACGTTCAAATCCGGGTCGAGATTATTTTCCTGCGGCACGATGCCGATCAGCGAGCGTATCTTTCGTTCATCGTCGGCGACATCGAAACCTTCGACCGACAATCTGCCGGAAGTCAAAGGCGAACGACAAGCGATCATTCGCATCGTCGTAGATTTGCCCGCGCCGTTTTCGCCCAAGACAGCAAAAGTTTCGCCGCGCTCGACGGTGAAAGAGATGTCGTCAACCGCCCGGAAATCTTTGAAGTTTTTGATTACATTGACCGCTTCGATGGCTGAACTCATAAAGATTCGAGTTTATAAAGCATTCGGCGGCGGCGCAACGCTGCCTTTCAGATTCTCTTTCAATTTTCCGAGTATCTGTTGGAGAATCAGCTTTTCAGTTTCGGTCAGGTTGGCGAAAGACTGCGCTTCCAGTTTCGCCCACTGCGCTTCGACCGAAGCCTTCGACTGAATTCCTTTCTTCGTCAAATGAACGCGCATCATTCTTCCGTCAACGCCGCATCTGCGACTTTCGACGAAGCCGTTTCTCTCCAGACTGCCGATCATTTTATTGACGGTCGGCGGTGACAAACTCAAGGCTTTGACTAAATCAATCTGGCTTTGTCCGTCGTTGCTCCAAAGCGAGATCAGCACGAAAATCTGTCCGCCGTGTAACCCGATCTCGTTCATCGCCTGCTGCAAGTAATTTCGGTAAGCGATGGAAACCTGTGTCAGTAAATAAGTTAGTGAATTTTCGATATTCATATATAAATTCCTTAGCTAACAAATGTTTTTTAATTGGCTGGCTAATTATTAGCAAGCACAGCTTAATCTATTAGTTAGCTAATTATCAAGCTGCCAACCAATTTTCTTCTAAAAAAACATTAAAATAAAAAAATGGAACAGATGACGAACCCGACAATCGGCAAAACCGCTTTGCTGAAAGACTCTCGACTAAGACTTTTGAGACTGCACAAATTATTGGTGGACACCGAAAGAAAGAAGTTTGAAAAAATAAACGGGCAGATTACGAGCGGTCAATTTTTGAATTTATTATTGAATGAAGAAAGTTTGCAACGGCTGAAAAAGTTCTCGACTCTGATTGTTGATACTGATTCGTTGATATTGATGAAATGCTCGATTTTGACGACGGCTTCAGTGAAGAGATGATCGAAAGGCATCTTTTGGAAATGCGGAAAAATATCAATCTGCAAACGCCGGATGAAGCATTCAACAGTAGATATGGAAAGTATTTAGTGAATAATTCGGAAATTGCCGATAGAAACAGCGAACATAAAACGCTTCTCTCAGACGAATAACGAATAAAAAGCGTATTCCCGAACGCGCTTTTAAGCCTTAACGCTTCGGAACCAGAAACAAAATCAGGTTGATTGACAAAATTACCAGAGCGATCAAAGCACCGCCTTTATTTTCACTCCGTTTAAATGCCAGCAAACCGACCGCCGCGCCCATTGCCAATAGAAATAACCACACCAGAAAATTGGCGGAAATCAAGAAACCCGAAACGGACGAATAACTTTGATTAGCCGCGTAAAGCCACTGCCACCAGTTATGCGCCAGAGCAAGTATCACCGGCACAGTTTCTAAGACTTGAGAGGCAGCGGATTTCGCTTTTTCGATTGGAAAATTCGTCGGGCGAGTTGTCGGGCGTGCGGCATTTGGTTTGACGCTTTCAATCGTTTGGGCTTCGACGGTGAAAGGCAAATTGAAAGTTTTTTCGGTGAAGGGCTTTTGCTCATACGGTTTGGCGGCGGTCGGTGCAGCACTCGCACTTTTGGAGACGGTGAATAATTTCGCGCCGTCTTCCAGACAGAATTCGAGCATCTCGTCGTAGTATTCGGCGGCGCAGTTCGGACAGCGTTTCATATTGCTTTGACTGTGTTTCGCAGAATGCCGATGCCTTCGATTTCGACTTCGCAGACATCACCGCTACTCAGCTTTGAAACTCCCGAAGGCGTTCCGGTAGCGATAATATCGCCGCTGTTTAAGGTCATCTGACGCGAAATGTATTTTATCAAAAACGGCACGGAGAAAATCATCTGCGAGGTGCGTCCGTCCTGTTTGATTACGCCGTTCACCCTGGTTGTAACGCGAATGTCCGCCGCATCCAAATCGGTTTCGATGACCGCACCAATCGGACAGAAAGTGTCGAAAGATTTGGCGCGAGCGAACTGCACGTCGCTTTTCTGCAAATCTCTGGCAGTAACGTCGTTAAGACAGATGTAGCCGAAAACATATTCGAGCGAATTTTCGTCGTCGCGCAAATTTACGCACTTGCGTCCGATAACGACTGCCAATTCGCCTTCGTGTTCCACCTGATTCGATTGCGGCGGAATGATGATCGTTCCGCCTTCGGTTATGATCGCCGACGGTGCTTTCAAAAAAAGAAGCGGTTCTTTCGGCACTTCATTGCCTAACTCCGCCGCGTGTTCGGCATAATTACGCCCGACGCAGACGATTTTTGAAGGCGAAGCGGGCGGCAAAAATCTGACGTTTTCGATTTTCGTATATTCGGTTAATTTGACCGCTCCGTCCGGCTGATTTAAGTTTTCCAGATTGTCGAGCGGAAACACCGAGTCGTTGTTAATCGCGCCCCAGTGCGTTTCGTTTTTATAATCAAAGTGGCAGAGTTTCATAAAATTTCGCGTTTCACGGCGCGGTTTCCGACACGACTTCCGAAGGTGCGCTCGTGTTGCCCGCCGAGTCCGTCGCCGTTAAATAATAGAAATAAGTTGCGCCCGATTCGACGTTGACATCCTGAAAAGTGTTTCTCGAAAAAACTTCCGGCGTGATTAGAAGCCATTCGGATTTCGGCTGATTCGGATCGGAGGAGCGATAAATTTTATAGCCGACAACATCTTTTTCAAGATTAACGGCGAAGAACAAGGACAAATTTCTCGGCGCGGCGGCAATTGTAATCGCACTCGGCGGCTTTGGCGCGAAGGTATCAAGCGGCTTGACTTCCAATTTATTGGAATCGAGACTTTCGACCGGATTGCCGTCGCCGCCGAGCGAAATCGTCCGTACGAAGTATCCGTAAGTTGCGCCGAATTCAAAAAATGTGTCATCGAAAGCGTTCGCCGTGAGCGGGGCGGAGTTCAAGATTTTTGTCTCTTCGTTCGCCGTCCGGTAGATATTGTAGCCGAGAATGTTAACCGGCTGCGAGCCGTCAACATTTTTCTGCGGCGCGTTCCAACTTAACGAAACCGCTTCCTGCGAAACCTTCGCCTCGGTCAGCGTCGGCTGTTCCGCCGATTTTGCCGTCGGCTCGATAACCAGGAAATTTGAAAAAGCCGCTCTTTGACCCGCCTCGTTGACGAATCGAACGGCATAGCGGAGTTTCGCCGGTTGAACGGCAAACTGCAAAGTATCATTATAAGTAAATTGTCTTTTAGCGAAATCCGTATCGGTAATCGGGACGGAGGAAATCAAAGTGCTGCGGGACGCAAACTCTTCTTCGGAAAGAACAGTCGGCGCGGACAACGGCTCGGCGAGCCGATAAACGTCAGCCCGTTTAATATTCGGAAGGCTTTTATCGGAAGCATTTCTGTCCGGCAGCGTCCACGAAAGCGCGACCGTGTTGCCGCGCTGAATGCCGGAGATTTCGATGCGCTGCGAAACTTTTTCAATCGGCGGAAGCGGCGGCTTGCGTTTGCCGCAACTTAGGATAAGCAAAGCGGATATTGTAAACGCTAATGCTATTTTAATTGCAGCGGATTTGCTTAAGGATCGGTTATTAAGCATTGTGTTTAATGAGTGTGAAATCTACAGAACATACTGCCGCAAATTTTGGTCTTTCACTAATCCTTCGAGTCGTTCGCGCACGTAGATTTCATCGATGTTCTGGTCTTTCTCTTCGATTTCACTTCCTAAAAAACTGATTTCTTCGAGAAGTTTTTCGAGCAGCGTGTGAAGCCTCCGCGCCCCGATGTCCTCGGTAGTTTGATTGATGCTGACGGTCATTTCGGCGAGCGTCGAAATCGCCTCGTCGGTAAATTGGAGATTAATTCCCTCGGTGTTAAGCAGTGCTTGATACTGCTTAATAAGTGAGTTTTTGGGCTGCGTAAGGATTCGCTTAAAGTCGTCCAAAGTTAAAGATTCGAGTTCAACGCGAATCGGAAATCGCCCCTGCAATTCCGGGATCAAGTCGGACGGTTTGGAAACGTGAAACGCTCCGGCGGCGACAAATAAAATATGTTCGGTGTTAACCATTCCGTAGCGCGTGTTGACGGTCGTGCCTTCGACAATCGGAAGCAAGTCGCGCTGCACGCCCTCGCGGGAGACATCCGGGCTGCCGCCGCCCGACTCGCGTCCGGCAATTTTGTCAATTTCGTCGAGGAAAATAATGCCGGAGTTTTCGAGTTTCTGAATTGCCTGGCGGTTGATTTGTTCCAGATCAACCAGACTTTCCTGTTCTTCCCGCAGCATAAAGGTTTTCGCCTCGGATATTTTCAGCTTGCGGCGAACGGTTTTCGACGGAAAAAGATTACCGAACATCTCTTTGAAATTCACGCCCATTTCCTCCATTCCCTGTCCGCCGACAAAATCAATCGTCGCGTTTGAACGATCCTGCGTTTCGATTTCAATCAGTCGGTCGTCGAGTTCACCGGCGCGAAGCCGTTCGCGGAGTTTTTCCCGTGTGCGGTTCGGCGTTGATTTCTCAATTAACCCAATTGAATTGTTGACATCTGAATCGGGTGAATAATAATTGTCGGAAGAAGGCAGGAGCGTATCCAAAATCTTTTCCTCGACATTGCCGATTGCCCGCTCTAAAACCTCCTCAAAAGCGGTTTGTTTGGTCATCTCGACAGCAACATCCGTCAATTCCCGGATCATACTTTCGACATCGCGCCCGACGTAGCCGACTTCGGTAAACTTCGACGCTTCGATTTTGATGAACGGCGAGTTGGCGAGTCTTGCCAAACGCCGCGCAATTTCGGTTTTCCCGACTCCGGTCGAACCGATCATCAAAATATTCTTCGGCAAAACGTCCTGCGCGATTTCCGGCGGCAGCTTTTGCCGTCGGATACGATTGCGGAGCGCGACCGCGACGGCGCGTTTGGCGGCTCCCTGTCCGACGACGTATTTGTCGAGTTCCGCAACAATCTGGCGCGGCGTTAAATCATCTAATTTCGGTTTAGCGGCTTGATTTGTTTCGCCGCCCAAATAAATAGCCATTTTGAATTAAATTTCCTCGACTATAATGTCGGAATTGGTGTAGATGCAAATTTCGCCGGCGATTTTTAGAGACTCGACGGCGATTTCTTTTGCCGAAAGTTCCGTATGTTTGACCAACGCCCGCGCTGCCGCCAGCGCGAACATACTGCCCGAACCGACCGACAACAAACCCTCGTCCGACGAGATGACATCGCCTTTGCCGGAAATTAAAAAAGCGTCGCTTTTGTCGGCGACGATCAGAAGTGCTTCGAGATGCCGCAGATACTTGTCGGTGCGCCAATCTTTGCTCAGTTCGATGGCGGCGCGTTCGAGCTGCCCTTGATATTGTTCGAGTTTAGTTTCAAATTTGCTGAGGAGTGAAAATGCGTCAGCGGTCGCGCCGGCGAAACCGACCAGCACAGTGCCGTTAAAAATGCGCCGCACTTTTCGTGCGTTGCCCTTAATAATTGTTTCTCCCAAAGTAACTTGACCATCGCCCGCCATCGAAATTTCTCCGTTGCGGGCGACCATTAGAACCGTCGTTGAACGAATGCGCGGCTGTTTTTCTTGAAGTTTCATAAAAACTATAATGATAGAACTTTAAACTGAAATGCTCAAATTGACATATTTGCGATGTTTAGTCGAACATTGTAAAAGTTTATCAAGACGCTAATTTGAAGCGAATTAAGAGTCTTTAATTTACTTTAATAAGATTCGGGAGCGATATTGACTTGTGGCAAAACTTCAAAAAAAATCGGTTAAAATAGGCTTGGAAAAGGTACTAGACAGCCAGGAATCCACTTTAACAAATCAAAAAATCGGCTTGATTTGCAATCCGGCTTCAGTGAATCACCAATTTCGACACGCCGCTGATCTGTTATACGAAAATCAGAAAATAAATTTAACCGCGCTCTTCGGTCCGCAGCACGGGATTCGCGGCGACGTGCAATATAATATGGTGGAGACGGCGCACTCGATTGATAAATTAACGAGCTTACCCGTCTATTCTTTATACAGCGAAACCCGCCAGCCGACCGAAGAAATGCTCTCAAGTATTAACACGCTAGTCTTTGACTTGCAGGATGTCGGCTGCCGGGTTTACACATTCATTTACACGATGGCGAATGCGATGAAGTCGTGCGCGGCGTTCGGAAAAAAGATGATTGTCCTCGACCGTCCGAATCCGATTGGCGGCGTTGCGGTCGAAGGAAATACGCTCGAAATCGGACACGAATCTTTCGTCGGACAATTCCCGATTCCGATGCGGCACGGATTAACCGTCGGCGAACTGGCTCGTTTATTCAATACAGAATTCAATATCAATTGTGATCTGCAAGTAATCACGATGGATAATTGGACGCGGGAAACTTATTATGATGAGACGAACGCGCCGTGGGTGATGCCGTCGCCGAATATGCCGACGACCGACACGGCAGTCGTCTTTCCGGGAACGGTTTATGTTGAAGGCACGGAATTATCCGAAGGTCGCGGCACGACGCGCCCGTTCGAGATTGTCGGTGCGCCGTTTATTAACGGAAAAAAATGGGCAAATGTTCTCAAATCGCTCGAACTTCCGGGTGTTATCTTTCGCCCGATACACTTCTTACCAACCTTTCAGGAATTTGCCGGTCAGGAATGCGAAGGCGTTTTTCTACACGTTACCGACCGTGAAGTTTTCGAGCCGGTAATCACAGGGCTTGCGTTGGTGAAAACGAGTTATGATTTGTATCGAGCTGATTTCCAGTGGCGAAATACGGCTTACGAATACGAATTCAACCGCAATCCTTTTGACGTGATTGCCGGAACGACCAAAATTAGGGAAATGATCGAGAACGAAAAGTCGGTTGAAGAAATCAAACTTTCCTGGCAAACCGACGTAGATAGATTTAATCATATAAAGGAAAAATATTTGCTTTATTAAAGTTAAGGTAAATTCCCGCAAATTTGTAAAATGCTTGTTTACAAGCGGTTCAAGCGGTGAATATAGAAACGGTTTCAACAGTCGAGATCGAGACAGCTAAAGTTTTGCTGGATAAATTGAGGTAGTAAATTTATGAATAATCCGTTAATAATCGGAATAATCGCCTGGTTTTTGCCCGGATTCGGACATCTGGTTCAGAAGCGATTTCGAAGAGGTTTGATTATTGCCGCCGTTTTCTGGACGATGTTCATTATTGCAGTTTTGAGCGGCGGAGTATTTTATCCCGGCTTTGAATTCAGAGACGGCACTTTACTTTATTTGCTAAACGTCTTCGGCAGACTCGGCAGCGGTCTGGGCGGTTTGATAAGTTTTCTGATGATGGCAAATCCGCCTTCTAATGTTGCCGCGCTCGCTACCTTTGAATACGGCGGACGGTTTTTGGAAATCGCGGGATTGATAAATTATCTGGCTGTTTTGGACGCGGTTGACATCCAACTGGAGAGAAAAAAATGAATCATTTTTTGTATCTGACGGGATTTGCCTTTTTCGTCGCGGTTGCCTTCGGAGTTTTCTCGACGGGCAGCAACAAAGAAAAAACTTTCTACGGCTTGAAGATATTCGGAGAGTTTTTGGTTGTCAGTTTAATCCTGGCGTGGATCTTTTATTTTCTGCCCCGATAGGAAAAAAAGCTTATTTTCGGTATTTTGAACAATGGGTTTGGTTGAAACGGAAGGAATAATCCTCAAATCTTACAGCCTGGCGGAAGCGGATAAAATAATCGTTTTGCTCACGCAGAACGAAGGTCTCGTGCGCGGTGTCGCCAAGGGCGCGAAGCGTCTGAAAAGTCGTTTCGGCGGCGGACTCGAACCTTTTTCGGTCGTCAATCTCACTTATTTCCAAAAAGAAGAAAGGGAACTGGTCTCCATCAGCCAGATCGAACTCGTTCAGTCTTATTTTGAAAGCGCGAGCGACCCTTTATTTCTCCAGAAATTCTCATATCTGGTTGACCTCATAACCGAATTCTCACCGCCGCACGATCCGAACGAAACGCTTTATCGGATGGCGAGAGCCTGTCTGGCGACCGCCGCCCAAATGCCTGAAAGCCTCGAAAGCATCGCTTTGTATTTTGAATTGTGGATTCTGCGGCTCGGCGGCTATTTACCGGATTGGAACCGCTGCGACGAGTGTCGCCAAGCCTTGAACGCAGATGAGAAAACGGGATTGCAGATAAACTTTCACCTGTTGTGCCGACTTTGCCAGCGCAGCCGAAAAAACTGGCTGATTTCAAACGAACAGAGACAAATTTTTATTGCCGCCCAAAAAAATTCTCCTTCAAAATTTACTGATTTGACTGTAAATCAGATCGAAGACGTGCGGGCGGTATCAAATATCCTGCGGCGTTTAATTTCAAACATTCTCGGTAAAGAATCGGTCGGCGAAAAGATTTTGACCGCCGGTTTTCAAAATAAATGAAGCGCATCAGTTGGTTAATCTCGAAATATCTGATTCAAGCCATTCTGCCTTACTTCATTTTTTCGTGGCTTTTGTTAAGCGTGATTCTTTTCGTTCAGCAAGCCGGTCGTTATTCCGACATTTTTTTCAGCCTCAACATTCCGAAAAGTCTGGTCTGGCAGCTGACTTTCGCGCTCGTCCCGAACGTCATCGCCTTTACCTGCCCGATGGCGGTGCTGGTCGGAGTGGTCATCGGACTCTCCAGAATGCAGGGCGACAACGAATTGAGCGCGATTCGCAGCACCGGAGTCGGAAATTTTCACATCACTGTCCCGATTATAATTCTAGGCGTTCTGCTTTCGCTTTTTACGTTTTTAATCAACATCTACGGCGTTCCGTTCGCCGCGCAAATCGTTCGCAAAGTCGCCTTGCAAACCGCGCTCTACAAACTCGAATCGCCGATTGAACCGGGCGTTTTTAACACCGAAATTAATGGTTATACGATTTACGTTAAGGACGGCGATGTCGAAAAAGGAACGTGGAAAAATATTTTTATTTACAACGAAGACCAGTCAAATAATCAGGTGCGTCTGATAACGTCAAAAAGTGGACGGATTGATACGCACGAAGATGTTTCGGAATTGGTCTTGGAGAATGCCGTCGTCAATACTTTTTCGACACCGACGCAAAACAGCAAAGCGAAATTTGCCTCGGAAAATGTCGGACAAATTCGATTTGCGATAAAAACCAAGCGCGGCGAACTTATCGAAAAATTGAGCAAAACCGAGGAAACACCGGAAGAGTTGGGACTTATCGAATTGGCAAGATTTGCCGCGACCAAAGAGGGCAAAGAACGCACCGAAGCCCAAATTCTCTGGCAACGAAGAATCATTCTTTCGGTTACGCCTTTGATTTTTGCGCTTTTGGGAACGGCACTGGTGTTGCGGTTTAATCGCGGCGGACGCGGTTTCGGGATATTTCTGGCGTTGGTCAGTCTGGTTTTCTATTACTTGATCGCGCTGTTCGGCGAACAACTCGCCCGCACCGGCGAAATCAGCGTTTTCGGCGCGGGCTTGATTCCGCTGATCGTCAGTTCGGCGGTGATATTTTGGTTTTTCCTCTCGAACAGACTTTTATTGACGAACGTCTTCGGCGGCTTCAGCAAACGATTCAAATTCAAATTGCCGAAAAAATCCGGTTTGATTTCGAGAAACAATTTCTATATTGATTTGACAACGGGAATTCTGGACTTCGACATCATCTTAAATTTGTTGAAATACTTTTTCCTGACGCTGTTTTTTCTGACTTCGATTTATATGATTTTCACGGCGTTCGAGCTTTGGAAATTCGCCGGAGAAATCAACGGCGGTTTGACTCTGCTACTCAAGTATCTGCTGTTTTTGCTGCCGTTTATTTATATTCAGCTTGCGCCTTCGGCTTTGATGATTGCGACCTTGGCGACTTTCGTCATTAAATCCAGACAAAACGAAATCGTTTCGTGGACGGCTGCCGGTCAGAGTGTCTATCGTTTGCTGTTGCCGGGTTTCGCTTTGATGATCGTTCTCGGCGGTTTTAATTTCGGCATCCAGGAAACGGTTGCGCCGACGACTAACCGGATTCAGGACGACCTTCGCGCTCAAATCCGCAGTCGCGGAGTCAAGGCGAACAAAGACGGGAAGTTTTGGGTGGCAAATGATCGAAGAATTTACTCGTTCGAGATCAGCGAAGCCAAAACCGACCGTGTGCAGCGCGTGAAAAACCTGGCGATTTACGAGTTTTCCGACGATCAAACAAAGATTCAGACTGTTTACCGCGTCCCCGAAGCGGTTTGGGAACAAGATAAAATCAGGTTTCAAGGCGCGGCGGAGAAACAAACCTGGATTGACGGCAAAGTCGCTATTTTTTCGATTTCAAATGACGAATTAAAAGAGAGCATCAATCCTTTCAACGACTTGGACGGGAAACCGAGTCATCTCAACCTCAGCGAAATCAAAGAGCAGATAAAAAATACTGACTCCGAATCAGAACGCCGCAACTTTGAAACGGCTTTGGAAAAGAAATACACGACGCTGTTTCTGCCGTTCGTCATCACGCTGTTCACCGCGCCGTTCGCCTTGTCTCTGAGCCGTAAAGGGCGCGTCGTGACGGTTGGTTACGCTGTCGGCGTGTGGCTGCTGTTTATGGGAATCACCAGCACGTTTGAGCAGTTGGGAATAAACGGCTACATTGCGCCGGAATTTTCGGTTTGGAGTCCGCTCGTCATATTCTCGTTCATCGGAAGCTATCTTCTGACAAAAGTGAGAACATAATTTGCCCGCTGGCTATCCGAAATTCATCCGCCGCATCAATTTGATAAAGCGCGGTTCGTTTCGCAAATTATTCCATACCGGCGAGACTTTCAGAAACGTCATTTTCGGGTCTTTCTGCTCATAAACTTTTTCCAGCCATTCGAGTGCTTTGCCGCTTTCGCCGAGCGCGTTGTAAACAAGTGCAATGTTGTATGGCGAAACGTATCTTTCGTTTGATGATTTTAACAATTCGCCAAGCGTGGTGTTTGCTTCCGTGATTTTGCCCGATTTTGCCAAAGCATAAGTTCCACACGCAATCGGTTCGGAACTGACGGCGGAAAGTTCCCGCGCTTTGCGGGTGGCGGCGATGGCTTCGGCGAACATTCCTTTTTCAATGTAAGCCCGCGCCGCAAACATATTGGCGAGCCGGTAGTTCGGGTCTAATTCGAGAGTTTTTTGTAATCTGGCAATCGCTTCATCGGTTTGACCGGCGTGCAACAGAAATAATCCTTCGAGCGCGTTGATTCGCACATTAAGCGGGTCAAGTTCGCGGGCGCGTTTTATTTTGGCGAGTGCTTCGGTGTGTCGTCCCGTATTTGAAAGGAGATGAGCGTAAAACTGAAGCGTGTCCGCGCTGTTCGGGTCGAGTTCGAGGGCGCGTTGGTGTTGCTTTTCGGCGGCGTTCCAATCTCAGTCATACCAAAAATAAATGTGTCCGAGATTGGCGTGCGCTTCGGCGAGCGTGTCGTCAAGTTCGATTGCCTTGTTTGCCGCCGCTTTCGCCTTCGGCATAACTTCGCTTGAAGGCATATCGCCGCCAACAGTTTGCCCGCGATATGCGTCGGCGAGTCCGGCGTAGGCGAGCGCGTAATTCGGGTCGAGTTCAATCGCCTGCTGAAAATATGAAACGCTTTGTTCGGTATCCGCTTTGACAGTTTTGGGCAAGTAAAAACGCCCTTTCATATAAAGCTGATAAGCCTCGACGTTTTCCGTTTGACGCTTTTTCTCTTTATTTCCGAGCCGGATTTTCAAAGCCGTCGCCACTCGTTCGGAAATCGAATTCTGCACGGCGAAGATGTCAGTAAATTTTTCGTCAAATTGTCCTGTCCACAATTGCTTGCCGTCGCTGACGCGAAAAAACTGCGCTGAAATTCTAATTCGATTGTCCGCCGTTTGAATCGTTCCGTCCAAAACAGTTTCGACACCGAGTTCGCGCCCCGCGTTCAAAGAATTTTGTTCCAAAGCGGTGTAGCGGCTGACCGAACCGAGCGGACGCACGATAATTTCTTCGCCGCCGAGTTTGGCAATCAAAGTGTCCGCCATTCCGAGTTCCAATGCCTCATTGCGATTTTCCGCGCCGAGCGATTTGAACGGCAAAACGGCAATCGTTTTAATCGGCGCGTCGGCAACAGCGGATTTTTCACTGCTTCGCCAAACATAAAAACCGAGCAAAATCGCGCCGATAATTAATGCGCCGACAACTGCGACAATCTGGAAATTTTTTAGTC